>NZ_DAIPIW010000011.1:0-45835 GCF_036770585.1 Yoonia sp. | reverse complement strand
CGCGAGCTTTTCTGACAGCATCAGTTGCGCCGCCTCGTCGAATTCACCCACCAGCGTCTGTGGTGCGGGCTTGTCGAGGATCGCAGCACGCAGGGCGACCAGACGCGGGCGCAGGCTGTCGAACATCGCGGCGATCGTGGCCCCCGTCGCCTGGGGTTCATAGTCGTCAAGCAAGGCATCATAGGGATCGGTATTGCCTGCGACGGCCTGTGCCTCTTCGATGCGCAGGGCGACCACCTGTGCCAACATGGGCAGGAAGGCGGCCACGTTCTCGTCTGCCCGGGCGTTCGCCCAGACGCGATGCGCAAGTGACGTGGTCTTGGCGAGTGCCGCCGCAAGATCGGCGGGGACCTTGGCGGTGCGTTCGAAATCACGGCGGATGTGGCGCAGATTGGCGGCGGCGACATCGTCCGCCGCTTCCGCCTTTTCCAGCCAGTCCCCGATGCGCGGATCGATACGCCGCGCATGCAGCACCTTGGCGAGGGCCGCGTGCTCTTCGGCGCGCTGCGGTGTCGCGCCCTCGGGCATCATGGTTTCCTGATCCCAGCCAAGGCGGCCCGCAACCTCGCCCAGGGCTTCGGTCTCGCGCTGGAACGCCATCAGATCGTCATATGCGGTCATGGTCAGCCTCGGATGCTTTGGGCAAGGGGATATTGGGCAAGGAAACGGCCCCGCAGGATCAGCGCCCAGAGGACCACCGCGCCGAACTGATGGACAATCGCGATCTGCCATGGGGCCATGTAGATGACGGTCACGATGCCGATACACATCTGGATCAGCATCATCGCCATCATCGCATTGAAGGCAAAGCGTGTGTGGCCATTGGCCGACCGGCGCGCCTTGACCCAGACAAAAAGACCGTAAGCAAAAAGGAAATACCCCGCCATCCGGTGCATGAACTGCACAAGGCCCGCATCCTCGAAGAAATTCCGCCAGACCGGTTGCAGCGCCAAGGGATCAGGCGGCAGAAAGCCGCCCGCCATCAGCGGCCAGTCGGGGAAGGCGCGGCCTGCGTCGATACCGGCCACCAGCGCGCCAAGCAGGATCTGCACGAAGGCGAACGCAGCAAGGACCGACCCGTGCCGCATCAGCCCCGCATCAGCGCTGCGCCGCGATTGCATCAGGTCAGCCTGCGGTCGCCCCAAGAGATAGACATACCACGCGATGAAGCCGAAGATCACGAAGGCCAGACCCAGATGGGTCGCCAACCGATAGGACGCAACGCTCAGCATCCCCTCTTCAAGGCCCGAGGACACCATCCACCATCCGATCGCGCCTTGAAGCCCGCCGAGCGCACCGATGAACAAAAGCCGCCCCGTCCAGCCCGCCGGGATCTTGCGCGTGACAAGAAAATAGCCAAAGCCCAGGGCCCAGACCAAGCCGATGAACCGGCCCAACTGGCGGTGTCCCCATTCCCACCAATAGATGAATTGGAACTCGGACAGGGACATGCCGCGGTTTTGCAACTGGTATTGCGGGATCGCGCGGTAAAGGTCGAATTCCGCCTGCCACGCGGCCTCGGACATGGGCGGCAGGGCACCGGTGACCGGCTTCCATTCGGTGATCGACAGGCCGCTGTCCGTCAGCCGTGTCAGCCCGCCGACAACGATCATCACCACCACAAGCCCGAAAAGCACCATCAGCCAGCCGCGGATCAACCCGCGCGCGCCGCCACGCGCCTTGTCGATCCCGCCCGGGGCGGCGGCCTGCTTGGGGGTATCGCCGACCTCTTGGAAAATAGAGCGCTTCTCAGCCATGACGGTCCTCGTTTCGTGTTGGGACGGAACCTAGGCCTGCATCAGGGAGGCTGCAAGCGTCAGGGTGCCGCAAGGTGGGTCGCCTCAGTCGCGGGTCTTCCAGCGCACCATCTGCCGCATGATCCCGTGCAGCATCTGCACATCGGCCCGTGTCAGCGGCATGCGTGACCACAGGTTGCGCAGGTTCATCTTCATGTTCTCGGCCTTGGCCTTGGGATAAAAGAACCCCGCCTCCGCCAGTTGCGTCTCGTAATGATCGGCCAGCTTCTCGATCTCGATATTCTCGGCCCAATCGGCGAGCGCATCGACGCGCGCAGCCTCTGCCGGCACCGTCTCGCGCCGCCATTCGTAGCCGGTCAGCAGGACACATTGCGCAAGGTTCAGGGACGGAAAATCGGGGTTCACCGGAACCGAGATGATCGCATTCGCCCGTGCGATATCGACGTTTTCCATGCCCGAGCGTTCCGGCCCGAACATCACCGCCACCCTCTGGCCTTCGGCGATCCGGCGACGCGCATCCTGCATCGCGGCCTCTGGCGTCAGGACCAGCTTGGTCAGGCCGCGCGGACGCGCCGTGGTGGCATAGACATAATCGCAATCGGCAATCGCTGCAGGCGTATCCGCAAAGATCTGCGCCGCGTCCAGCAGACGGCCCGCCCCGCTGGCCATGGCGACGGCCTTCTGGTTCGGCCAGCCGTCGCGCGGGTCGATGATGCGCATCCGGTCTAGGCCGAAATTCCACATGCCACGGGCTGCCGCGCCGATGTTCTCGCCCATTTGCGGGCGGATCAGGACGAAAGCTGGCTGGGGATCGGGGCTGGGCATCATCACCTCTGGAACGCGCTGGCGCGGTGATACTGTGCGCAGAACGCAAGGGCAAGAACACCCCCCTTACCCCATGGCCAAGCCCGCTATTCCCCGCTAGAAGCACGAGACCAAAGACAAATCCGGACCGGCCATCATGCCCGACGCCCAAGACCATCCCCAGATCTACCTGATCAGCCCGCCGGACTTCGATCTCTCGACGTTCCCCGGCCAGCTTGCCGCCTGTCTCGACAGCACCGAGGTCGCCTGCGTTAGGCTGGCCCTGGCGACGAAGGACGAAAGCCGGATCGCCAAGGCCGCCGACGCCTTGCGCGAAGTCACCCATGACCGCGACGTCGCCCTTGTGATCGACAGCCACATCATGCTGGTCGGGCGTCTGGGACTGGACGGGGTGCATTTGCAGGACGCCGCGCGCAGCATCCGCAAGGTCCGCAAGGATCTGGGCGAGGATGCGATCGTCGGCAGCTTCTGCGGCAATTCCCGCCATGACGGGATGACAGCGGGCGAGCTGGGTGCCGATTACGTCAGCTTCGGCCCCGTGGGCGACACTCCGCTGGGCGATGGCCGCATTGCGGAAGCCGACCTCTTTGAATGGTGGTCGCAGATGATCGAGGTGCCCGTGGTCGCCGAAGGTGCGCTGACCGAGACCCTGATCCGCCAGCTTGCGCCGCATACCGATTTCTTCGGGATCGGGGACGAGATCTGGGCCACCGACACACCGGCGAAAACGCTGACACAGCTACGCAGCGCCATGCTGGGCTAGACCCGCCCGCACCGTTTTCTCCATCGCGCTGGCCAGCGACTTGCGGTCCGCGAAATCCGCGACACGGACAGGGGGATGGTAGACGACATGGACCGCACCCTGCCTGCGCGCGGCAAGCGTCGCCAACAGATGCGGGCCAAAGGCCATGTTCCCCCACCATCCATAGAACCGCGCGTCTTCACCCTCGGGTGCGCGATAGTTCAAGGTGACGGCCTGCATCATCAGCGTGTCTTGCAACCTGTCGTCAAGAAATGCCGCAAAGAGCGCGGGCTTGAACGGCAGGACGCGCAGACCATCGGTCGAGGTGCCTTCGGGAAAGAACAACAGCTTATGCCCCGCCGCCAGTCGGTCACGGAAGAGGCCGATCTGGTCCGCCACCTCGCGTCGGTCGCGGTTGATGAAGACCGTCCCCGTCGCCCGGGCCAGCCAGCCGATCCCCGGCCAGCCCGCCACTTCGGACTTCGAGACGAAGTAGATCCGCTTGCGCGCATTCAGCGCGAAGATGTCCAGCCACGAGACATGGTTCGACACGACCGCCCCCGGTCCGGTCATGACCTCGCCCTCGACGACATAGCGGATCCCGAGGATCAGAAAGGACGTCCGGCAGACGAACTGGGTGATATAGGGTGTGACCGGCCTGCGGGTGCCGTTCAGCGGGCGCTCGATCAAGCGCACCAGCAGCAATAGCCCCAGACAGCCGAAGATCAAGATGACCAGGGGCACGGCCCGCAGGAGCGCGCGGATCCATCCCCCCGCGCCCGGCCCTGCCGGTTCAAGGTCGGGTGTGCCCTGCCATGTGGCACTCATGCCGGGGCCCGTCGGGTGTAGATCGCCCTTTGCAAAGCGCCGATGGCGGATTTCTCAAGGATCAGACAGATATCCGTGGTGTTGAACGCATGGTCCACAAAGGCCCCCTCGCCGACCGTGGCGCCAAGCCGCAGATAGGCCTTGATCAAGGACGGAAGCCCGCGCACCGCCGCGATGCGTTCGATCCTGTCGGATGCAAGCTGTTCCAGTGGGACCGCATCGGGCCCCTTCGCGGTCACCCGAAGGTATTCGGGCGCCAGATGCCGCTGCGCCAGATAGGACAGGGGCTGCGCCAGTCTGGCCGTATCCGTCCCGCGAAACGAGGCCACGCCGAACATCACGTCGATCGCGTGTGCCTCGATGTAATCGGCAAGGGCCGCCCACATCTGCTGCATCCCCGGACCGCCGCGATACTGAGGGTGCAGGCACGACCGCCCCAGTTCCAGCAGACGCAGGCCGCTTTGCAACAAAACAGTCAGATCGTATTCGTCGGCGCAATAGAACTGACCTGCGGCACGGGCCATCTCGCATGTCATCAGGCGATAGGTGCCGATCACACGGTCGTCTTCGTCACGGTCGAGATCGCGCAGGATCAGATGATCGGCGAAAGCATCGAACCTGTCGGCCTCGCGCCGTTGCGCATGATCGACCATCGGACCGTCTGCGCCCATTTCGGCAACGAAGACGTCATAGCGCAGGCGTTGGGCTGCGTGGATATCGGCCTGACAGGACGCAAGGGCAACCGCAAAGCGGCAATCCGCACCTTGCCTGTGCGGGGCGACGCCGGTCATCTTTTGTCCTCGCGCCTTAACCGATTGGTAACCATTCCCGGCCAAGGCTTTAAGTGACCACTTGTGGATTGCAATTCTCTACCTTAGGTTGTTTTCGTCGAAGACGATCTCAAGCGGGACAACAACACCATCGATGACGACTTTGCCCTCTTCCCGAAAGTTCACGGTGATCCTGCCACCGATATTGGACTGCACCTGCCCCACGCCCCAGTGGGGACAGGCAGGATTGCGCACCAGCATCCCGGGTTCCAGCATTGCGTTCAGGTCGTTCATCCCACTTTCCTTGCAGCAAGGAGCCGCCAATGCAAGCTGATCTCGCCGCCCTCGTCGGATCGCGTATCTGTCATGACCTGATCAGCCCGATCGGGGCGATCAGCAACGGCGTCGAACTGATGTCGCTGACCGACAATACCGCGGGCGAGGAAATGGCGCTGATCCAGCAAAGCGTCAACAGCGCCGCGGCACGGATCAAGTTCTTCCGCATCGCCTATGGGGCGGCCACGGCGGGGCAAACCACCCAGAAGGCCGAAATCAAGCAGATCCTCGACGGTCTCTCCGCGGGGGGTCGTGTGGCCTATGACTGGCACCTCGAAGATGATCAGGACCGACCTCTGGTGCGCTGCATCTTCTTGCTGCTGCAGGCGGTCGAGACCGCATTGCCCCTCGGGGGACAGATCACCGTTTCCGCCACCGGCAAGACCATCGTCATCACCGCCACCGGACGGCGGATCGCCTTTGACCCGTCGCTTTGGGACGGCCTGAACCGGCGGTCCGAACCCCAGACCCATTCCGCCGCGCTGGTGCAATTCGCGCTTTTGCCCGACATCATCGGTGCGATTGACCGCAGGGTGCGCGCCTCGGCAGACGACACGAGGCTGCGGGTCGAACTCTAGGGGCGGACCGTTCCGTCACCGGTGACCAGATACTTGAAGCTGGTCAGCTGCACCGCCCCCACCGGCCCGCGCGCATGCAATTTGCCCGTCGCGATCCCGATTTCCGCGCCCATGCCGAACTCGCCCCCATCGGCAAACTGGGTCGAGGCATTGCGCATCAGGATCGCGCTGTCGAGTTGCTGGAAAAAGCGCGCAGCAGTGGCGTCATTCTCGGTGATGATCGCATCGGTGTGGTTCGATCCGAACTGGCGAATATGGGCAATCGCCCCATCGACCCCGTCCACGACCTTGGCCGCGATGATCATGTCGAGAAATTCCTTGCCGAAGTCGTCTGCTGCTGCAGGGGTTGTGCCCGCAATCGCCAGTATGCCATCGGCCCGCACCTCGACGCCCGCGGCGATCAGGTCGCGGATCAGGATATCACCGTGTTTGTGATGAAAGGCGGCATCGACCAGCACCGTCTCGGCCGCACCGCAGATGCCCGTCCGGCGGGTCTTGGCGTTCACAAGGACGCGCCGCGCCTTTTCCAGATCGGCATCGGCGTCGATGTAGATATGGCAGATGCCTTCGAGATGGGCGAAAACGGGCACCCGTGCCTCGCGCTGGACCAGACCGACCAGCCCTTTGCCGCCGCGCGGCACGATCACGTCGATATGGTCCGTCGCCTGCAACATCGCCGTCACCGCGGCACGGTCACGCGTCGGCACAAGCTGGATTGCGGCCGAAGGCAGCCCGGCAGATTGCAGCCCCGCCGTCAGACAGGCATGGATCGCGCGGCTGGACTGAAAGCTTTCCGATCCGCCACGCAGGATGACCGCATTGCCTGACTTGAGGCATAACGCGCCTGCATCCGCCGTCACATTGGGGCGGCTTTCGTAGATCACGCCGATCACCCCGATGGGTGTCCGCACACGCTGGATATGCAACCCGTTGGGGCGGTCCCAGCTTTCGGTGACGACGCCGATGGGATCGTCTTGCCCGGCCACGGACCTGAGGCCCGCAACGATGCCCTTGATGCGCGCCTCGTCCAGCATCAACCGGTCCATCATGGCAGGCGACAGACCCTTGTCCGCGCCATAGGCCAGATCGTCCTTGTTGGCCGCGATGATCTCGGCCCGCCGGTCCCAGACGGCATCGGCGGCCGCGTTCAAGGCATGGGTCTTGACCTTGGCCGGTGCCGTGGCCAGCACGGTTGCGGCGGCGCGGGCATCCGCCCCGATCCTGGCCATCATCGGTCCGATTGCGGTCTGGTCATTCATGGCTTCATCCTGTCCTAAAGCACCATGTCGTCGCGGTGGATCAATGCCGCGCGCCCCTCATACCCGAGGATCGCCGCAATGTCAGCCGAGTGCCGCCCCATGATCCGGCGCGCCTCGGCGCTGGTGTAGCGGGTCAGCCCCTGACCCAAATGCGCCCCCTCGCGATCGGTGATCGCCACCAGCTCGCCGCGACCAAAGGTGCCGGTGACCTGTCTGACACCGGCGGGCAGCAGGCTCTTGCCCTGCCCAAGCGCCCGCGCCGCGCCGGCATCGACGATGAAGGCGCCTTTCGGTTTCATCGCGGCGATCCAGCGCTTGCGGGCGGTCTGCGGATCGGTCTGTGCGGCAAACCACGTCGCGCGCGCGCCCTCTTCCAGCCGCCGCAAGGGATGCATTTCGGACCCCAGCGTGATCGCCATCGCGCATCCGCCCTCGGTCGCCATGCGGGCGGCCATCAGCTTGGTGATCATCCCGCCCTTGGACAGGCCCGATCCGGCATCGCCCGCCATCGCCTCGATCTGGGGCGTGATGCGGTCGATCATCGGAAGGTGGCGCGCCTGCGCATCAAGCTTGGGGTTCGCTGTGTAAAGCCCGTCCACATCGGACAGCAGCACCAATTGATCCGCCCCCGCTGTCACCGCCACCTGTGCGGCAAGCCGGTCATTGTCGCCGTAGCGGATTTCATCGGTGGCCACCGTGTCGTTCTCGTTCACGATCGGCGTCACGCCGAAGCCCAGCATCGTCTCCATCGTCGCACGGCTGTTGAGATAGCGGCGACGGTCCTGCGAATCTTCCAGCGTGACAAGCACCTGTCCGGTGACGATGCCATGCGGGCGCAGTGCCTCTTCATAGGCGCGGGCCAGACGGATCTGGCCGACGGCTGCGGCGGCCTGCGATTGTTCCAGCGGCAAGGCGGTGACGGGCAGCCCCAGAATACCCCGCCCAAGCGCGATCGAGCCGGACGAGACAAGGATCACATCGGTCCCGCGCTTGCGGATGCGGGCCACGTCCGCGGCCAGCGACAAAAGCCAGTCCTGCCGCAGGGCACCGGTGGCGGCATCGACCAGCAGGGCCGAGCCGATCTTGACCACCAGCCGCTTGGCGTCGCCTAAGGTTGCCATGGCGCGTCCCCGTACGCCTCGGGCGCCGCCTCCTTGCGGTGGCGCAATCGGTCGGCGTCGATCTTTTCGCGCAAGGCGCGCAGCACCTCGGGGATACCCTCGCCGCTGACGCCGGACATCTGCATCACGGGGCCTTCAGCGACAGCCGCGATTTCTTCAGTCAGAAAGGCGCGTTCCTCGACGTCGAGCGCATCGATCTTGTTCAGCACCGTGATGCGCGGCTTGTCGGCCAGCGCGCCGCCATAAGCCTCGATTTCATGGATGATGGTTGTCAGATCGCCCGCCGGATCACCCGAGGTGCCGTCGATCAGGTGCAACAGCACCGCGCAACGTTCCACATGGCCAAGGAACATATCGCCCAACCCCCTGCCCTCGCTGGCCCCTTCGATCAGACCGGGGATGTCGGCCACGACGAATTCGACCTCGTCGATGCCGACAACGCCGAGGTTCGGCACCAGCGTCGTGAAGGGATAGTCGGCCACCTTGGGCCGCGCATTCGATGTGGCGGCCAGAAAGGTGGACTTGCCCGCATTGGGCATCCCCAGAAGCCCCACATCCGCAATCAGTTTCAACCGCAACCAGATCGTGCGTTCAACCGCCTCTTGGCCGGGATTGGCGCGGCGGGGGGCCTGATTGGTCGCCGACTTGAAACGCAGGTTGCCCCAGCCGCCATTCCCGCCCTTGGCGATGATCACGCGCTGGCCGACCTCGGTCATGTCGGCGATCAGGGTTTCCTCATCCTCGTCGATGATCTCGGTTCCGACGGGCACGCGCAGGATCTTGTCCTCGCCGTCCTTGCCGGTGCGCTGGCCACCCATGCCGTGCTGGCCGCTGGTCGCGTAGAAATGCTGCTGGTAGCGGAAATCGATCAGCGTGTTCAGCCCCTCGACCGCTTCGACGATCACATCGCCGCCCCTGCCGCCGTCGCCGCCGTCAGGACCGCCATATTCGATGAACTTCTCGCGCCGGAACGAGATACAGCCCGCACCGCCCGTCCCCGAGCGGATATAGACTTTGGCAAGATCGAGAAACTTCATGGATTTGGCTTTCGTCGGCGTCAGACCTTGCCGATAAACTACTGTGCCGCGCTTCTCAAGCGGTCGCGGGCGACGCCTGCATAGCGTCGGTTGGGCCCTGCCGTGGTGGTTTGCACCGCTACTTTGCGATCTTCAGGGTATAGGTCCAGGTCGGCACCGTTGCATTGCGCGAGACAGAGAACGCCTCGGCATCGCCCAGATAGTCGAACCCGCAGTTGGTCAGCACGCGGGCAGAGCCCGGATTGTCCTGAAACACCTCGGCAAAGATTCGGTCGGAGCGGTGCGGGTTCGCGGCGATCAGGGCGCGCAGGGCTTCGGTGGCAAAGCCCGTGTTCCAGAAGGCGGGCGCGATCCAGTAGAAGACCTCTGACTGGCCGCGGTCCATCCGTTCGAGGCTGATCAGACCCAGCGCCTCGGCATGGCCTTGTGCGGATCCGTCGATCACCCAGATATCCTCGGTCCGGTCTGGCTTTGCCGCACGGTCGATCATCGCCTCGACCGTGCCGGGCGGCAGCGGATGCGGCACCGCGCGGGTGCCACGGGCGACGCGGTCGTCGCTGGCATACATCGTCAGCAGCCCCGCGTCAGACTTGCGCAAGGGGCGCAACACAAAGCGGTCCGCCTGAATACTGTCCTGAACGGTGATGTCCTCTTGCAGCATGTTTTCCCTCCTCGAAAACAACCTTGGCACTACCCATACCTCCATATGGTGGCAGAACCATGAAACAATAAGGGGACCGGTTTTCACCGATCCCCCCAAATGCGTTACCTTGGATTTTTCGGTTTACTCGGCGGCCTCCGCCACGGGGAGAACCGAAATGAAGGTGCGGCCCTTCAGGCCTTTGTGGAACTTCACGGCGCCTTCGGCGGTTGCAAAGATCGTGTGGTCCTTGCCCATGCCGACGCCTGCGCCGGGCCACATCTTCGTGCCGCGCTGGCGCATGATGATGTTGCCGGGAACCACGGCCTCGCCGCCGAACTTCTTGACGCCGAGACGGCGCCCGGCCGAGTCGCGTCCGTTACGGGATGAACCGCCTGCTTTTTTATGTGCCATTGGTGTGTCTCCTTAGCCTTTTGCCAGCTCAGCCGCTTGGGCGATCCAGCCTTCACGTTCGATGCGGCCCTTGAACGACAGTTTTTCGTCCATCGCGGCCACGTCTGCTTCGGTCCATGCTGCGATCTGGGCGAAAGTCGTGACACCCGCGTCATGCAGCTTCTTTTCCAGCGCCGGGCCGACACCCGACAGTTGCTTCAGATCGTCCCCGCCTGCGGCAGCCGCAGCCTTGGGGGCCGCCGCTTTCTTGGCGGCAGGCTTGGCCGCGACAGGGGCCGCAACCATGCCGGCACCCGAAACAGCCGCCATGACGCCCGACTTGTCCGCACCCTTTTCGAGAATCTCGGAGATACGGACCAGTGTCAGTTGCTGACGGTGACCCTTCTTGCGCTGCGAGCCATGCTTACGGCGACGCTTGACGAAGTTGATGGTCTTGGCGCCCTTGATCTGATCAATCACCTCGGCCTGGACGCCGGCGCCCTCGACCAATGGTGTGCCCACGGTCGCGCCGACCATCAGAATCTCGTTGAACTGGACTTTGTCGCCGGCATTGGCTGCCAGCTTTTCGACACGCAGTACGTCGCCTGCTGCGACGCGATACTGTTTGCCGCCGGTTTTCAGAACCGCAAACATATGGTTTTCCTTCATTTTCCGCGTCTCTAAGGCCCCGGTTTCATCCGGCGTTTGGTACCTGTGGACAGCGCGCCCTTGGGCGAGTTTAAGCTTAGTTCCCCGCAAGACCCTTGCGAAGTTGGCGGCTTATCTGACCAATACCCTTGTAAGTCAAGTCAAAAGGCGCGCAGAAACATGAAACGCAGCATCCTGATCCTCCTTGTTCCCTTGGCCGCATGCAGTGGCGATGCCGTGCTTTTTCCGCTGCCGTTGATGACGCCCGCACAAGCTGCCGAGACCCTTGACCGGCGCGGCGCGGTCGAGGTCTACGTCAAGACGAACCACCCCGCACTCGTCGATGAGATCGACGCAGGCGGCGGCCCGACCCTGACCAGAGCGATGGATATCGCCGGTATCCCGCTTGCCGAACGCCCCACCCGCCAGATCCAGCTCAGATCGGACAACGCGGCCTATCGCGCCTCGCCGGGGGCGCTCGTCTCGGTGCTGATGCTTTATGCGGGTTAAAGCTCTTGCGTCTGCATGAACCGCGAGGCGGCAAGGCCAAGCGCCCGCGAGATATCCTCGAACATGCCGTCGAAGGCCGTGAACAAGGCCCCATTCAGCGCCTGCCCTGCAGCGGTTTCGCTGAAGGCCTGATAGGCGGCCAGATCCTCGTCCGAGAGCGGCTGATAGGCCATCAACAGGAAGGCATAGACCCATTCGGTCGTCTTGTCGCGAATCTCGGGTTCTTGCGCCCAGACATCATTGAGCGCGGTATCGCCGGTCACACCGGGCGGCATCACACCGCCGTCGATCAGCCCCATGTAGAAAGCATAGCTGGAGTTCAGCGCCCCCACGACATTGTTCTCGATCAGGTCATTGGTTTCGATAAACGCCCTGATGGCCTGATAGCGGGGCGTTTCATCCATGATCTGCAAGGCGGCGGCGTCACGGCTGGCCTCTTCGACGCTTTCATCCAGCATCGCCCGCCGTGCGGTGATTTCCAGCCCGATGATCCGCGCCCCGCGGTCGGAGGTGAAGAAATCCAGCATGCTGTCGAGATCGGCATCGACGATCCCTTCCGCGAAGGCGCCGCGCACCTCTTCTTCCATGGTGTCCAGATCGTAGATCGCAGCCACCATGTTGCGCCAGTCCGCGCCCCCGCCGCCGGGCAACATCTCGGCGGCAAGTTCCTGGCCGTAATCGATGCCTTCCTGCTGCATGATCGCGATGATCTCGGGCAAGCCCAGGGCGTCGTAAAGTCGGTCGATATCGGCGGCGCGCGTCCCTTGCTGGGCCAGCGCCGGGACGGCAAGGAGGCTGGCAAAGGCCAGCACGGTAAGGCGGAAGAACTGCATGGCGGGGCCTCTGTGTCGATTTTCCTGACGCGGACGATAGGTGTCCTTCCCCGCGGTTCCAAGACCATGCACGCAAATGTCAGGAAATCAGCCGATTGCCTCTTGCGCAGGCCTTGCCTGCAGAGTAACCCCACCCCGACCCCCGCGGAGAGGTGCCGGAGTGGTCGAACGGGGCGGTCTCGAAAACCGTTGTGGGGGCAACTCCACCCAGGGTTCGAATCCCTGTCTCTCCGCCATTTCATCACGACAGTCAGCGTCAGTGATGCAACCGGCGACATCGTGATCAGAAATCGATCAGCCCCGAGGACCGGGGTAGCCTGCGCGCCGCTTAGCATGCGACAAGGTTTCTCTGGGAACAAGAGATCATGCCGCAACCGTCATTTTTGGTTCGCGGACCTGATCCGATGCCGTTTCCTTGCAGATGACCTGCGGCGCGCCGGTCAGCGCCTGTTCGTCAATCTGACGAAAGATTTTTCCGTTTTGACTTTTTCTTCCCGTCGCTATCGCCGCTTGACGCAATACCAACCATCAAACCGATGATCGCAAGCGGAATGACCCAGCCGGGTATGCTTCCTGCCGCGGGGGCGACTTCGACCGGATCCTGCACGACCGGTGCTTCCATGATCTGGTCGCTCAACCCGCCTGCCTGCGCAACTGATCCAGCCGCCACAAGTGCCGCCAGCGATGCAACAGCAACCTTTGTTCTTTTGAACATTTTCCCTATCCTCTTTCCAACACAGAGTGCGGCGATGGTGCGGCAAGTATCAACTTTGGAGCAAGCTAAAATCGCGGATTTGACGAAAAAAGAAGGTTTTTGGCGAAAATCAAGCCAAACCGCAATGCGGGGTATCGTTGTTTGACAAAAGCTGATGCCAAGGATGTCTCTGCGCTGATGCCAAAGGACTTTGTCCTAAGCTGCGTCCGGTCAGGCCGCAGGGTGGATCGCGCGGAATTCCGGCAAGATGTCGAACGATCCCTTTGCAAGCTGCGGGAGTTGCGGACCGGGGCCGGCGATCGTGTCATCGTCTCTGTCAATGACCCGTTGAAATGTCTGACGACACTCTTTGCCGTTTGGCAAATGGGATGTTGCGCGGTCATGGTGAACCCGGCCATCACCGATCTGGAACGCGCAACCGTGACAAAGGCGACAGGCGCAAGGCTGCTTGTTTCGGATGACGCAGTTCAGCAGATGCATGGGTCCGGTATGCGACAGTTCGGTCCTCGCGAGGCGGCCCTTATTCTCATGACCTCGGGGACCACCGGTGTGCCCAAGGGGGTGACCCACTCCTTTGCGACATTGCACGCCCGTCTGGCAGCCAATCTGGCCGAGATCGGCGCGGCAAGCTTGGACCGGACGTTCTGCACTCTGCCGCTTTTCTTTGGGCATGGGTTGATCGGGAACGCATTGACGGCCCTTTATGCAGGCAAGCACCTGTCACTGATGCCCAAGATGCAATTGGACGAGATCGGGCGCTTCGGCGAAACGCTTGACGACCTGGGGATAACTTTCTTCAGTTCGGTGCCTTCGTTCTGGCGCATGGTCCTGATGGCAAGCCCGAAGCCGAAGCACCCGCCACAACGTGTCCACATCGGATCAGCCCCGCTGTCCAAAGAGCTGTGGAACAAGGTCTCTGACTGGTGCGGCACGACCAATGTCCACAATACCTACGGCATGACCGAGACGGCGAATTGGATCTCGGGCGGGGCACTGCATGACGACCGATCCGCGGACGGCTATGTCGGTCGGCCCTGGGGTGGGCAATTCAAGGTCTGGCGGGAGGGCAGGCTTCGCGACACCGGCGCTGGTGAGATCGCCGTCAAGACACCGGGTCAGATGATCGGTTTTTGGGGGCAGCCAGACCAGACGGCGGCGGTCTTGCGCGGTGACTACATGATGACGGGCGATCTGGGCGTTCTGGAGGCCGACCAAACCCTAAGGCTGGTCGGGCGCACCAAGAACGAGATCAACGTGGCCGGCATCAAGGTCCTTGCAGAAGAGGTCGACATGCTGCTGGAACGTCACCCTTCGGTGCTGGAGGCCTGTAGTTTCGGCATTCCCGATCCGATTGCAGGCGAAAGGGTTGGTGCGGTTGTCCGCCTGTCCGATGACACCGTCGATGCCGCCGCCTTGATCGCGTGGTGCAGAGAGCAAGCACGGCCAGACGCAATTCCCGCCAAGGTCGAGATCACAAAGGACATCCCCAAGAACGATCGCGGGAAAATCTCGCGCCGGGATATCCAGAGGATGATGGTGGCGAAATGGGCATAGACAAGCTCTTGCTGCGGCGGGAACCGCCCGATCCATACCTGTGTCAGCCCATCCGGACGGACCGCTTCGTTCTGGCAAACTGCAATCTCCGGGATGCGATCAAGGTGACCGCCCCATGGCGCGCAGACCCCGAAATTCTGGAGAACCTGATGTATGGCCAGCGCAGCTATTCTGCCTTCGCATGGGTGCGCAGCGTCGGACGCCCGGATGGCCAGACGCGCTTCTTTCACGCCATCATGCCAAAAGAAGGCGGCGGCACCATCGGGGCACATCGGCTGAGCATCAACCGGTCGGGAACAGTCAGCCTTGCCATCGTCATTCATGCCCGCAGCTGGTGGGGCAAAGGCGTCTTCGAAGAAGTCCGGCGTGGCATCATGGACCACTTTGCAGTCTCCGAACGGGTCACCAGATTCGAGGGGCACGTCCTCGCACGCAACGTCAGTTCCATCTACAACTACCAGAAACTCGGGTTCCGCCTTGTCGGCTACGAGAACAAATCATGGCTTTCGCCGTTCAGCGAGACCCTGTTGGATACCGTCCAGTTCGAGATGATGGCAGATGACTGGATCGCGCAAAGGCACATCAAGGTTGACGCCGATGACCGATAACGCAACCAGATTGCTGGCCGAGGCGCTTGGTCTGGACCCCGCAGCGGTGGATGAGAATGTCAGCATCGATCAAACGCCGACATGGGACAGCCTTGCGCATTTCAGACTTATGCTGGCGCTCGAGGAACATCTGGGACGCAAACTGACACCTGTCGAAGTGGTATCGGTGCGCGACTTTCAGACGGTATCGCGCCTGTTGCGGTCGACCGCATGATGCCCCCCTCGCCTTTCGCGACCCCGGCCATGACTTGCCCCATCAGAGATGCGTTGGCCGTCGCCGCAGCGCGGATCACGCATCCTCAGGCCTGCGCCCGTTTCGCGATGACGGCATCCACTTCGGCCTTGAACTCCAGCGTGCGGTCTCGGCAGAGTGAAAGCAGGTCGGGATGGGCGACGGCGGTATCCAGCTTGTTCAGCCAGTCCTGCGGTTTTGCATAGGCCGGCGGCTTTCGGAATGCCGAGAACTTGTAGGAAAACGGGATGCACAACACGCGCCGCTTCATCAAGAGCCCCCAATAGACACCATGGTATGAATTCGAGACCACGGTGCGGCCAGAGGCGATGAAGGACAGGGCTTCATCGAGGTTGCCGCGATCGTTGCCCAGTCGCGGCATGTCATCGGGGATCGTAATCCCCTGGCTGTCCGTCTTGCCACCGTGGTAATAGAAGACAACGTCATGCTCGGGGGCCGAGGGGTCGTCAAAACCCTCTGACATGCAACTGACACAAGGCACCCAAGGGAAATGCCTGTCGCCATAGTCACGCGACCCCACCAGATCCATCAGCCGACGCGCACGGCTATATCGGCGGGAAATCAGAAACCGCTGCAACGTGCCGACACCCCAGGCGATATGCGTTGTGCCGGGACTTTGGATAACGCCCTCGTATTCGGACAATCCGCCAAAAATCTTGCCACCGCCATAGACGCCGACCGTGTAATCATCGCTCTTGTTGCGGATGTCTTCCACACTGGCATCCGGCCAGTCGAAATAATCGTAGGGACAGCAGTATCTGTCGCCGGTGTTCTCGGTGTTGCGCAGGTGTTTGAAGGCCAGTTTCAATGTCATGCGCCCCTTGGGTTCTTGGCTCTCTGCCTGTCCCATGCGACGACAGGTGCCGTTTTTTTCAAAGGTGGTGGCAAGCGCCGTCTGATGTCAAACCGAATTCGCGCTCGCCTCACGGTGCCGGGGTCTGGCCCTATAGCCTATACGTCGGCAACTGCTGGAAGGCATCTTTCAACGCATCGCCCCAGCCTTGCGAGATGGCGCAGTAGACGTGGTCGTTCTCGTCGATGCGCAGGGTCTTGCCTTGGGTGAAACTGTCGCTGGAATAGACCTGAAGATCGAAAGGCAACCCCACGGAAAGGTTGGATTTCACAGTCGAATCGAACGAGACCAACAGCAGCTTGACCGCGTCTTCGAAACTCATATCCGGATCATAGGCCCGCACGAGGATGGGCTTGCCGTATTTCGTCTCGCCGATCTGGAAAAAGGGCGTGTCCGCGGTGATCTCGATGAAATTGCCCTGCGGATAGATCAAGAAAATGGTCGGCTTGCCGCCCTTGATCTGGCCGCCCGCGATGATCGAGGCCGAGAACTGTTCCTGCTTCACCTGCCCGTCGCCGGTGGTTTCGTCGATCACCTCGCGCAGCGTCGCCCCGATCAGACGGGCGACCTGAAACATCGTCTCTTGCTGCAGGATGCTTGGGTCGCGCTCTTCCTTCGTCTTCGAGCGTTCCTCGAGCAGGCTGATCACCGCCTGCGTCGTTGCAAGGTTGCCGGCGGTCATGAGGGTGATCATCCGCTCGCCGGGGACGGTCCATGAAAACATCTTCTTGCTGGTGGCGAAATTGTCCACGCCCGCGCTGGTGCGCGTATCCGACATGAAGACAAGCCCATGATTGAGCCGCAAGCCAACGCAATATGTCATGCGCGCATACCTTTACGTGTTCCGACCCGCGATCCTTACTGCTGAACCTGAAGCGATACAATCATGTGTTCGCTTGCATCGCCCACGCGCATGCCTTCGGCGGGCGCCGCATCCCGCGCATCGCGCCCGGTGGCCACGCGCACATAGCGTTCATCGGGGCTGATGCCGTTGGAGATATCGAAGCCGACCCAACCCAGCCCCTCGACAAAGACCTCGGCCCAGGCGTGGCTTGCATCCTGATCGGTCCGGTCATCCATCATCAGATAGCCGCTGACATACCGCGCCGGAAGACCCGCAGAACGCGCGGCCGCGATAAAGACCTGTGCATGGTCCTGACAGACCCCCGCCCCGGCCGCCAGGGCCTCGCGCGCGGTGGTCAGCGCATGTGTGACACCGATTTGGTAGGGAATAGCGTCGATCACGCGGCTGGAAAGCACGTGCAGGGCCGTGATCTGGTCCGAGGTCTGCGCCAGATCGCCCGCCAGCGCCGCAATCGCGCCATTCGGCGATGTGGCATGTGTCGGTTCGCGGAAATGCCAAAGCGGCGCACGCCCGCTTGACCAGCCGAAGACACCATGCGCGTCGGCGGTCGTGACGGTTCCTTCCGCGGTGATCGTGACACTGGTTGCATCGCGATCGACATTCACCAGATCGACGTTGTTGCCGTAGTGATCCATATACTCGGCCTCGATGGTGCCGCCATCGATCCGCACCTCCCAGGCATCGACCTTCTGCAAGCGCGATTGCAGCGGGCGCAGACGCACTTTTTGCAGGGCATAAACAACCGGAGCATCGTAGCGATAGGTCGTTTTGTGGCAGATTTTCAATTGCATCAACTGTTGAACCTGTAGTCTTCCTCGATCTGCACGCCGATCCGGGCGTTGTCGTTGATCACGCTGGTCAGGAACTCGTGCAGCCCCTCTTCGAAGATCGACCCGATGTCGTGCCCGCTTAATCTTTCGTAAAGCTGCTTGGCCATGACACAAGAGGGCTTGGGGTCGTCGTCGTCCATCCCGAGGTAGCCAAGGTTGTCGACCAGCTTGCCCGCGCAAAACCGCAAGGACCGCGGCATCCGCCCGTCGAGGATCAGGAAGCTTGCAATGGCGGGGGCGGTGAAATCCTCGTCCACGGCCCAGCGGAACGACCGATGCGCCGAGACCGACCGCAAAATCGTCTCCCATTGCACGTTGTCGAGGCGGCTGCCGACAAAGGACGAGGCAGGCAAGAGCGCATAATATTTGACGTCCACGATGCGCGCCGTGCTGTCCATCCGTTCGACAAACGTCCCCAGACGGCAGAAATCATAAATGTCGTTGCGCAACATGGTGCCGTGCAGGGCGCCGCGGACAACGGCGGATTGCTGCCGGATCGTGGCCAGCACGGCAGGCAATTCCGTCTGCGGGATGGGATCCTTCAGAAGCCGTGTCAGAACCATCCATGTCTCGTTCACGCCGGTCCAGACCTCGGTCGTCAGGGCGGTGCGGACCAGACGCGCGTTGTCGCGCGCCGATTTGATCACCGACAGGACCGAGCTGGGATTCTCGGGATCGCGCAGCAGGAAATTCACGACCGATTCACTGTCGTAGGCCGGATAGCGCGCCTCGAAGGGCCCCTGCGCGGCAGAGGTCGCGATGACGGACCGCCATTCGGATTCGGAACTGTTCGACCGGGTCAAGGCGATGCGGAACCCCGCATCCACCAGACGCGCGGTGTTTTCGGCCCGTTCAAGCGAACGGAACATCCAATAAAGACCACCTGCGGTTTTTCCCAGCATCCTAGTCTTCCAATATCCAAGTGTCTTTCGTGCCACCACCCTGGCTGGAGTTCACCACAAGGCTGCCTTCGGTCAGCGCCACCCGTGTCAGCCCCCCGGGCGTGATGTTGACACCCGCAGGCGAGACAAGCGCGAAGGGCCGCAGGTCCACATGGCGCGGGGCAAGCCCCGTCTCGGTGAAGATCGGAACGGTCGACAGGGACAGCGTCGGCTGCGCGATATAATTGGAGGCATGGGCGCGCAGCTTTTCGGCGAAATCGGCCAGTTCCTTTTTGCTGGCGGCGGGGCCCACCAGCATCCCGTAACCGCCTGATCCATGGACCTCTTTCACGACCAATTCGGACAGATTGTCGAGCACATAGGACAGCATGTCCGGCTCAGAGCATCGATAGGTCTCGACGTTTTTCAGGATCGCCTTTTCGCCGGTGTAGAACTGCACGATATCGGGGATGTAGCTGTAGATCGCCTTGTCGTCGGCAATCCCGGTGCCCGGCGCGTTGGCGATCGTGATATTGCCCGCGCGGTAGACATCCATGATCCCCGGCACACCCAGCATCGACTGTGGATTGAATGTCAGCGGGTCCAGAAATTCATCGTCCACACGGCGATAGATCACGTCGATCCGCTTGTAGCCGCGCGTCGTGCGCATCGCGATATGACCATCGACCACGCGCAGGTCATGCCCTTCGACCAGTTCGACCCCCATCTGGTCGGCCAGAAAGCTATGCTCGTAATAGGCCGAGTTGTGGATCCCCGGCGTCAGCACGGCGACGGTGGGCCTGCCCGGACATGACTTGGGCGCCGAGGCCTCGAGCGAGCGGCGCAGGGCCTTGGGATAATCGCTGACGGCCTGCACCTTGATCTTGCTGAAAAGCTCGGGGAACATCTGCAACATGGTCTCGCGGTTTTCGAGCATGTAGCTGACGCCGGATGGGGTGCGCGCGTTGTCTTCCAGAACATAGAACTCGTCTTCGCCCGTCCGGACAATGTCGGTGCCCACGATATGGGTGTAGACATCCCCCGGCGGAACGAAACCGATCATCTGCGGCAGGTAGGCGTCGTTCTTGGCGATCAGCTCGACCGGCACGACGCCGGCCTTCAGGATTTCCTGACGATTGTAGATATCGTGCAGAAAGGCGTTGATCGCCCGCACGCGTTGGTCGATCCCCTTGGCAAGCTTGCCCCACTCGCTGCTCGATACGATGCGCGGGACAAGATCGAAGGGGATCAGACGTTCTTCCGCGTCGGCCTGTCCATAGACATTGAACGTGATCCCAGTTCTGCGAAAGAAGGCCTCGGCCTCTTGCGCCTTGGCGCGCAGCCTGTCGGTATCCTGCGACTGAAACCATGTGTCGTAAGAGGCATAGGGTGCGCGCACACCTGCGTCGGTCGACATCTCGTCAAAAAAGCGCATCTCTTTCTTCATGAACCAAGACTATCGGCCTGACGCCCGACTGCAACTCGATATCCATGCGAGCGGCTGCAATCAGGGGGAAATTGCGGGCATATGCACAAAAAACACGCATCACCGAGCAATCACAAGTTCCGCCTTCAGCCCGCCGAGTGTCGCGCTTTCCCCCAACCGCAGGACACCACCGTGGTTGCGCGCGATATCCGCGACGATCGACAGGCCAAGGCCGACCCCGCTGCCCTTGTCCTGATTGCGCGCGGGATCGAGCCTTACAAAGGGGTTCAGCGCCTCGTCGCGCCGGTCCGGGGGAATGCCGGGGCCGTCATCCTCGACCGTGAACCGCACCGTGCGATCGGTCATTGTCACGCCGATCCGCGCCTGGGTGCCATAGCGCAGCGCATTCCCGATCAGATTGTCAAGCGCGCGGCGAATGGCAAGCGGGCGCAGGCTGACCGGAGCGGCAGGTCCCTCGATCCCGGCAAGGGTCACGTTCTGACCCATCCTTTGCGCATCCGAGATCACCTGATCGACAAGCGCGCCCGGCGCGACCTCTTCGCGCGCATCCCCCGCATCGCTGCGCGCGAAATCAAGGAAGGCGTTCAGCAAGCGTTCCATATCGTCGACATCCCGCAACAGCGGTGCCGCCTCTTGTTCATCGATCAACGACAGACCCAGCCGCAACCGCGTCAAGGGCGAGCGCAGGTCATGGCTGACCCCCGACAACATCATGGTGCGGCTCTGGGCCTGCCGTTCCAACCGGTTGCGCATGTCGAGAAATGCGGTTCCGGCGGCCCTGACCTCGACCGCGCCGGTTGGCGTGAAGGGCGTGATGCGCCCCCTGCCGTAGTCGGCCGCCGCCGCGGCCATGCGCTTGATCGGGCGCAGCTGATTGCGCAGGAAGAAATAGGCGACCGCCGTCATGATCGCGCCGAAAAAGACCATGATCACGATCAACTGATGCGGGTTCGATGCCGACACGCGCCGTCTGTTGAATTCAAGCTTCATCGGGCCGTGTCGTGTGTCCGTCCACAGCACCACGCGCCGCCTGTCGGCAAGTGAGACGACAGCGATTTCAGGCAGATCCTGTCGCAGGGCCGCGATCACGTTGTTGCCGGTCAGATCCTCAAGCGGCTTGATATCCGCCTCGGGCGCATCCGCGGCGGGAAGCGTCACCTCGATTTCCAGCGGCACGGCGATGGCGCGCAGGCTGCGCAGCGCAGCGTCAAGCTGCGGCTCTGCTGCGGCGATGTCGATCAGGAACCGCAGCTCGATGTTCATGGCCCTTGTCATCGACTGGGTCACGCCGTCAAAGTGGCGCTGGATGAAGACAACCGAGACCAGCAATTGCAGCAACACCACCGGCATCACCAGTATCAGCGCGGCACGCGCATAGATGCCACGCGGCATCACGTTCTTGAGCCATCCAAACATGCCTGCAAGCTAACGCCTGACAGACCGGCCGCAAAGCGGTCTTTGAGGGCATGAAGACGGGGGACAATCCAGTGCCCGGCGTCCCCGAAACGCTCGCCCCGGGTATTGTGCGGATTGTTGCGCCTAATCCCTCGCCGATGACCTATTGGGGGACGAACGCGTATCTTCTGGGCGAAAGCGATCTTGTCGTGATTGATCCGGGACCCGACCTGCCCGCGCATTACGAAGCTCTGCTTGCGGCCATGGCCGGGCGCCGCGTCAGCCATATTCTGGTCACCCACAGCCATCTGGACCATTCCCCGCTTGCCGCCAGATTGGCCGCACAGACCGGCGCGCCAGTCTGCGCCTTCGGGCGCAGCACCGACGGGCGCAGCGCGATGATGACGTCGCTGGCGCAGGGCGGGCTTGTGGGTGGTGGCGAGGGGCTGGATCACGCTTTCGCGCCGGATGTGACCCTGGCGGATGGGGCAGTGATCGACAGCGGTGCCGGTCCGATCACGGCGCTGCATACGCCGGGCCATATCGGCAACCACATGTGTTTTCTCTGGCAGGACGGATTGTTCTGCGGCGATCATGTGATGGGTTGGGCCAGCTCGCTTGTGTCGCCGCCCGATGGGGATCTGGGGGATTTTCTTGCCTCCTGTGCCCGTCTGTCGCAAACGCGGGCAAGCCGCTTTTTCCCCGGCCACGGAGCGACGATCGACACGCCCCGGGCCCGGCTGGACTGGCTGGTGCAACACCGGCATTCGCGGACACGCGCTATTCTTGCGGCGCTCGGGCAAGGACCGGCCGATGCACGCAGCCTGACGCTGCACATCTATCGCGAGACGCCCGCCGCCCTTCTGAAGGCGGCCGAGCGGAATGTCCTGGCGCATCTGCTGCACCTGCATGACAAGGGCCAGGTCAGGCCGGATGGCGCGCTGCATGTGCAGTCGGTTTTCCGGCTGGTCTGACGGGCATGAAGGCTGCGCAGAACTTTCGCAAATACCCTGCATTACCCTCTGGACGCCACGGACTCGCATTGCTATACGACGCCCGTGTTCCGACGTAGCTCAGCGGTAGAGCAGTTGACTGTTAATCAATTGGTCGTAGGTTCGATCCCTACCGTCGGAGCCAAAAATCAAAAATAAATCAAGATTTTAGGCTGGTATACTGCACAGGTGCCACGTGCGTCATGCTTGCAGGGCTACGCGGTATTCAGGCCTGCGGGCTATACGATCGGCCGGAAGGCTTGGAAGACGGCGCAGTCATACCACCTAGCCGCGGATATCCCCGCGCCACTTGGTGCAAGGCCGCTTTGGGCTGGAATTCACCCCCACCGGGCAGGGCTTGCTATCCGGCCCGCAGTGAAGAAGCCGCGAAGGATACCAAAGCCAATCACTTGGCGCTTCGGGATCGTTGTCAGGACCGGCATCGCGCCCGCCTTCCTGCAAGAGATCTCATCGCAACACCACGTCAATGTCCGTCGCCATGTCGAAACGCCGGCTGACAGGGCAGATCATCCAAGGGTTGGCTGGCGGCCCCGGCCGGCCTTGTTTCAACATGGGAACGACTGGTCCGGACAGGGAAAAATGACGACTATCGGCGCATCGGGCGGGATGCACCATGGGTTCAGCACCTAAACTGCCTGCGCCGCAGGGCGATATCGTGTCTCTTCCCGGGTCGCGTGCCATGGAACTGTCGCCACCGGCACGGCAGCATCCGCGTATCCATCCGCCTCGAAAGCGGATACCTCGCCACGTGACGATCCGAGAGCAAAGCGGCTGACAAGTTCTGCCAGACTTTGCGCATCCCCTTTCAGCGCGTGGCTGTTCGCGGTGGACTCTTCAACCATGGCCGCGTTCTGCTGAGTGACCTTGTCAAGCTGAGTGACGCCGATGTTGATTTCGCCGATGCCGATCGACTGTTCCTCTGCGCCCGATGCGATATCGCTGATCAGGTCCGAGATGTGATTGATGTGACCGGCGATCTTGGTCAGGACCTCTCCGGCCTTGCCGACCAGTTCCACCCCGCCCTGCACCTGTTCGGCGCTTTGTCCGATCAGCGCCTTGATCTGCTTGGCCGCTTCGGATGACCGTTGCGCCAGGGCCCGCACCTCCGAGGCGACCACCGCAAATCCGCGCCCTGCTTCACCGGCGCGCGCCGCTTCGACGCCTGCGTTCAGCGCCAGAAGGTTGGTCTGGAAGGCGATATCGTCGATCACGCCGATGATCTTCGAGATTTCGTCCGAGGACCCGGCGATGGCGTGCATCGCCTCGACCGCACGGCTGACGACGGGACCGCTGGCATCGGCATCCTGACGCGCATGATGCACCACGCCCGAGACCTCCTTGGCTCCGGATGCCGCCGACCGCACGCTTGCTGTCATCTCGTCAAGGGCCGCAGCGGTCTGTTCCAGCGTAGCCGCCTGGCTTTCGGTCCGGCGCGACAGATCATCGGCAGCCCCCGACATGCCGTCCGCCCTTTGTCTGATCTCGTCTGCGCTGTCGCGCAAGGCACCCAGTGTCGCGTTCAGCTTGTCGACGGCCCCGTTGAAGTCCTGACGCAGCTGATCATAGGGTCCCTCGAAGGACTGGGTGATCCGGTGGGTCAGGTCACCCCGCGCCATGTGGTCCAGTGCACGGCTCAATCGTTCGACGACCTGTTTTTGCGTCGCCTGTTCCGCGTCCCGTTCCATCTGGGCTGCGTCTGACGCCTGCAACCTGTCCCGAAATGACAGCAAAGCCTGCGCCAGCCTGCCGATTTCGTCGCGCCGGTGCTGGTCGGCCAGATCAATGTCGTATTGCTTGTCGGCCACCAGTTGCATCGTCTGTCCAACGCGGGCGAGCGGCTGGACAAAGGACCTTGCCGCAAGGATCCCGATCAGCACGGCAGCCCCCGCAACAATCAGACTGACAAGCACCATCCTGTTGCGGGCCGCAATCATCGGGGCGTTCACCTCGGTGCGGTCGATCTCGGCGACAAGGCCCCAATCCTGACCGAAAACCGCAAGCGCCTGCCCCATTGCGAAAACCTCGGTCCCGTCCTGCCGGTGTGCCGACATCACATGTCCGGCTTCGCCCGCGAGTGCGGCCGCGACCTGCGCAAGACCATCGACGGGTTCATAAAGCCCGAAACGGTCTGCAAAGCGCGAAGGGCTGCGCGTCCGCTGATCGGGGCCGATCACATATATTTCGCCTGTTTCGCCCAGCCCCAAGGGGTCGTTGACGATCCGCGCGATTTGTTCACTGGGCAGTTGAATGGCAAAGACACCCATGATGCCGCCGTCTTCGGCAGCGACAGGGGTCGCCACAAAGCCGGCCGCCGCGACCGGACTGGGGGCATAGGGCGCGAAGTCGGCGAAATAGACCTGACCCACCTCCCCCTCGACAGCTGCGCGCAGGGCCTTGGCCAATCCGCTGTCCGCATAGGGACCGGTCAGGAAATTCGTCGCAAAGTCGGGCTCTTTCGTGACGGAATACATCATGTCGCCATCAATGTTGAAGATGAAGACATCGTCGTAACCCGCCGTCTGCCAGACCTGCCGGAGGTAGGGATGAAGGCGCCCGTGCTGAAAATGATAGGGCACGGCACCGGGCGGCTGATCCAGCAGGTGCCTTTCGCCGATGGGGTTCGGGTTGTCCGCGATATAGGCCGCCTGCAGACCGGCCGGATCGATCATCAGATTATAGGCGCTTTGGAACGCCTTCGTCGCCTCGATCACCGTCGGATCGCGTCCCAGTGCGACGACATCCGACCCAAGATCATCGAAACCACAGGGCAAGCGCATCGGCCCGGGTCTGCGTCATCAGTGCAAGGCTGCGATCCATGCCAAGCCGGATATTGTGCTGAATGTCCCGATAACCCACAACGGCAATCGAGAGGCTGGAAATCAGACACAGGCCGACAATCATTGCGGGCAGTTTGCGTGCGATGGGAATTGCCGTCAGGATTCGCATTTCGACCTCATGTCCACTCACTCCAACGTGGTTGTGGCGCATGAGCCTTTAGAATCAGATTAAGTCCGGGACGACGGCGGAGGCAGGTCCGGCGCAGCCTCATAGGACATCGCTAGGGCCTGTTGCGCCTTGGTCAGCCGGGCCATCAGCGCCGCGCCATCGCCCTGACCTGCCGCCGCCTGCGCTGCAAGCAACTCGGTCCGCACGCCTGCAAAGCCCACGATCCCGGCCAGCCCGGCAAGGTGATGGATGTCGGACCCGCTCTGGCAGGCGACGTGATCCGGCTTCATCTGCGTCAGCCGACCCAGCGTTTGCACGATCTCGCGGTGGGCAATCGCGGTGATCCGTGCGGCCTCTTGCGGACCCAAGGTCGCGGCAAGTTCGGTCTGCGCGTCGGAGGATCCCGGCGCAAGCGCGACATCGGGTTCGCGGCGGGCGCTGTCTTTTGCGACAAACCGCGCCAGCAGGGCACGCAACGCCTGCTTGCCCACGGGTTTGGTCACGACCTCGGAGATACCAGCGCTGCAAAAACGGGACAGGTCGGCCCCCGGGTCGTGCGCGGTAATCGCCACGATGGGCGTCAACCGGTTGAGGGCGCAGCCGGACCGGATCGCAGCGGTGGCGTCCAGACCGCTCATCCCGGGCATGCTGATATCCATCAGGACAAGATCGAAAGCTGCCTTGCGGGCGCAGGCGATGGCCGCCTGTCCATCTTGCGCCTCGGTCACATGCCAGCCCAAGGATGCAAGCATCTCACGCGCGACGAGAAGGTTGATCTCGTTGTCTTCGACCAGCAGGATGCGCGGGGCCCTTGCCCCTTCACATGGCGCGACGGGGCCATCCGCGCAGTCGGACCTTTCGTGATCCGCGCCATCCACGACCGCAGTCAATGGCACCCGCACCCAGAAGACACTGCCCTGCCCCGGTTCGCTTTCGACGCCGACCTCGCCTTGCATCAGATGGCAGAGCCGCCGCACGATCGCCAGCCCGAGGCCGCTGCCTTCGACCTCACGGGCATAGCGGGTGTCGAGCGTCACGAATTCCGAAAAGATCCGGTCGTGATCCTCGGGGGCGATCCCGACACCGGTGTCGGTGATGCGGATTTCCACGTTGTCCGATTGCAGGATGCGTTCGACCTCGACGGTGATCTTTCCGTTTTTGGTAAACTTGATCGCATTGCCGATCAGGTTCAGCATCACCTGCGCAAGACTGGTCGCATCCCCGCGGCACAGCCCCAGACTTTCTGTCAGGACGTCCAGAACGACCACATTTCCCCGCGCCACCGCCTGACCATCCAGCGCGCGTATGGCGGTCTCGATGACGTCGAGCGGCGCAAAGACCTCTTGGACGATGACGGCACCGTCGGCGTCGATCCGCGAGATATCAAGCACCGCATTCACATGCCGCAAGAGCATCTCGCCCGAGCTGTGGATCGCATCGACGAACCGGTGCTGCTTGTCCGAAAGCGCGGTATCGGCAAGCACTTCGAGACTGCCCATGATCCCATTGATCGGGGTGCGCATTTCGTGGCTCATGACGGCCAGCAGATCGGACTTCGCCTTCTCGCCCGCCAGCGCCTTGTCGCGGGCGTCGACCAGTTCTTGTTCCGCCGCGGCGCGTGCGGAAATATCGCGCATGAACGAGACCACCACATCCTGATCGGTGTCCCGCGCCAAGGAAGTGGCCACCTCGACAGGAAAACTCCGGCCGGATGTGTCGCGCGCCTCGAACTGCGCGATCCCGCGTCCGCCCAAAAGGTGCCTTGCGACATCTGCGGTCTCTGTCTGCAAGGCATCGGCGGGCGGTTGGATGATGACCGAGACGGGGCGGCCGATCATGTCGCTTTGCGCAAAGCCGAACATCGCCTCTGCCGCGCCGTTGCAATCGAGGATCAACCCATTGCTGTCCGTGACCACGACGGCATCCAGCGCCGTCTCGATCACGGTGCGCAAACGGGTTTCTGCCGCCTTGCTTTTCATGCGGGCGCGGCGGAGCTGAAAAAGTTGCAGCAGCAATCCGGTCAGAACCACCAGCAAGAGCCCGACAAGGACGCCCGCGAAAATCGCCAGATCCGTCAGCACCTGCGACACACGGGTGCGCCGCTCTACCGCCACTTCGGAAAACTGTTGCACACCTCGCAGGGAAATCTCGCGCAGCGCCGTTGTCATCTGGTCCAGCTCGGCGGTCACCTGCGGAAGCGCGGCCAGCAAAGCGTCGTCCGGTCCGTCGATCAGCGGCACCAGCGCCCGAAGCCCGGTCTGCACATCATCCAGCGCTGCACGGACCCCCGGATCGGTGCGCAGGATCGCCAGAACCTGCCCTTCGGCCAGAATGTTCATCCGTGCGAAAAAGATATCGAAACGCCGCCGCACATCCGCAAGATCGCGCGTTTCGGGGGCCAAGGCCGCATCGAACAACCTGTCCCGCAGCGTGAGAAGTTCGACCTCGGACTGCGCGAGGGTCCACAGGCTGCTGTCGGCACTGGCCACGGCAAGCCGGTCGATCTCTGCGCGCGCCTCGACGCCGACGCGCCAGACCCCGGCCAGCGAGACAAGCAAGCCGACCAGAACCACGACACAGACCGCGACGCGGAACCGGACCCACCCGCTCGGCCCGCCTCGCCCTGCCTGAGTGCCGAAAAAGCCCACCGGTCAGTCGGCCCTGATCGTGATCCGGTTCAACTGCCAGATACTGCGGGCATGAACGATTTCGGTCTGGAACGCCTCTGAACTGTCATAGGGATAGACGATCCAGAGCGGCCCCTTGTCGCGCACCGACATTTCCTTGCCATTCCGCAGGAAAGCGACAATCGGACCTTGCTGGAGTGCGTCCTGAACCGGAAAGCTGATCGCATAGTCATTGATGGCTGTTGCGATCAATTCCCCATCCGTGATGCCGTACCGGGCGACAAGCACCCACAGCGGCACGCCGGAAAAGGTCTGGACCCCCTCGGTCCAGATCGTTGTCGTCTCGAAGCTTTCCTGGTCCATCTCGCGCAGATTATCAAGCGTCAGCGCATGCTCGGCCTCAAGAACGGCGACGGTCAGGACAGGATCCTCTGCCGCAGCCGGACCCGCAAGCGAACCCAGCAGCCAAAGACCCAGCAGTCCCGTCAGTTGCACCCTCTTCCGCATCGCCCCACTCCCTTAAGCGCACGATATCCATTTGGCCCCAAAAAGGCAGCTTCCGCCATACCTTCCGTTCGGTAAGATGGCCCCCGCCTGTCCTTTTGCATAGCACTTTACGTCTAGGGGGTGCATTCCATGATTTCTACACCTATTTGCCCTTTAAATTTGACACTCACGCCAATCAGCTAAATTTCATTCATGACCACGCGAATTCTTCTGGCGGACGACCATGACCTGGTACGCGACACACTTGCATCCTTCATGCAGGCGCAGGGCGAATGCGATGTGACCGCCGTCAGCAGCGTCGATGCGGCACTGGATGTCATGGGCACAGATGGCGCCTTCGACCTTATCCTGCTGGACTACAACATGCCCGGCATGAACGGGTTGCAGGGCCTGTCGAGAACGATTTCCGCAGGTGGTGACACGCCGGTCGCGCTTTTGTCGGGTGATGCCTCTGCGACCGTCGTCGATCAGGCCATCGCGGCCGGTGCGGCGGGCTTCGTGCCCAAGACGCTTGGGGCCTCGTCGATGATCGCGGCGATCCGGCTGATGATGCTGGGCGAAGTCTTCGTGCCCTTCAACTACACCCAGCAAACCACCGCCGCTTCCATCGAAGGGCTGACCCCCCGCGAGACACAGGTTCTCAAGGCGCTGGCCGCCGGCATGGCCAACAAAGAGATCGCCCGGCAACTGGAATTGCAGGAAGTCACGGTCAAACTGCATGTCAAGACGCTGTTGCGCAAGCTGGGTGCCAAGAACCGGACCCAGGCCGCGATGATCGCGCGCGACCGCAAGCTTCTCTGACGCGGCAGGGGTCTGGCAAGGGCTGGACGGGATGGCGGACAGACAGGGATTCGAACCCTGGAGACGGTCTCCCGCCTACACACTTTCCAGGCGTGCGCCTTCGACCACTCGGCCACCTGTCCGTGGGCGGGGGTTTAGCCGCTTCACCGGATGAAATGCAAGGCCTACTCGCACAAAAATGGCGGCGCCAAAGGCAGGCCGCTAGCGCAAGGGGCGCGGTGCCGGTGGCGGCTTGCCGGTGACGGGCTGGCGCGAGAAATAGGTCACGTCCTCGGTGAAATACTGATAGCTGTCAGCGTTCTCGATGGCCAATGCGGCAGAGCTGCGCGCCATGGCCGCACATTCCCTGCGCGAATAGCAATGGTCTTCGGTATCGGCCACATGCTCGAAATGCGACAACTCATGCACGATCGTCCCCTCGCGGGTCCCGAAATCGCTTTGCCGCGCGCCCGGGCGCAGGGCCGAGAGGCTGGGCAGGTCAAAGAAGGACGGGCAGACATGCAGGTTGTAGGGCCGGTTGGTATAGACGAAGGCATATTCGCCCGATGCACAGCCGTCAGGCTCGATTTGCTCGCATTGCACCGTCACGGCACCGCGCCGGATCGCGGCGACGATCGCCTTGAGGTTCGCGCGGACATGCTCTGCGTTCGCGGGCGAATAGGCACCGAACCAGCGCGCGTATTCGCGTGTGTCGCCCACGGCAGCGGCGGCATCCACGGTCAGCGCTTTGGCCTGATCCAGCGCCTGCGCCAGGACCCGGGTCTCGGTTGGCGAACAGTCGCGGAATTTATCCGCATGAAGCGGGGCACCAAGGACGACCAGCAGAAAGAGCATCACAGACCGCACAGCTACACCAGATGCAGATAGACACGCCGGTTCTGGCGGCCCTTCTTTTCGATCTTGCCCAGACGCACCCGTCCGATCTCGGCGGTATTGGCGACATGGGTTCCGCCGCAGGGTTGCAGGTCGGCGGTTTCCGCACCGACCCCGATGCGCACAAGCCGGATCATCCCGGACCCACGCGGCGGCCGGACCGACATGGTCTTGACGAGGTCCGGCTGGGCGTCGAGCTCGGCGTCACTGATCCAGTCTTCGGTGACATCCATGTTGCAGGCGATCAGGCGGTTCAGATCGTCCTCTATCGTTGCCTTGTCCTCGGGGGTCTCGGGCATATCGAAGTCGAGCCTGCCCTTGTCGGCGGTGATGGCGCCACCGGTCACCGGCAGGGGGATCACGACCGACAACAGATGCAAGGCGGTATGCACGCGCATGTGACGATAGCGACGGTCCCAGTCGATCACCTGCACGACCGCGTCGCCGACCTGCGGCAAACCCGCCGGTTCGGCCGGGATCAGGATCACCGCATCACCGAGGCCTTTGACAGCCGTAGCGATCTCGATTTCCCGCCCGTTCCAGCGCAGCACACCGCTATCACCGGGCTGACCGCCCGACGTGGGATAAAAAAGCGAGCCGTCCAGAACAAGCCCGCCCTCGTCGGTGATCGACAGGACCTTGCCGGTCGCTTCGCGCGCGTAACCGTCGCGCCGGAACAAAAGCTCGGTCATCCTTTCAGGGCCTCCGGGTTGCGCAGCCATATGTCACGCTGGGCAAAGGGTATCTCGATCCCCTCTTCCGCGAACCGTTTGGCAATCGCATGGTTGATGTCGGATTTCGCCGAGATGACGAAATTCACGTCGTTCAGGATCGCGCGGATTTCGAAATCCAGCGAATCCGCCCCGAAACCGGCAAAGTGGATATTCGGCGGCGGCATCTTTTGCACCACGGGATGCGCCTCGGCGATTTCCTGCAGGATCCGCGCGACCTTTTCGGTATCGGTCCCATAGGCGACGCCCACCGGAACGATGATCCGCCCCGCCCAGTTGTTGCGTGTCCAGTTCGTCACCTGACCGCTGACAAGATCGGCGTTCGGCACGATGACGTCGCGGCGGTCGAAGGTCTCGATCCGGGTCGAGCGGACCGAGATCGAGCGCACGACACCCATCTGCCCGCCGACTTCGATCCAGTCACCTTCCGAGACCGGGCGCTCGATCAGCAGGATTATCCCCGAGACGAAGTTCGAGACGATCGTCTGCAAGCCGAAGCCGATCCCGACCGACAGGGCACCGGCCACGATCGCAAGGTTCGACAAATCCAGCCCCGCCGTGGTGATGGCAAAGACCGAGGCAAGGATGATCCCGACATAGCCAAGGCCCGCCACCAGCGCATTCTGCGCCCCCAGATCAAGCCGCGTGCGTGGCAGGACCGAGCGGCGCAGCAGCCCCTGCACGAACCGGGTCAGCAGATAGCCAAGCGCGAAGACAAAGACGAACATCAAAAAATCGGTCGGCGAGAGGCGCGTTTCGCCGATCGCGAAACCTTCGCGGAACCTTGTCCAGATCTCCAACAGGTCCTCGACGCGCGCCCCCCAGATCAGGGCGAAGAACGGTGCGCTGATCACGAAGAGCGCGAAGGTCACGAAGACCGGCAGCAAGGCATAGATCCCACGGTTGTCCTCGTCCTCGCTTGGCCGCTCCAGCAGGTCTTGGATGATCCGTTGCATCAGATAGAGCACGGCGGCCAGACTGAGGGACAGGATCGACGAGACAAGCAGGCTGCGCCCGGCGAACCCGAAACCGAAAGCCGCGATGGTCGGCGCGACAAGCGCCACGGCAATGCAAAAGCGCCCGACCAGAAGCCGCGATCTTCCGCCGGAGGATGGCGCATCCTCTGGCGTGGGCATGGGGGGTGTCCGGATCAACCGGCCAAGCCGCCAAAGACAGAGGCCGGTGACGACCAGCACTGGCCATTGGGCGACCGCTCGTGCGGCCTCTGACAGATCGATGGTGCGCAGACCGGCGCTGACCAGCACAACCACGGCCGCGATCCAGCCGATGGCCATGACATAGATCCGCCCCCGCGCCCTGACCGCAGGATCATATCTGAGATAACCGGCCTCCGCGCCCTGCGGGAAAATCTGCCGCGACAGCCACCAGCCGAAGATCGCGCAAAAGCCCGCCGAGGGGATCGCATCGACGATATCGGTGCCGCGCAGCCCGAAGATGCCCAACAGTTCCAGCGCCTGGGTCGCGATTGTCAGCCCGATCAGGGGCACGATGATTTGCGCAAAGGACACGAAAAACCGCAGCAGGGGCACCCATCGGCCCTGCATTTCGGACAATCTGCCGCGCCAGCGTGTGACCATGGACCTGCCGAAACTCAACAGGCCGATCCCCACCGCAAACAACAGGATCGCCTGTGGCAGAACCTGCAAGAGCGTTCCCGCCGCAAGGCCCGTGCGGATCCGGCCTGTCACTTCGGTTGAGACGATGCGGACCAGACCGCCGATCCCGCCCACCGCCTCGTGCATCGCCGACAGGCCGAAAGGCACCGGACCACGCTGGACAAGGGCTGCCGTGTCGCGTTGCAGGGCGCGGGCGTCGAACTCGCGGATCAGCCCCTCGGCGCGGACATAGGCCTCTTGTGCCAGAAGGCGCGGCGCGATCAGGTCATTGCGTTGCTCCACAAGATCGGCGCGGCGATCGGCGACCTGTTGCGGCTCTTGTCCGTTTTCAGGCACCGGCCCAAGGGCGGCAATCTGCGCATTGAGCGTGGCCAGACGCCCTGCGTTCTGTCGCGACTTGGCCAGAAAGTGATCCCGCCACACGACCAGTTCGGCACGCAGACGCCCGATCGCAAAGGGCGAGGCGGTCTCGCTGGCCGCCAGATCCTCGGCCCGCCGGGCCAGCCTGTCGAAGGCCGCAGGATCGAAGGGATCCGTTTGGGTCTCGACCGCGTTCGTCGCACCGTCTTCCAGCACGGCGGCATCGGGCAAGGGGATCGCCTCGCCCTGCGCCCATGCCGACAGCGGCAGCGCCAGACAGAAAAGTGCCGCGCAAATCCTTATCCGAAGCGTTGCGATCATACGTCCTCGAAGACCGTCGGCACGTCGATCTGCGCCTCAAGCCAAGCGGGGAACGGCAGGCCCTTGGAGCGCAGGAAAGCGGGATTGAAGATCTTCGACTGGTAGCGCGTGCCATAGTCGCACAGGATCGTCACGATTGTGTGGCCGGGGCCCATGTCGCGGGCAAGGCGGATCGCCCCCGCGATGTTGATCCCCGTCGATCCGCCCATGCACAGACCCTCGTTCTGCAAAAGGTCGAAGACGATGGGCAGCGCCTCGGCATCGGGGATCTTGTAGGCGAAGTCGGGCGTGAACCCTTCAAGGTTCGCCGTGATGCGCCCCTGCCCGATGCCTTCGGTGATTGAATCGCCCGCAGGCGGCACCTGACCGGTATAAAGCTTGTAGAGCCCCGATCCATCCGGATCGCTCAACCCCACCTTCACGCCCTTGGGCTGCAGATAGGTGCCGACACCGGCAAGCGTGCCGCCGGATCCGCAGGCGCAGGTAAAGCCGTCGATCCTGCCGCCGGTCTGGTCCCAGATTTCGGGTCCGGTCGTTTCGATATGCGCCTGCCGGTTGGCGGTATTGTCGAACTGGTTGGCCCAGACCGCCCCATGCGGTTCGGTCTTGTTCAAGGCTTCCGCCAGCCGGGCCGAGTATTTCACGTAGTTGTTCGGATTGGCGTAAGGCACTGCAGGCACCTCGACCAGATGCGCACCGGCGACGCGGATCATGTCCTTCTTTTCCTGGCTCTGGGTCTCGGGGATGACAATCACCGTCTTGAACCCCATCGAGGCCCCCACCAGCGCAAGCCCGATCCCGGTATTGCCCGCCGTGCCCTCGACGATCGTGCCGCCGGGTTTCAAGGCGCCGCGCGCCATCGCATCCTTGATCATGAACAGCGCGGCACGGTCCTTGACCGACTGGCCGGGGTTCAGGAACTCGGCCTTACCAAGGATCGTGCATCCGGTCGCCGCAGAGGCCGCATGCAGTTTGATCAATGGCGTATTGCCGACGGCTGCCGCCAGATCATTTCGAATTGTCATGCCGACCCCTTCTTGACTACCTGTTCCAAGGTGTAGGCGGCGATCGGTGCAAACTCAAGGCGCGCTGCGGCGCAAATCATCGCGAAACCGCAGCAGCCAGTAGATCAGATGCACCGCGGGGGCCGTCGCGATCTCGCCGCTGTCCACTAGCGCCAGCGCAGTGTCGAAAGACATGGGATGCAGGCGCAGATCCTCGCCCTCTTGAGGCAGGCCGCCGAGATAGGGCCTGTCCTGCGGCAGATCACAGATACCGACGAAGGTGTAGAAATAGTCGGTCATGTTGCCCGGCGAGATATAAAAGCTTCCGGCCTCGTGCAGGGTGACCTGCGACAGCCCCGCCTCTTCCTTCGCCTCGCGCAGGGCGGCCTCTTGGGGGGTCTCGCGGGCGTCGATGATGCCGGCGACCGGCTCCAGCATCCAGGGGTTGGGATCGTGCCGCAGGGCCGGCCCGATGCGCGCCTGTTCGACCAGAAGGACACGGTCGCGGACAGGATCATAAGGCAGGACCATCGCGGCATCGATGCCAAGGAAAGCCTCGCGCCGCATCGGACCCGACATGGCCCCCGCAAAACGCCGGTGGTTGATCGAAAACGCCTGAAAGCGAAAGAACTGGCCCAAGGGCGGCGTGACCGCTTCCGCCAGAAAGTCGCCCTCTTGCGCCGCATGGCGCTGCGTTGCGGGCACCAGGGCGGCCCGGTGTCTGGCCCAGGCCCGCGCCTCGATCATCGGCCACATGGCACGCAAGGTCGCATGATCCGGCAGGGGGTCGTGGGTAAAAAGCTCGGTCGCGGCCATGATCGCAGGCGCAAGATGGCCCGCTTCCCAACGGGCCAGCGACCAGTCCCCCTCGGCCCGGGCAAGATCGCTGGGCGGCAGATAAACCTGCGCCTCTTGCGGGCCGGCAGGCGTCATCACGGTCACGGTCTCTTTGCGGTAGCCAAAGGCGCCTTCGTAAAGATCCAGTCGCGCCACCTGATCGGGGGTCAGATCACGCCAGACCACCCCGTCGGCCTGTGCGCCGGGCAGAGGTGCGATGCAAGGCACCACGTCACCCCCGACAGGGAAGACGGCGAAATCCGCCAGCGTCGCGGCAACAGGACCCGAGGCCCCTGCCCCCGCCACCGCCGCCATCAGCGCAGGCGCGCGCAACGTCCCGTAGACGAAAAGGTCCATCGATCAGGGCAGCCGCCGGGCGACGATCTCGGTGATCCAAGCACAGACGAGGCCGCCCACGAGGATCGTGATGACAAGGTTGCTGGTGTAGAAATCCACAGCCTTTTCGGCGATCAGGGCGAATGTGTCGATGATCGCAGCGGTCGGCCCGTCATAGCGCAGACGCATCGCGTTTTTGACCATCTGATCGAAGGCCAGCGCAAAGACCATGCAAAAGGCCAGCAACGGCCCCATGGTCAGGCCCAACCCTGTCGATCTGCTCAGACCGTAGCCCGCCCTTGCGCCGCAGATCCGCCAGCCGATCACCACGCCGAACAGGATCGACACCGGAAACCAGTAGCCCGGCGGGCGGCCTTCGGGAAATGCGGGCACCGTTATGGTCGCAAGATACCATCCGAAAAGTCCAAAGAGCACGGCACCGGCCAGTCGTCCCGCTGTGGGCATCTGATCACATCCTCGCTTGGCTGTGACGGACCATCCGGCAATCAGGCGGGCCGCGTCACAGTAATCTGCGTCACGTCGCAGTTTCTGCTATCGAATGTCGCAGCACAAGAGGTGAGATAGAAATCCCACATCCGCTTGAACCGATCATCGAACCCGAGCGCCGAGACCTGATCCCATTTTTCGTTGAACGTCTCGTGCCACCGCCGCAGGGTCAGACCGTAGCTTTTGCCGAATTCGATCGAGCCCTGCACCGTCATGCCGGCCTTCTCGACCTCTTGGCGCAGCACCGAGGGGCTGGGCAGCATACCGCCGGGGAAGATGTATTTCTGAATGAAATCAACCGCTTTGCGATAGCTCTCAAAGCGTTCTTCCTTGACCGTGATGATCTGCAAGGTGGCGTTCTTGCCGGGTTTCAGACAATTGCAGACGGTCTGAAAGTAGGTCGGCCAGTATTTCTCGCCCACCGCCTCGAACATCTCGATGCTGGCGATGCCGTCATAGCGGCCCTTTTCGTCGCGGTAGTCCTGCATCTTGATCTCGACCATATCGGACAGGCCCGCCCTGGCCATCCGTGCCACCGCATAATCATGTTGCTCGCGGCTGATCGTCAGACCGGTCACCTTGATGCCGCGTTCCTTGGCGGCATATTCGGCGAAACCGCCCCAGCCGCAGCCGATCTCGAGCACATGATCACCGGCCTTCGCCCCCATCTGGTCGATCATGCTGGCGTATTTCGCGATCTGGGCGGCTTCTGTGCTTTCCTGACCCGTGGCGAAGATCGCCGACGAATAGGTCATCGTGTCGTCCAGCCACAGACTGTAGAAATCATTGCCGAGATCGTAGTGGTAGCTGATGTTCTTGCGCGCCTGCGCCTTCGAGTTGCGCTGCATCCAGAACCGCAGACGTTCATAGATCTGCACAAGGCGCTGGGCGGGGAAACCGTCGTAGATGTGGTCTGCGTCGTCATGCATGAAATCCATGACCGCCATCAGGTCCGGCGTGGTCCACCACCCGTCCATATAGGCCTCGGCAAAGCCGATGTCGCCCTCGCGGACCACGCGGGCAAAGAGATCAGGATTGTTGACATGCACCTCGGCCACGTAACCGGGATTGGGTCCTTGCGCGCGGAACCGCCTGTCATCAGGCAAAACGATATCGACCCGCCCTTTCTTGAGATCCTTGATCTGGTCAAAGACCCGGGCAAAATAACGGGGCAGATTGCTCTGACCACTGGTACTTGTCAAAATCGTCATGGTTCCTGTTTCCATCGCGCCCAACCTGCTTTTGTCCGGCACATCGTCCGTTTTGCAATAATTAACGCTTGCCCGCCCGAAGTCACGGAAAACATTAACAGTTCGTGACTTTCGGTCGGCCTGCCTCAGAAGCCCCGTTCCGCATAGGCGGCAAGCGCGCGTTTGCGACCCTCTTCGGCCGAGACGACCGCAGCGGGATAGGGATCACCCGCCGAAAGGCCCCAGGATTTCGGGATCATATCAAAATACGACAGCGCTGTCTTGGTCGGTGCCTTCTGTTCTTCGGCGATCCAGCGCCGGACATAGGCGCGGTCCTTGTCGAATTTGTCCAGCTGCGTGACGGGATTGAACACGCGGAAATAGGGTGTCGCATCCGGCCCCGACCCCGCCGACCACTGCCAGCCCATCGCATTGCTGCAAGGGTCCCAGTCGATCAGGCAATCGGCGAACCAGTCCAGACCGATCTTCCAATGGGTCATGAGGTGCTTGGTCAGGTATGATGCCACGATCATCCGGCCGCGATTGTGCATGGTGCCGGTGACATACATCTCGCGCATGGCCGCATCGACGAAGTGCATCCCCGTGCGCCCCTGCTGCCACGCCCTGACCTCTGGCGTGCCCTCATCGGCGTTCCATGGAAAGGCGTCCCAGTCCTCTTTCCAGTTGCCACTGGTGATCTGCGGCGTGTGGAAAGCCAGGTGATAGGCGAACTCGCGCCAGACCAGCTCTTTGAGGAACACCTCGGCATCGGCCTTGCCTGCCTGCAATGCGCGCCAGCCCGCGTGCCAGCAGCGGCGCGGGCTGATCTCGCCGTAGGTCAGGTTCTCGGACAGGCGCGAGGTGCCGTCCACCGCCGGAAGATCGCGGTTCTGCGCGTAATCCGCGACACGATGCGCCATGAAGGCCCCCAGCCGGTCGGAGGCGGCCCTTTCGCCCACGGTGCAATGGCTGGCCAGAATATCCGCGCCGCGCCGCATCGGGGCCGCCATCCGCCAATCGGTCAAGCGATCGCTTGCGGGCCAAGTGTCCGGTGCGGGAACCTTGGCGGGTGCAGGCAGATCGGAGGTAATGTCGGTGCCCCGCACCGCCTTCCACATGGGCGTGAAGACGCGATAGAAACCGCCGGTTTTGGTCTGCACGCGCCATGGCTCAAATAGGACATGACCGGCAAAGCTTTCGACGGCAACGCCATCATCGCGCAGCGCGGCCTTCAGCGCCGTATCCCGCTGCCGCGTGGCGGGATCATAGAGCCGCGACCAATAGACCGCCCCTGCCCCTGTCTCGGCCACAAGGTCGCGCAACACCTTCTGCGCATCGCCGCGGCGCAGGACCAGCCGCGATCCCTTCGCGGCAAGTTCCTGTCCGAGGCTCTCGACCGACAGCCCCAGGCGCATCTTCGGCGCGGCACCAAGCGACGCGACCATCTCGTCATGGATGAAGACGGGGATCACCGGATGGCCCGAGGCGACCGCGGCGCTCAGCGCCTCATGGTCACCCAGACGCAAGTCGCGCCGGAACCATAGCAGGATGGGGGAATTGCTCATCAGGTCTGCGCCTTTTTCGTTACAGGACCTGATCTAGCGCCGCCATCAGGGCGTCAACCTCGGCTTTTTGGGTGTAATGCACAAAGCTGAGCCGCAGCACACCCTTGACCGGATCGACACCCAAGGCGCCAAGCGGGCGTTGCGCATAAAAATCCCCGCCGCCCGCCATGATGCCATGGGGGGCCAGCCTTGCCGCCACCGCTTCACCGTCCGCCTCTAGCGCCAGCGCCACGGTCGGCGCCCGCTGCTCGGCATCGGAAGGGCCGATCAACCTGACAGAGTTCTTGGCGCTGACATAGTCCAGCAGGGGTTGCAGCAAGGCCACCTCATGCGCGCGCATCAGGTCATGGGCCTGCCGCGCCGCCGCAGCCCCCTGCCCGCCACCATGATGGGCCGACAGGGCCTCGATATAATCGGCCATGCCTGCGCTGGCCGCCACCTGCGCATGATCGGGACCGGCCGGCGTGAAGCGCTTGTAAAGGCTCTCGCCATTGAAATGATGCCCCTGATTGGGCAGCTCGAACCCCCAGTCCTCGCGGATCACCATGATCCCCTGATGCGGCCCGTAGGTCTTGTAGGCGCTGAACAGATAGACATCGCACCCCAGCGCCCCCACGTCGGGAAAGCCATGCGGGGCGTAGGACACACCATCCACACAGACCCGCGCGCCTGCCGCCTTGGCCATGGCGGTGATGGCTGCCACGTCGTTGATCTCGCCCACCACGTTCGAGCAATGGGGAAAGCACACCAGCGCCACGTCCCGTTGCAGCAGGTCCTTCAAGTCAGCAGGATCAAGCGCGCCCGTCTCGGGATCGATCCGCCACTCCAGTATCACGATCCCTTCGTCGGCCAAGCGCCGCCATGGTCCGGAATTGGCCTCGTGGTCCTGATTGGTGACGACGATGCTCTGCCCCGGCTTGATCCATTTGCGGACCGCCTGCGCCAGCACATAGGTATTCTGCGTGGTCGAGGGTCCGAAGGACAGCTCATGGGTCTTGACCCCCAGCATCGCGGCCAACCGCGCGCGGGCCTCGTCCATTTCCGCGCCGCCAAGCCTGGAGGCCGCGTAAGGCGCATAGGGTTGCACCTTCCTTGCGGTATAAAAGCGATGCAGGCGGTCGATCACCTGCCGGCAGGTATAGGACCCGCCCGCGTTTTCAAAGAAAGCCTGGCCTTGCAGGTCAGGCTGCGCGAAAGCGGGGAATTGGCCCCGCACCCATGCGATATCCAGTGTCATGGCGCCATGGATCAGAAAAAAGCCCCGATGCGCAAGCACCGGGGCCCTGATTTCTTTTACGACGCCTGCGCGTTCAGGCGCGTTTTTCGGCCTGAAGCCCGCGGAAGATCGCCCAGCACATCAGCAAGAGGACGACAGTGAAGGGCAATCCGGTCGAGATCACCATGGCCTGCAACGAGGCCAGACCGCCCCCGATCAGCAGCGCAATCGCGACCAGTCCCTCGAAGGTGCACCAGAAGACCCGCTGCGGCAAAGGCGCATCGATCTTGCCGCCCGCCGTGATCGTGTCGATCACAAGACTGCCTGAGTCCGAGGACGTCACGAAGAACACGATCACCAGAATGATCCCGATCGTCGAGGTGATCGACGCCAGTGACAGTCCCTGCAACATCGCGAAAAGCGACAGCTCGGGCCGGTAGGTGTCGATGACGTTGGCCTTCACCGCGCTCGCGTCGGCATTGGCGATCATCTCGTTGATGGCCGTGCCCCCGAATGTCGCCATCCAGAAGACGCAGACCAGCGATGGAATGATCAGCACGCAGGTCACGAACTCGCGCACGGTCCGCCCGCGCGACACCCGCGCGATGAACATGCCGACGAAAGGTGACCAACTGATCCACCACGCCCAGTAGAAGGCCGTCCAGCCCTCGCGGTAGCCGTCATCTTCACGCCCGACAGGGTTCGAAAGCGGCAGTATCTCTTGCCCGTAAGCCATAAGTGTCGCGCCGAAGTCGCGGAAAATGCCGACAGCGCCCGCCGTGATCACGACGAAAGCCATCAGGATCAGGGCCAGCACCATATTGGCCTCGGACAGGACCTTGACCCCGCCATCCAGACCGCGCAGCACCGAAATCAGCGCAATCGCGGTGATCAGGATGATCAGGATCACCTGCGTGGTGACGCTGCTGGGGATGCCATAGACAAAGTCGAGCCCGGCATTGGCCTGCTGCGCGCCCAACCCCAGCGAAGTCGCCAGACCGAAGAGCGTCGCGAAGACCGCCACGATATCGATCACATGGCCCCACCAGCCCCAGACACGCTCGCCCAGGATCGGATAGAAGGCCGAGCGGATCGACAGCGGCAGACCCTTGTTGTAGCTGAACAGCGCCAGCGCCAGTGCAACGACCGCATAGATCGCCCAAGGGTGCAGCGCCCAATGATAAGAGGTCGCGGCCAGCGCCATGCGTTTGGCGGCCTCGACGTTCTCGGGGATCAGCACACCGTCCTCGGTAAAGGGCCGGACAGCGCGCAGCGGCTCGTCGCCCCAGGGGGTGCCGGAGTAATAGGCCGGTTCCAGCACGCCGAAAAACATCAGCCCGATACCCATACCAGCCGCGAACAGCATCGCGAACCAGCCCGGATAGCCGTAATCCGGTGTCGCATCCGCACCGCCAAGACGCACCGACCCATAGGGCGACACGATCAGCAGCAGACAGAAGATCACGAAGATATTCGCAGAGACCAGAAAGAAGCCGTCAAAGGTTGATGTCAGGGCCGGACGCAGCCAGCCGAAGAATTCAGCCGCCTGTGTCGGCGCGATCAGCGCGTAGGCCACGAAGACCACGACCGAAAGGCCCGATATCAGAAAGACCGGATTGTGGATGTCCAGCCCGAACGGTCCGACCTGCGCTTCGATATTGTCCTGACCGATCTCGTAATCGGTCTCGATCACATCCGACACGCCCTCCGGTTCGGGTATTCCCAGATTGGTGGTATTTTCTGCCATGTTGGCGTCCTTTTTTGATTGTTCTTTGGTGTCCCGTCGCGCGCGTCTCAGGCGGCGCGCACAAGGCAAACCGATACGTTTGTGTGCCGTGCAAGGTTGCCGCCGTTCGAGGCGAAGACCAGATCACCGGCATTCGGAACATGCGTGGCCATGACCACCAGATCGGCGCCGACCTCGTCGACGGCCTGCACCAGATCATCGTCCATCGTGGCGACAGGGTCATGCGAAATCACGACATGGGCCGAGCCGCGCTGGCCATGCGCGGTCGACTGCTTTCGGGCAAGCTCATCGAGCTTGCTGCGATACTCTTCGGGGGTATGCGCCACGGCACTCGGGGGGGCGCTGGTCACACCGACATAGCAGACATCCGCCTTGTAGACCTTCGCAAGATCCGCCGCCATATCGACGGCTTTCTGCATGCGACTGACATGTGCCAGATCAATCGGCACCATGATCTTGTCAAACATCTTTCCCTCCTGTCGCAACCTTGCCGCCTCGCGTCGTTTGCGCAGTTTCGGCGGGTGTTGCCTTGTTCCCGAAACAGCGGAAAACCCGCGATTTCAGGCAAAGCCTAACAGCAAGACACCCCCTTTCACAACCAAACGGGACAGGAAAAGAAGATTTCGCGACATCCCATGTCGGTTTCGGACCTGTCAAACCACCACCAGACCCAGACAGAAAAGGGCCGCGCAGGTGATGCCCGCGCGGCCCGCTTGTTTGGCAAAGGCCCCTTTTTCAGGCGTTCACATCGACCACGACACGGCCCCTCACCTGGCCTTTCAGGATACCCCGCCCGAGGTCCGGAAGGTCGGCCAGAGTCGCGGGCTGGATCATCGCCTCCAGCTTGTCGAGCGGCAGATCACGCGCGATCCGCTCCCATGCGCGCAGACGGTTGGCGTAGGGTTGCATCACGCTGTCGATGCCCAAAAGGTTCACCCCACGCAGCAGGAATGGAATGACCGTCGCAGGCAGACCCGCCCCGCCCGCAAGACCGACAGCCGCGACCGAGGCGCCGTATTGCATCTGGCCCAGAACCCGCGCCAGCATCTCGCCACCGACGGCATCGACGCAGCCGCCCCAGGTCTCGGCCTCGAGCGGGCGTTTCACCGTCTCGTTGATCTCGTCGCGGGCGACGATCCGGCTGGCCCCGAGGCCCTTGAGGTAATCCGCCGTCTCGGGCCGCCCGGTGACTGCGGCTACCTCGTGGCCCAGATTGGCAAGGATCGCGGTCGCCACGGACCCGACACCGCCCGCGGCCCCGGTCACCAGAACGGGGCCGTCCTTAATGCCGTGATCCTCCAGCGCCATGACCGCCAGCATCGCGGTAAAGCCCGCCGTGCCCACCGCCATCGCCGCGCGCGTATCCAGCCCCGCAGGCAGCGGCACCAGCCAGTCGGCCTTGACCCGCGCCTTCTGGGCATAGCCGCCCCAATGCACCTCGCCCACGCGCCAGCCGGTCAGAACCACCTTGTCGCCTGGCTTGTAACGCGCATCCTCCGAGGCCGCGACCGTCCCGGCAAGATCGATCCCCGGCACATGGGGATAGTTGCGCACCAGCCCGCCGCCCGGACCGATGCAGAGCCCGTCCTTGTAGTTCACCGTCGAATAGTCGACAGCGACGGTCACGTCCCCTTCGGGCAACTGATCCTCGCTGATCTGCCGCACCGACGCGCTGGTCTTTCCGTCTTCGGTCTTCTCGACCACCAAAGCGTTGAACATTCCCGTCTCTCCTCTTCTTTCTCCCAGGACACTCCCGCCGGAGGCTCCGGCGCGTGCCCCCGTGATCATAGCCAGAATTTGTCCTGCACCGTCGCGGCACGGACCCCGTCGGGTGTGTGCACCTCGAAAGCGGTGCCTGCGTCCCAATGGGTCATGCGGACCATGCCGATCGCCACATTCGTTCCAAAGTCGGGGGACTTCGCCGCCGATGTCACCTGCCCGATGCGCTTGCCCTTCGCCATCAAGGGCCAGGCGCGGTCGCAAGGCGGTATGTCGCCATCGATCGCAATCGCCCTGATCTGTTGCGTCGGCCCTTCCTTGGCCACGCGCAACAGCGCATCGCGCCCGACACAACCGATCGCGGTCTGGGTGGAACAGAACTTGCCCAGCCCGCATTCATGCGGCGTGTTCTCGCGGGTCATGTCGTTGCCATAGGACAGCAAGCCACCCTCGATCCGCTCGATCAGGTTGGGACAACCGGCGTGCACATCCAGATCCCTGCCCGCCTCCATCAGCGCATGCCACAAGGGCATCCCGTTTTGCGTCCCGTCCACGTAGATCTCATAGCCGCCCTGCTTGGAATAGCCCGAGCGCGCAATGGCCATGCTGACACCGTTGAAATCGAACCAGCCGAACCGGAAGAACCGGATCGCCCGCACCGCATCGCCGAAGACCCGCGCCATCAGCGTCTCGGCCTGCGGTCCCTGCACGGCCAAGGGCGAAATATCGGGCTCATCCACCAGCACATCGAGACGATAGCCATAGGCAAGGCCCTTGACCCACAACAGAAGATCACTGTCGGCAATCGAAATCCACCAGCGGTCGTCCGCCAGCATCAGCCCCACCGGATCGTTCAACATGCCGCCGGTTTCATCGACGATGGGCAGATAAAAGCACTGCCCCGGCAGCATCCCGCGCAGATCGCGCGGCGTCAGCATCTGCATCAGGCGCGCGGCATCGGGGCCGCGCAGTTCCACCTGCCGCTCGCAGGCGACATCCCAGACCTGCACGGCGGATTTCAGGTGATGGTAATCCTCGACGATGCTGCGAAAGACCGTCGGCAGCAGCATCCGGTTGTAGACGGTATAGCCCTTGACACCGGCGGCCTCGACACCGTCGGAAAAAGGCGTGCGCCGCACGCGGCGGGAAGGGGCGATGGTGGCCATGGTGGCTACTCCGGCATGAAAGGGAGATCGGTGTCGCCGGGCTTCAGCCCCAGCGACGTCAGCATCTGGTGGACCTGACCGCGATGATGGGTCTGGTGATTGAACATCTGTATGACGCAAAGCGCCTTGGGCTTGGTGATCTCGCGGCCAGCCGCGCCGGAATACCACGCCAGATCACCGACAAGATCCAGCGCATGCACCGCATCGGCCCAGAGCCTGATCCGCGCATCCATCCGGAACCGCTCCGCGGCCCAGACCGCAGGTGTCGGGGTGAAATCGGGACTGCCCTTCAAGCGCACATCCGTTCCCTCTTCGCCATCGAGACGGCTGATCCACATCAGGTCCGCCCAAAGCAGATGGTTCAGCGTGCCCATGATCGACCCCCAAAAGGCGCCGCGATCATGCAACAGTGTCTCGCGGTCCATACCGCCGACCATCCCGCGCAGCCCGTCATTCTGCCACGCGTTGTAGCGCGCCATCAAACGGCAGTATTCCGGCGTGATCATCACGGCACCCGTCAGTTCGGGCCATGCCAGTCGATCTGGCAGATCTCGGCGCTGCGGCCATCGAAATCCCAGACGCGGCCATAGGCGCGCACGCGGCCCTTGTTGGCGGTGGCGACGGTGATGTCCGGCCCCATCCAGTAACCGGTGTTGGTGACGACGATGTCCTCATCCGCGCGCTTGCCCTCGACGGGGACGACCTCGCCCTGAATGGCCTTGCCGACCATCAGGCGGCGTGTCTTGCCTTCGGTCTCGAAGATCACGGGGGCGCGCTCGGCACCGATGAACTCGCTGACCAGCACCTTGAAGAGCCCCGTGGTCCCGCGCGCCTTGCCGGTAAAGATATTCAGCAATCCGTCATAGGCCGCCTCGCTTGCGCGCTCGTCGATATAGGCGGCGGCCTTCCAGTTGCCGCGCGCCATCAGGCCCGGAATTTCCAGCACCAGCCCGACGTTCAGCCCGCTCAGGTCCTCGTCGCCGTAATGGCCGCTGTCGATGCGGATGCCCGACCAAGCCTGGCAATAGCCTTCGGTCGGCGCGTGTTTGCCAAG
>NZ_DAIPIW010000077.1:0-11581 GCF_036770585.1 Yoonia sp. | reverse complement strand
GCGGCCACATAGCCGCCGGGTCCGGCACCGATTACGATCAGGTCAAAGTTTTGCGCAGCCATGCGAGGGCTCCTCCAAGCGAAATTTAGTTGAACACTAAACTAGTTTGGCCGCGACCTCTAGTGACCTTCGGGCATATCGGCTAGTCGATAGGTGCAATCAGCCCTGCTCGGCCGCGGCCTGCTGCGCGCGAATGGCCGCGCCGTAACCGCCTGCGTCCAGAAAGGCCTGCTCGGCCGGCGTCGTGCGACGGCCCAGAGCGGCGTTCCGGTAGGGAAACCGCCCGAAATCACGGATCACCGCACGATGGGCGCAGGCATGTTCGCGGTTGCTCTCGCCGGTTTGCGGCATGCGCGTGTGGATCAACCGCACGGCGCGATCCTGATTGGCGAGGTTCTCGGAATGCATCAGCGGCAGATAGAAGAACTGGCGCGCAGGCTCGTCGATCCGCATGTCCCAGTTCTTGTCGATCGCCATTTTCGCTGCCGCCAGTGCGATATGATCGGTGGCGAAGGCCAGGCCATCGTCGCGGAACATATTACGCGGGAATTGATCGGTCAGGATGATATAGGCCAGCGTTCCGGTCGGATAGGTCAGCCAGAGACCAGAGGCGCCCTCCTGCGCCTCTTGCCAGGCACCAAGGAACCTGTCGCGCACAATCGCGTCGAATTCCGGATCGGACTTGTACCAATCCTCGGGCGAGCATTCATCAAGCCAGAATGCCAGGACGTCTTCAGGGCTTACCACTGCATCGCTCCAAGGTATGCTTCACATATCTGTTGCAATTCGAAACAGACCTCATCCGGTCTGGCAAGTGCCAAGGTCCGCCAGGCGTTCACGTGATGTGTCCGTATGACACAGAAACCTACGCGGCGGGGGTTGTCTCGTCATCTTCTGCCTCGATGTAGAATTCCTGTGCCAGTTCAGCCGCAATCGGCGTCGAGGCGGCGCTGACCGGTGCGTAGGGCACCGCCTCGGTATCGCGCGTGCTCCGGCTGCGGCGGGTGGTGCGGTAAATCCCGTAAAGCGCGATGGCCCCCATCAAGAGCGACAGGAACAACCAATAGCCGTTGTCACCGATCCCATCCATCATGAAGCCGACGATCAGCGGGCCGGCAATCGCACCCAACCCGTTGATGAACAAAAGCCCGCCCGAGGCCGCCGCCATATCGTCCTTTTCGAGATAGTCATTGGTATAGGCGATCACCAGCGCATAAAGCGGGTTCGACGTGCCTCCGATGATCGCCCCGCTGATCACGATCAGCGCGTAGCTGCCCGGCACCAGAAAGGCCGCCAGCGACCCGATCCCGCCAAGCGCGGCCAGCCAGATGATCAGGACGCGGCGGTCCATCTTGTCGGACAGCCAGCCGATGGGATATTGCAGCACCAGCGCGGCCACATAGATGGCCGAGACGAAAAAGGAAATCTCGGCCACGGTCAGGCCGACCCTGCTGCCATAGACCGCCGACATGCCGAATTGCGCCGCAAAGACGCCGCCCAGCATGAACATCGCAAAACACGCCAAGGGCGAGGCGGCGACCAGCTTTCTGACCTTCAATGGCTTCGTCGTCGAAAAGGCGGGCATCGGCTTGACCGACAACAGAACCGGCGCAAAGGCCAGCGACACAAGGATCGACGGAATGATGAACAGCACATAACCCGAGATATCGCCCTGTGCGACGATCCATTGCGCAAAGACGATCCCCGCCATCTGCGTGATCATGTAAAGCGACAGCGCCTTGCCGCGGTTCTGGTTGTCCGAGGCGTCATTCAACCAGCTTTCCGCCGTGATGTAGACGCCGCAAAAGCAGAACCCGATGATCACCCGCCCCAAGGTCCAGGCCCAGGGTTCGACCAGCACCGGATAGGAAATCAGCACCGCCGAGATCATCGACCCCAAGGCCGCAAAGACGCGGACATGGCCGACGCGGCGGATCAGCTCGGGCGTGAAGCGGGAACTGAACAGGAATCCCAGAAAGTAGCCCGACATCACGATGGACAGCGCGAAGGTGCTGAACCCCTCGATTTCGCCGCGCAGACCCAGCAGCGTGCCTTGCAGGCCATTGCCCACCATCAGCATGAACATGCCCACAAAGAGCGCCCAAGAGCTTGTAAAGACCTGAAGCATGTTGCGTCCTCTCTGCCCGACGTGCACCGCCTATCACACGATTCGATCAAGACTTCACTATGATTGTGCGACACTCTCGGGTCGGTTTACGCCCTTGTCTGCGGCAGCAGAAGCGATGAATCCCCGTAAGAGAAAAAGCGGTAGTCCGTGGCAATCGCATGGGCATAGATCGCCCTGATCGTCTCGACCCCCATCAGGGCCGAAACCAGCATCATCAATGTGGACTTGGGCAGATGGAAGTTGGTCATCAGCCCGTCCGAGATCTGGAACCGGAAACCGGGGGTGATGAAGATATCCGTCGGTCCGACCCAAGGGCGCAACTGGCCATCCTGTGCGGCACTCTCGATCAGGCGCATCGCGGTTGTGCCCACCGGAATGACCCGCCCGCCTGCGGCGCGGGTCGCGATGATCTGCTCTGCCGCCTCTGCGGTGACCTCGCCCCATTCGGCATGCATCTTGTGGTCGCCGATGTCATCGACCTTGACCGGCAGGAAGGTGCCCGCGCCCACATGCAGCGTCACATGGGTGAACTGCACACCGCGTTCAGCCAAGGCCGCCAGCAGAGGCCCGTCAAAGTGCAAGGACGCCGTGGGTGCCGCCACCGCGCCCGCGCGTTTCGCCCAATAGGTCTGGTAGTCCTCTTTGTCCGCCGCGTCCGCCTTGCGCCTGGCCTCGATGTATGGCGGCAGCGGCATCGACCCTGCGGCGGCCAGTGCAGCATCGAAATCATCACCCGTCAGGTTGAAGCGCAGCACGCCCTGCCCGTCGCGGCGCCCGTCGATCACCGCCGAAAGATCATCGGAGAAAACAACCGTTTCACCGTCGCGCAGCTTCTTGAGCGGCTTGACCAGCGCCGTCCAAGTGCCGTCGGCCTGCGGTTCCAGCAAGGTGACCTCGATCCGCGCGGCGGTCGCGCCCGCCTCGCCGGACCTGTGCCGGACGCCGCTCAGCCTTGCGGGGATGACCTTGGTGTCGTTCAGCACCAGCCGGTCCCCGGGTTGCAGGATGTCGGGCAATTGGTTGACGATCCGGTCCTCGATCGCCCCTCCGCGCGCCAAAAGCAGCCTTGCCGAGGACCGCGGCCGCGCAGGACGGGTCGCGATCAGCCGCTCGGGCAGATCGAAGTCGAAATCGCTCAGCTTCATCGGGACAGATCCGGTGGCGGGCGGCGGAAAATTTCGCGGAACATGCCCGGCGTCAACACCGACAGCGGGTTGACGCTGACCTGCGGCGCGTCCGAAGCGCCGGTGATGTTAAAGTTGAACCCGATCAAGCCTTCCCCCCTTCGCGTCAGAAACGACCCGACCTGATTGAGCAGGAAGAACGGCGAGACCACCCCCTGCAGGTCGATGGCCCTGCTGGCCAGCGTGTAGGTCCCATCAACGGAAATGCCAAGCCCCGGCCCGACAGCACTTGCCTCGGAAATGATCACCGCATCCGGGGTCAGCCGGAACCGCGCATCCACCGCATCGAACGACAGGCCCTGCCCGTCCAATTGCTGCAACAGCCCCACGACGCTGATCGCATCCAGCAAGGCCGCCATGGTCGGCGCATCGCGCAGCCGCAGTCCGGCAATCGCCAGCGTCCCGTCAAATTCCCCCGCACCGCTGGCGGGCAAAAGCGTCAGGTCAAGGGCACCGCCCGTCGCCGTCTCGATCAGCCCCGACGCGCGCAACAGCGCCCCCGCATCCGGGCTGCGCAACCTGACGGCCGAGCGTCCGTCGCGCGGCGCGACAGCCCCGGCAATCGGCGCATCCCCGTTGAGCGATGCGGTGAACTCGCCCCGAAACCCGCCATCGCCGCGAAACTGGCCCTGAAAGCCGCGCAGGGCGATGCCTTCGGTGATCTGCAACCGGTCAAGCGCGATCGAGATCGGCCCGCTCTCGCCTTGGCCCGCGCCGAATTGCGCGCGGCGCAAGTCCAGACTGCCCCCCGTGATCCGCACCGCAGGCGGCAGACCCGCACCGCGCCCCTCCAGCGTGATTGGCGCATCCAGCCAGTTGCCGACCCTGACCTGCGAGAACCTTGCCGCGGCAAGCTGGCCCGCCGGTGTCAGCGTCACCGATCCCGCCGCCTGCAATCCGCCGCCCCCCACCTCGAGCCGCGTGACATCTGGAACTGCCCCCAAGCGGCCCTCGATCAGCAGATTGCCACGCGTGCCGGGCGGCTTGGACCAGCCCACGGCGGGGATCGCGACCGTCATCCCCTGAAGATCGGACCGCAAGGAAAAGCGCGGCGGTCCCTGACCCAATTCCATCGCCAGTTCGCCCTGTCCTTGTCCCGCAACCGTGCCGGGTGGCAGCGCGATCCCGAACTCGTCGAGAAACGCCTGCGACAGCGTCACATTCGCCAGCACGCGGCTGCCCGGATTGTCGAACCGCCGGTCCCATGCGCCCAAGGCCGAAACCGCGCCCAGCCTGACCGGTCCGGCAATGTTGATCCCGTCGCGACTCGCCGTCACCTGCAACCGTGGCGAGGTCAGCATCCGCCCGGGCACGAGACCATCGCTGCGGACTGCGGTCAGGTCTGCCGTCATTGCCACGGTGACCTCGTCCGGCTGGATCTGGTTTTTCAGCGGCCATGAAATCCGCCCTGTGACCTGCGCCTGTCCTTCCGCAACGGTGACAGGCACATTCGCGCGGTCGAGATAGGTGAACGGAGGTTGGTTCAGCACCGACAGCGCCGCCGTGATCGCACTTTGCGTGCGCAGATCGACATAGGCGGGCGAGGGCCTCTGCCGCAGATCCTCGGCCACCATGGTCGAACCGGCCAGATCGACCAGACCGCCTTCCGGCGCCAGAACCTGCCCCGAATCGAGACTGACGACGAAACGGCTGTCCTCAAGGCTTGCCACACCGCTGGCCTCCCTGATCGGCGGCATCGTCGGCATGAAGGTGACGGATGCCTCTTCAAAGGCAAATCCAAGTGCCGTGCGCATGCCCCGCTCGGGGGCGATCCGCAAGCCCATGACCACATCCGTCAGCAGGCCGTCCGAGACGTTGTTGGCAAACCAGCGCCGCGACCCGGGCCGGAAGTCCGGTGGCCAGAAATCCAGCACCCGCGCAGGCGCGATCTGGTCCGTCTCGGTATCCAGCGCAACGTCCCAACCCGCATCGGTGGCCGCGATGCGGCCCGACGCGATGGTGCGGCTGGCATCGTCACGCGCCACGACCTGACCGATATCAAGCACGAAAGGATCGAAACGCGCCCGCAGATCGACCGCAAGCGCAGGCAATACGGGCGTCGTCTCGAACAGCCCATCGGGATTGACCGCGACATCCGTCAGCCGCAACTGACCAAGGATCGCCTGCGGAAAACCGTCGCGAAACGCCCGCAGATAGGCCGAGCCCTCGCCCCGCAGACGGCCCCAGTCCGACCGCACGGTCATTTCGCTGAAGGTGATCAGGTCGCGGACAGGATCGAAGTTGAAATAGGCCCGTCCATCGGTAAAGCGCACGGCGGGGCTGCCCGGGTTGGGCTGGAAAGCGCCTGCGCCCAACTCCAGCCGCGCGTTCAGCGGGCCAAGCTTTCCTTCGGCATCAAGGCTGGTGCGCAGGTCGGCGCTGATCGGGGCGTTCACGCCCGCCAGCCACAATAGCGCAGGCGATTGCGTCGCCAGATCGCTGGCCACCGCATTGTCGATGTTCAGCCCGATCTGCGCGCTGCGGCTGCCGCGCGGGCTGGTGTAGGACAGGCGCACCGCCGTCACATCCGGACGCCCGGCCAAAAGCGCAAAATCGCCGCGCAAGACCGTCTGGGCCGCGCGCAGATCCAGCGTCAGCCGACCGCCGTCCACGATCCAGCTACGGCCCGCGCGGGCATCGTCGAAATTCACGATCAGCCCCTCGGCCTGCACCAGTTCAAGGGCGGCTAGGGCGGGACGCTCGAAGACCTGATCGAACTGGTCGAGAAGCTCGGGAAGGTTGCGCGCCTGCCGCTCGTTTCGGGTGTTCGCGCCGAACGCCAGCGAGACCGACCCGTCAAGCGCGCGGCGCAGGTTGATCTGCGCCCCGACCAACTGGACCTCCTGCACCAGCAATTCGCGTTGCAGGATCAACCCCCGGGGCGAGATCAGACCCTCGACCAAAGGCACCCGCGTCAGCGTCAGACCGCCCTCGTCCAGCAGACGGGTATCGACCAGCCTGACACGCGGATGACCGTCGCGGCCGATCCTGATGGTGATCGCTCCGAAATCAAGCTGCGCGCCCGGCAGGACCTCGGCCACCCGTGCTGCGACACGGTCTTCGATCCAGCTTGGCGCGGTGATCTCGCGGTCGATCATCATCACGGCGGCCGCAGCCGCAAAGGCCAGCGGCAGGAGCGACAGAACGAACCCCGCCCGCAGCCAGAACAGCCAGCGCGGCATCGGCCTGCGCCGGACAGGTTTGTTGGGTTCTGTTGCGGGGGTGTCGTCCGACATCGTTTCCTGTCACTTGGCTTGCCGCCCTTTATCTTCGCAATTCACACACTAAAACAAGACGCGGCTCAGCGAGCGCGAAAGGACCATTGCATGTCACATCCCGAAGTTGGCGACAACGCCCCCACCTTCACCCTGCCCCGCGACGGCGGCGGCGCGGTCAACCTGTCCGATTTCAAGGGCAAGAAGGTCGTTCTCTACTTTTACCCCAAGGACGACACGCCCGGTTGCACGAAAGAGGCGATCGGCTTTACCGATATGGTCGCGGAATTCGCAGCCGCCGGCACCGTGATCCTCGGCGTCTCGAAGGACAGCGTCGGCAAACACGACAAGTTCGTCGCCAAACATGACCTCAAGATCGCGCTTTTGTCCGACGCAGAGGGCGACGTCTGCGAAAGCTACGGCACCTGGGTCGAGAAAAGCATGTATGGCAAGACCTATATGGGAGTCGAACGCGCCACCTTCCTGATCGGTGCCGACGGCAAGATTGCGCAGGTCTGGCGCAAGGTCAAAGTCCCCGGCCATGTCGAGGCCGTTCTGGAAGCGGCCCGCGCGGTCTGATCCTTGCCGAAATGATCCGCTGCCCCGGGCGGCGGTCCGGCGCTGCGGGATCGGCAGAAGACCGCTGATCTCGCGTGATGACGGGGATTTCAGAAAATCTGCCGCCAAAGAACTTGCAGCCCCCCGCCTGCCTGCGTAAACGGAAACGGGGCACCGCCGCTGGCGTTGTGTCAAGCACCACAGGGACGGAGAAAACCAGAGCGTGAGATCACGACTGACATCACGTTTGCACGGAATGCTCGAGCGCGTTTTTCCAGAAAAGCGCCTGTTTCTGCGGTCGGACGAGGAAACCCGTTTTATCCGTCTCAAGCCCGAAACCCAACTGGTCGCATGGACAGGCTCGGTGCTGGTCGTTGGGTGGACCATCATCGCCACCGCGATCTTGCTGATGGACAGTATCGGCGCAGGCAATTTCCGCGCGCAGGCCGAACGCGAACAGATGGTCTATGAAGATCGGCTTAACGCCTTGTCGCAAGAACGCGACAGCCGCGCCATGGAAGCGGCGGCTGCCCATGACCGTTTCAACGCGGCCTTGACCCAGATTTCGGTCATGCAGTCGCAACTGCTGGAAGTCGAAGAGAAACGCGGCGAACTGGAACGCGGCCTCGAAGCCGTGCAGGCCACGCTGCGTGATGCGATGCGCCTGCGAGAAGACGCGCTGGCCCAGCTTGCCGCCATCGAAGCCGAAGGCGAGAACGGCAACACGGTCGCCCAAAGCTCTGAAGCGAACGGCACCCTCGGGCTTTTGTCCTCGGCGCTGGCCGAGACCGCGGCCGAGCGCGACAAGATCGCGCGCGACGCCGAATTCGCCATTACCCAGGCGCAGGAACTGGAACTGGAACTGCGGTTGCAGCAGGAACGCAACGACCAGATCTTCCGCCAGCTGGAAGAGGCGATGCTGGTCTCTGTCGAACCGCTCGACCGGATGTTCCGCGCCGCTGGCATGAACCCCGATACACTGATCAATCAGGTGCGGCAGGGCTATTCCGGCACCGGTGGCTCGCTGACCCCGATCCAGTTCTCGACCCGCGGGGCCGAACCCGACCCCGACGCCCTGCGCGCCAATGCCATCCTGACCGCCATGGACCGGATCAACCTTTACCGGATCGCCGCCGAAAAGGTGCCCTTCTCGATGCCGGTCCGGTCGGGGTACCGGATGACCTCGGGCTTCGGCCAGCGCTGGGGCCGCCTGCATGCCGGCACCGATTTCGCCGGGTCCATCGGCCTGCCGGTCTATGCGACCGCCGACGGCACCGTCACCCATGCAAGCTGGACCTCTGGCTACGGGCGGCTGATCAAGATTCAGCATGACTTTGGGATCGAGACCCGCTATGCCCACCTCAACGCGATGGATGTGCGTGTCGGTCAACGAGTCTCGCGTGGAGATCGCATCGGTGCCTTGGGCAATTCCGGTCGCTCGACCGGCCCCCACCTTCACTACGAAGTCCGCGAAAGCGGCATCCCCGTCAACCCCATGAACTATATAAGAGCTGGACGAGATGTTTTCTAAATCCAAGATCAACGAACCCGCCCCCAAGGCCTCGGACGCGGATGCCGCCAAAACCACGGACAGCACCAAACCTGCCGGGACCGATTTCAAGGCCACCACCCCAAAGCCGAAGCCGCCCGCATCGGTTCTCTCGTCCGATCTGCTAATCACCGGTAACCTCAAGACCACCGGCGACATCCAGGTCGAAGGTCAGGTCGAGGGCGACATTCGCGCGCATCTTCTGACCGTCGGTGAAGGTGCCACGATCAAGGGCGAGGTTGTGGCCGACGATGTGGTCGTCAATGGCCGGATCGTCGGGCGCGTGCGCGGCCTGAAGGTCCGCCTTACATCGACCGCCCGCGTCGAAGGCGACATCATCCACAAGACCATCGCGATCGAAAGCGGCGCGCATTTCGAAGGTTCCGTGCAGCGTCAGGATGATCCGCTGTCGAATGGCGCAAAGAAGATGCCCGCCACCGCAACGACACCCGCGCCAGAGGCAAAGTAGCAGGCATAGAGCAACTTGATTTTGCGAAAGGGCGCCCATAGCGGCGCCCTTTTTCATGTCAGGGTGCGGCGATAGACATGCCATGTGGCATGGCCGAGGACCGGCAGCACCACCATCAGCCCCAGAAACCACGGCAAAAGCGCGATCAGGGACAGGACGGCAATGAACGCCGCCCAAAGGCCCATGACCATCAGGTTTTCGCGCACCGCCCGCAGGCTGGTCAGCATGGCGGTGACGAAATCCACCTCGCGATCCAACACCAACGGCAGGCTGACCACGGTCAGCGAGAACAGCAAGAACGCCAGCACGGCCCCGACACCCAGCTCGACGGCGATCATCGCCAGGCCGTTGGGGGTCAGAAAGACCTCGTAGCTTTGGCTGATGTTGGTCATCGTCGACAGCCCCATGAAAAGGGCAAAGATCATATGGGCCAGAAACGTCCAGAACAGAAAGTAGATCACGATGATCGCCCCCAGCCACGGCAGTTGCCGTGTGCGCTCGCGCCAGACGATGCCCAGAACACCACCCCAATCAAGCGGTTCGCCGACCTCCAGACGGCGGCTGACCTCGTAAAGCCCCGCCGCCGCAAAGGGCGCCAGCAGCGGAAAGCCCAGCGATGTCGCAAGCGTCCATGTGACATGCCCCGCCCCGACCCAAAGCATGACAAAGCCGCCCACCACGTAAACGGCGCTGAAGAAAAGCCCGTATTGCGGTGCGCGGCGGAAATCACGCCAGCCCGCCGCAAGCACCGCCCGCAGGTCCGCAAGCTGCAACCGGTTGACTGTCACCGTTTCGGCCATGATCTACCCTCCCTCGTGCCACGCCTCTCCCAGTTGCAGCACGGTCAGATCATCACCCCGCTTGCCCGCGATTTGCAAGCCCATCGGACGCGCGCCCCGCAGCGGCACGGCAATCGTCGGCAGACCGATCAGGCTGACAGGCACGACGACCTCCATCCAGCGGTGGTAGGTGTCCATCGCCACGCCGCCGATCTCGCGCGGCCAGTGCCAGCCGATGGGGAAAGGGAAACATTGGGCAGTCGGCAGAACGAAGGCATCGAAGGACTGAAACAAGGCATCAGCCGCGCGGAACCAGTCCGACCGCAGGGCGCTTGCCCGCTGGATATCCTCGCCCGTCAGGGCCAGCCCGCGCTCGATCTCCCAGACCGCCTCGGGCTTCAACAACTCGCGGCTGCCGCCGTCCCGATAAAGCGGCCCGCGCGAGGCCGCGATCGACCAAGAGCGCAGGACCGTCCATGCCTCCCACAGTGCGGCGGCAGGAAATGGCGGCGGAACCGCGACCACCTCGCATCCCATCTGCGCAAGGCGCGCCAGACCTGCCTCGCAGGTCGCAAGCACGCCCGCCTCCATCGGATAGGCCCCGCCCCAGTCGCCAAGCCAGGCGATCTTGCGGCCCGCCACTTCCCCGCGCAGTCTGGGCGCCACGGGTTCATGCGGCCTCCCGAGAGGTTGGCGCGGATCGGGTCCGGCCTGCACATCCAAGAGCAGCGCCAGATCGCGCGGGCAGCGCCCCATCGGACCATTCGTCGAAAGCTGATGCAGAAAGAGGTCCCCGACAGGTTCGTCCGGCACCAGCCCCCATGTGGGCCGGAACCCGTAAACCCTGTTCCAGCCTGCCGGGTTGCGCAGGCTGCCCATCATGTCCGATCCATCCGCCAGCGCGACCATCCCGCAGGCCAGCGCCACCGCCGCCCCGCCCGATGACCCGCCCGCCGACATCCCCGGTTCGGTCGCATTTTCCGTCGCGCCGAAAACCGGGTTATAGGTGTGGCTGCCGAGCCCGAATTCCGGCGTATTCGTCTTGCCGATGACAATCGCGCCCGCATCCTGCATCCGCCGGACCATGATGTCGCTTTTGGCGGCGATGGTGCCTGCAAAGGCGGGTGATCCCAGCGAGGTGGGCAGACTTGCCACATTGGCAAGGTCCTTGACCGCAAGCGGCAGGCCGTGCAGCGGCCCGCGCGCGGTGGCCTGATCGGCCGCCTGTGCCTCGGCCAGCAAAGCGCCCTCATCCCGCAAAGAAACGATGGCGGTCTTTCGCGGATTGTCCCGCGCGATGCGGTCAAGGCTGGCCTGCATCAGCGCCACGGCCGAGACCTCGCGCGCCTCAAGCGCTGCCCGCAAGCGCCATGCATCCCAGTCCAGAAAATCGGCCATGCCGTCCCCCACCCCGATCTGCGGCCCCCCGGAAAGCCTAGTCCGCCTTCGCCTCTGCCCGGCTCTTGCCCGAGACGTTCAGCGCCAATGTGGCCGCCATGAACCCGTCCAAAGCACCGTCGAGAACGCCTTTGGTGTCCGAGGTCTCATATCCCGTCCGCAGGTCCTTCACCATCTGGTAGGGCTGCAACACATAGGACCGGATCTGGTTGCCCCAGCCCGCATCGCCCGCGTTCTCATGGGCTTCGGTGACAAGGGCCGAGCGCTTGTCCAGTTCCATCTGGTAAAGCCGCGACTTCAG
>NZ_DAIPIW010000076.1:0-11781 GCF_036770585.1 Yoonia sp. | reverse complement strand
GCCTCGTTCTCTTCCCGCGCCTTTTGCGCCATCGCGCGCACCGCGTCGAATTCTTCGCGGGTGACGAAATCGCGGTCAGCCAGCCAGCGGTCCATCATCGACTTCATGGCGGTCTGCGCCTCGTCCCGCGCACCTTGGGCGACGCCCATCGCGTTGGTCATCAACTGGCTCAGATCATCGAAAAACTTGTTGTTGCTCTGCATGGCTCTCTCCGGAATTGCCTGACTTCTATATGGGCCTTCGCGGGCCGCTTCTCAACCTCTGAGCTTGCCCTGTTGACTTTGCCGCATGGGCCGGACAATCAAAGCCCATGTTTGCCGCGATACCCTTTCCCGATATCTCGCCCATTATCTTCGGTTTCGAGGTTTTCGGGGTCAACATCGCCCTGCGCTGGTATGCGATGGCCTATATCGTGGGGATCGCCTTGGGCTACTGGATCATCCGCTTGGCGATCCAGCGTCCGCAGCTCTGGCGGGGCGAACCGCCGCTGCAGGTCAAACAGTTAGAGGATTTGCTCACCTATATCGTCGTCGGCGTCATCGCGGGCGGGCGGATGGGCTATGTGCTGTTCTACAAGCCGGGAGAATTCCTGTCCGATCCGCTGGACATCGTCCGCATCTGGGAAGGCGGGCTGTCGTTCCACGGCGGGTTCCTTGGCGTCGTGCTGGCGGTGATCCTGTTCAGCCGCCGCCACAAGGTGCCGCTGCCGGAACTGGCCGATATCATCGCGGTGTCCGCCACCCCCGCGATCCTGCTGGTGCGCATCGCCAATTTCATCAATGCCGAGCTTTGGGGCCGTCCGACCGACCTGCCCTGGGGCGTGATCTTTCCCGGTGCCGCCGCCCAATCCTGCGCCACCGCAACGGAGCCTTGCGTCCGCCACCCCTCGCAGCTTTACGAGGCGGGGCTGGAGGGCCTTCTGCTGGGCCTTGTCCTGATGCTGCTGGCCTTCCGCTTTGGCGCGCTGAAACGGCACTGGCTGCTGTCGGGCATCTTTTTCCTCGGCTATGGTCTGTCGCGCTTTGTCGTCGAATTCGTCCGCCAGCCCGATGCGCAATTCGTCTCGGAAGGCAATCCGCTGGGGCTGGCCTTCCATATCAACGGCATCGGCCTGACCATGGGGCAGACGCTGACCCTGCCGATGATCCTTGTCGGCCTGACCGTGGTGCTGGTGGCGCGGCGGCGATGACCCCGCTGGCCGAGATCATCGCGGCCCGCATCGCCCGCACCGGCCCCATCACCATCGCCGACTACATGGCCGAGTGCCTGATGCACCCGACCCATGGCTATTACGCCACGCGCGATCCTTTCGGCGCGGCGGGCGATTTCATCACCGCCCCCGAGATCAGCCAGATGTTCGGCGAGCTGATCGGCCTGTCTCTGGCACAGGCCTGGCTGGATCAGGGAAGCCCGACACCCTTCACGCTGGCCGAACTCGGCCCCGGGCGCGGGACGCTGATGGCCGATGTCCTGCGGGCCACGAAAGCCGTGCCGGGATTTCACGCCGCGGCAAAGGTGCATCTGGTCGAGACCTCGGCCACGCTCAAGGCATTGCAGGCCAAGGCCCTTCCACTTGCCCATTGGCACGACAGTGTCACCACCCTGCCCGACGCGCCGCTTTTCCTGATCGCCAACGAGTTTTTCGACGCCCTGCCGATCCGGCAATTCATCCGCGACGGTGACGGCTGGCGCGAGCGGATGGTGGGCCTCGAAGATGACCGCTTGACCTTGGGCCTTTCCGCCCCTGCACCGCTTGCCCTGCTGGAACACCGGCTGGCCGACACCGGGGACGGTGACCTTGTGGAAATCTGCCCCGCCCTGCCCGCCATGGTGCAGCAGATCGCCAGTCGCATCGCCACCCATGGCGGTGCCGCACTGATCATCGACTATGGCGACTGGACCTCGCTTGGTGACACGCTTCAGGCGCTCAGGGGGCACGATCACGTCGATCCGCTGACCACCCCGGGCGCGGCCGACCTGACCGCCCATGTGGATTTCGCCGAGATCGCCCGCCACGCGCCCCCCGCCAGACATACCCGCGTCACCCCGCAGGGCGTGTTTCTGGAACGGCTGGGCATCACCGACCGCGCGCAGGCGCTGGCACGGTCCCTTCAGGGCGAGGGGCTGGCCGCCCATATCGCCGCACACAGGCGCTTGACCCACCCTGATGAAATGGGCACCCTTTTCAAGGTAATCGGACTTTATCCCGCAACCGCGACCCCGCCACCCGGACTTGATCCATGAGCTTGGATGTCATCACCAGCCCGCTGCTCTCCGGTATGACCCACGGCTTTTTCGGGCGTGCGGGCGGAGCGTCGTCGGGCGTGTTCCACGGCCTGAATTGCGGCCATGGCAGTTCCGACCAGCATGACGTCGTGACGATCAACCGCGCCCGCGTCGCCGAGGCGATGGGCGTCGCCCCCGACATGCTGGCAGGGGTGCACCAGATCCATTCGGCCGATGTGGTTGTCGTGACCGCCCCCATGTCCCCTGCGCCAAAGGTGGACGCCATGGTAACGACGACCAAGGGCGTTGCACTTGGCATCCTGACGGCGGATTGCCAGCCGGTTCTTTTTGCCGATCCCAAAGCGGGGGTGATCGGGGCCGCCCATGCGGGGTGGAAAGGTGCTGTATCAGGCGTGCTCGAGGCAACCGTCGCGCAGATGGAGGCCCTTGGCGCCACGCGCGCCGACATCAGCGCCGTCATCGGACCGACGATCAGCCAGACAGCCTATGAGGTCGGGCCGGAATTGCGCGACCAGTTCCTTGCGCGCGACAGCGCCTTTGCGCGGTTCTTTTCACGCGGCAAGGGCGACCGGTTCCACCTCGATTTGCCGGGATTCGGCCTTGACCGGCTGCGCGCTTCGGGTGTCGGGCAGGCGGCATGGACCGGACATTGCACCTATCAGGACGCACAGAGATTTTTCAGCTATCGCCGCTCGGTCCACAAGCGCGAGGCCGACTACGGCAGACTGATCTCGGCCATCCGGCTTTAGCGGGCCGCGAGATGGACGAATTAAGACAACTTCGCCCATTTTCGTGAAGCGGAGGGTCTGAAAGACCGGGCAAAATCGGCAGAAATGCCACTGATTTCATACCGTTATGCATTTTGAGAGAAAATCTTCGCCTCTCGGAGAATGTCCGCCAATCCGTCAAAAAATCGCCAGTTTACCGCGCGACACTTATCTCAATGGCCCCGCAAAAAGGTGAGGGTCAAGACATAAGAGGTATCAATGATGAAAAGTCGCTGGCAAAAATCGCTCGAAGCCGCCGTTGCAGCTTACGACAGCCATATGCCCTTCTCTCGTGGTGAGCCCCGCAAGGCGATGATCATACGCCGGGCCGCGAAACCTATCGATTTGCAGAAAATCCGCCGCATCAAGCCACGTCAGACCGAAGTCGCCTGACCGCCGCTTGTGAGCGTCGCTGAAGGGGTCGTCCGGTTTCGACGACCAGTCCCTCTCTCCGGCGCTCGGCAATTGTAACAGTAATCAGTATTGCATCTGACGTTGTTGGTGGGACAACGCCGGATGTGAACCCTGCAAATTAGGCCTTCACATGGATCATTCCCCCAATTCCATTTTTTCAGACAGCTATATAGCGACCCCCGCTTTGCGACGGCCGCAGCGGCCTGCCGATGACCCTGCCGAAGGGCGGATGGCGCGCCGGAAATTCGATATTCTCTATCTGGACCGGACCCGTTCGGTTTGCGAGCAACACCTGATCGCGGCTGCACACCCTGCCTTCGAGCAGGCCTTCAGCGTTCTCAAGCAAGGCGCGCTGGTGACCGGAGACCTTGGCATCACCACGGTCGAGCAGGTCTATCCCGGCGACCGACTGAAGCTGGCCGACGGCAGTTTCGAGACCGTGCAATGGCGCGGGTCGCTGACCTTCAACGCACAAGAGATCGGCGCGAATACGCCGCTTGCGGAAATGACGCGGATCACAGCCGATGCCTTCGGCTACAGTCGTCCCTCGACCGATCTGGTCCTTGGCCACGGCGCCCGCCTGCTGCATCGCGCGCCCGGCATCCGCAAGGTCAGCGGCAGCGACACGGCCTTCATCCCCGCCGCCGATTTCGTCGATGGCAACAACCTGATCAAGCTGCGGCCGACCACTTTGGTCACGCTCTACCAGTTCGGCTTTCAGGGCCAATGCGCCTTCGATGTCAACGGCCTTGCGATCGAAAGCCTGCATCCCGGCAGCGCCTTCAACCTCGGCCTGCGGGCGGAGTCGCTGCGGGCGTTCCTTGCGCTCTTTCCGCACAAGTCGTCGTTCGAGGATTTCGGGCTGCTCAGGACACCACGGCTGCGGCTGCGGGACCTCGACCTACTCGGCTAGAACCGGCATCGCGGGGGTGATCCGCACGGATCGCCCCCAGAACCGCCACAGCAGCGTGACCGCCGCGCAGCCCAGCCCGATCACCAGCCCCAGCCACAGGCCCACAGGGCCCAGCCCCAGCGGGAAGGCCATGACATAGCTGACCGGCAGTCCGATCAGCCAGTAGCTGACGGTCGCCATCAGCATCGGGACGGTGGTATCCTGCACCCCGCGCAAAAGGCCCAGCGCCAGCACCTGCAATCCGTCGACCAGTTGGAACAGCGCCGCCACCATGACCAGCGAGGCGCCGATCTGGATCAGCATCGCGCGGTCAGGGTCAGAGGGATCGACGAAAAGCCCCACCAGAAAGGCAGGGAACAAAAGAAACAGCGACGAGGTGACCAGGGCATAGCCCGCCGACATGCCGATGGCGGTCTTGCCGCCACGGCGCAGACCTTCCTCGTCCCGGCGGCCCAGCGCACGGCCCGCGCGCACTGTCGCCGCCTGACTGAACCCGATATGAACCATGAAGGTCAGCCCCGCCAATTGGATCGCGATGCCATGTGCCGCCAGTTCCAGCGCCCCGATCCAGCCCATCATCACCGCCGAGGCGCTGAACAACCCGCCTTCCGCCAGCGATGTCAGCCCGATCGGCCAGCCCAGCTTGAAGACGCGCAGCATGATCTCGGCATCGCTGCGCCAGAAGTTCTTGAACAATTCGTATTGCGGCAGATAGCGGTTGATATAGGCCACCAGCATCAGGACCGCCGCGATATTCACCGAAAGCGAGGCAATGGCCGCCCCCGTGATCCCCAGTTCGGGAAAGCCCCAGTTGCCGAAGATCAGCAGGTAGTTGACCAGCACGTTCAGCACCGCCGTGCCGACCGTGGCCCAGAGGATGATCGCCGTGTGCTCCAGCGCGGCCAGAAACGATTTCAGCGTCCAGACGATCAGCGCAGGCACCATCTGCCAGATCACGATCTGCAGATAGATATGGCCCAGTGCCGCCACCTCGGGATCCTGCCCGATGGCGACAAGGATCTGCTCGGTCCAGAAGAAGGGGATGGTGACCGCCAGCCCGTAGATGATCGACAGCCACATGCCCATGCGGGTGACACGGCGCACGCGCACCTCGTCCCCGCCCTCGGCGGCTTCGGCCACCAGCGGCGAGACCGCCTGTGCAAAGCCCGCGCCCACGATGAAGATGACGAAGAACATGGTCGAGGCGATCGTCACCGCCGCCAGCGCCGTCACATTGTACCAGCCCAGCATGACCGTATCGGTCATGTGAATCGCGAACTGCGCCACATTCGACAGAATCAGCGGAAGGCCGAGTTTCCAGATGGCGCGTGCGTGTTGCGGATATGTCAGGGCGATGCTTTCCATGGCGTCAGCCTTATGCCCGAAATTTGGGCAGGTCTAGAAAGATCAGAGACTGCGGATCACCAATTGCAGCGCAAGGGTGGCAACGATGCCACCGGCAAGGATCTGCCCCCATGCCAGAGTGCGCCCGACGGCGGCATTGCCGACAAGTTTCAGCGTGCTTTCACGCAGGCCGACGGCGGCGAAGGCGACCAGCACCGTGATGCTCGCCGTGCCAAGCCCCATCACGAAAGCGCCGACGATCCCCGCCCAGTCAAGGCCGAAGCGCCACGTCAGAATCAGCAGGAACAGCGCGCCGGTGCAGGGGCGGATCGCGATGCTGGCAATGATCGCTACGGCATCGCGCAGCGACCGCACCCCGGCGGCCTGCTCGGGCGTCGGTGCATGGGCATGACCGCAGGTTGCGCAGACCGCATCATGGCCGTGGTGGGTGTGGTCATGGCGGGGACGCAACAGCCGCAGCCCGCGCCAGACCAGCCACAGGCCGACGGCGGCGATCATTGCGTAACTGACGGGTGCCAGCACCTCATCCGCGACCGCTGTCATCTGCGCGCGCCCCCAGCCCAGCACCAGCACCGCCGTATAGACCAGCACCACCGCCGTCGCCGCCTGCGCAAGCGAGGCCGCCAGCGCCAGCCCCGCCAGCCGCCTCGCCGGCACCCGCGTGCCCGCGCCATAGCCGCCGATCACCAGTTTGCCATGGCCCGGCCCCGCCGCATGAACGAAACCATAGGCGAAACACAAGGCCCAGAGGCTCGCCAGCGCGCCCGCATCGCCCGCGCGCAACCCGCGCAAGGCCGCCGCCATCGCGTTCTGCACGTCCCGTTGCGCCGAGGCGGCCATCCGCATCACATCCTGCGCACCGCCAAAGCCCCAAAGCCAAAGCGCCGCCGCACCGAAAGCGGCCAGACCGATCAGAGACCAGCGCATGTGATCTGGATCGTATCCGCGAAGGCATCGCCAATCGCGGGAAAATAATCGTCCGGCCCCTGCGCGTCCATCGGCCCGCCCAAGAGGCTCTCGGCCAATGCATAGGCGGCATCGAGATCGGCGCGGATGATCTCGACCATGCAATCGTCGCGGCCCTCGACGGTGACGGGACCGGTCAGGTCGTAGGCGGTATAGAAGGCCGGATCATAGACCCGGATCAGCAAGGGCGCATCGGCCATGACACCTTCGACCGGACGGGCATGGCGTTCGGTAAAGACACCCTCTTGATAGACCATGGAATGATCGAACTTCTCGCCAAGCGGCAGGACCGCTTCGCCCTGCATCACCTCGAGGTCGCCTGCATAATCCGGCGGCCATGCCGCGATTTCCGTATCGAGCAGCGCCTGTTCCTCGGCGGTCAGCACAAGGTCGCCGTCCATGTCCAGCCCCAGATCCGAGGTCACCAGCAGCGAGAAGAAGTCGTCATACTGCCAGTCCAGATGCACCGCGACCCCGCCCGCATGGTCGAAGACCACACGCACCGATGCGGCGACGAAAACATGCGGATGACTGACAAGCGATGTCGGCAGGCAGACAAGGGCGATCAGGGTCAGGGGCTGGGACAGGGGCAGGCGCATGGCACATATCTAACCTTGGACCATCAGGGCGACAATGGACAGGCTCAGGCAATCTGCGCGGACCTGCAAGGTCCTGCCGATGCCGGCAGCCCCTAGACCCCGGTCGCCTGAAACTTGCCCATCAGGTAAGGACCCGACCGGACCGGCGGATAGGCGTCCGATCCATCCAGCGGCACGATCTCGGCATCCCAGTCGGGCTGGTGAAAGAACGCCAAGGACTGCCGCGCGGGCTGATCCGGTCTGGCCACCACGCGGTGCAGGGTGCTGACCCAGGCATCCGCCGTCCAGCGTTCCATCAGATCACCGATGTTGATGACAAAGGCCCCTTCGGGCGCGGGCACATCGACCCATTCTCCATCCATCTGCACCTGCAAGCCCTGGCTTCCCGGCTGCGGCAGAAGGATCGTCAGCGAGCCATAATCCGTATGCGCCCCCGCCCGCTGCTGCCGATCCAGCGGCGCACCGATGGTCGCAGGATAGTGCAGCGCCCGCAGGGCCGAAATCGGGTGGGCGATGAACCGGTCGAAATGATCCTCGGGCAGTTTCAGCGCTGCCGCAAAGGCCCGCATGATCCGCGCGGCGAGATCCTCCAGCGCGGCATAGTAGGCCTCCCACGCCGGACGGAAACCCGGCAGATCAGGCCAGAGCGTCGGCTGGTAGCAGAAGTTCATCGCATCGGGCGAGGCATCTTCCGGCACCCGCAGGGGGCCGCCGTTGAAGCTTTCCTTGAGGTCGGGCGGTGTCTCTTCGCCCCTGGAGCGCGCCAAGGCCTCGGCATCCGGTCCCAGATAACCGTAGGCATACCCCTGATAGGGGGGCGCGACCGCCTGCTTGGCTTCAGGCGGCAATGCAAAGAAGGCCCGCGCCGCATCCCAGACGCCCGCAATGACGGCATCGTCCAGCCCGTGCCCTTCCAGCACGAGAAAGCCGGTCTCGCGGCAGATTCGGTCAAGATCGGCCGCCAGTGCTGCCCGCCTTTCACCCGATGCCGCCTCGAAGGCCGCCAGATCGAAAGCTGGAAAGCTCATTCCAAGACATCCCGCCAGCTATGCCTGGGCTGGAACCCCAGCATCCGCTTGGCCTTGTCGTTGGCATAGAAGGTCTCGTCGGGGCGCATCACGCGGCGCACCGTGACACCTTGATAGAATTGCGCGATGACCTGATCACTGGTGATCCCCACCGACAGATCGTCGTTGGCCACATTGAAGACCTGATACCCCAGCCCGTCGGTCTTCAGGCAGCAATCCACCATATGCCCCAGATCGCGCGCGTCGATATAGGCAAAGATATTGCGGCGGCGCGTGGCGGGGTCCTGCATGTAGGCGGGGAAGTTTTCGGCGTATTCATGCGGCTCGATCACGTTGTTGATCCGCAGACCGTAGATATCGCACCCCGTGCGCGCCTGAAACGACCGCGCCGTCGCCTCGTTACAGACCTTGGACATGGCATAGCTGTCCTGCGGCACGGTCGGGTGGTCCTCATCCACCGGCACATAGTCCGGCTTGATCTCGCCCTTGGCGAAACAGACGCCATAGGTCGTCTCGGAGCTTGCAAAGATCACCTTGCGGATGCCCAGTTTCACCGCCGCTTCGATCACGTTGTAGGTGGTGATGGTGTTCTGGCGGAAACACTCGCCATCGGTGCCCAGCAGGATGCGCGGGACGGCGGCGAAATGCACGACGGCGTCATAGGTCGGCACACCGTCTTCCAGATCGTCCCAGCCCGCATATTGCGACATCGCCCCGATCACCTGCCCCGCATCGGTCAGGTCGATCAGCAGTTCGGGCACGTCGAGCCCCGAGGGCACGCGGTCCGCATTCGTGACCTGATGGCCCTGCGCCAGCAGATATTGCACCGCATGTCTGCCTGCCTTGCCGCTGCCGCCCGTGAAGAAAATACGCATGAAAGGTCTCCTTTGCGCGCCAGACTAGCCCTTGGGGGCCGGACCGCAAGCGGATGTCATCGCCGCAGGAAAGGCTTGAAAGTGTATACTGAAATGTATATTTGCGTCTCTATCTGGAGGTACACGCCATGACACGTCTGTTGACCAACCACATCTGCACAATGACCGAACTGCGCGAACCGCATAAGGTCCTGGAACGTTCGGGCGGCAAGCCTGTGGCGGTGATGAAGAATTCCAGATGCGTCGCCTATCTGGTGCCCGCCGAGGCCACCCTGGCCGAAGAGCCGCGCTATGCGACGCGGGACGAGGTGCTTGCGGCAATGGAGGCCACGCGCGAACAGGCGCAGCCGGTCCTTGATTATCTCAAAGACAAATGAACTTTCTTCTGCTGACGCCCGAGATGGTAGAGGAGATCCACGACCGCGTCCTGAACGCGGGCGAGCTACAGGGGCGCGCGCTGAACAAGTCGCTCGAGGGGGCCTTGGGGCGCGTCGATAATCGCCTTGCATATGGCATGATTGAGGATTGCTTCGACCTTGCCGCAGCCTATGCGGTTGCCCTCGCGACCGGTCACGTCTTCAACGACGCCAACAAACGCACCGCCTATCGCGCAATGCTTGTTTGCCTTTATCTTAACGGCATCCGGCTCGATCACGATGTCGAGGAAGCCGGCACCATCATCATCCAGACCGCCCAGCGCCTGATCGACGAAGAGACTTTGGACGACTGGCTGCGGCAAAAGGCTGTCTGACAATCCCCGATTGCCCCCTGCCCGCGCCCCTGCCATTATACCCCAAACCAAAAGAACAAGAGCGGTATCCAATGGCCAATGACCTGCTTTCCGGGGCCTCCCCGGGTGATTATGACGCCTCTTCGATCGAGGTTCTCGAAGGGCTCGAACCGGTCCGCAAGCGCCCCGGCATGTATATCGGCGGCACCGATGAACGCGCGCTGCACCACCTTGTGGCCGAGGTGCTGGACAACTCCATGGACGAGGCGGTGGCAGGCCACGCCAACCGGATCGAGGTGGAACTGCACGGCGATCATTCCGTCACCATCCGCGACAACGGCCGCGGCATCCCCGTCGACCCGCACCCCAAATTTCCCGACAAAAGCGCGCTCGAGGTGATCCTGTGCACCCTGCACGCGGGCGGCAAGTTTTCAGGCAAGGCCTACCAGACCTCGGGCGGCCTGCACGGGGTCGGTGCGTCGGTGGTGAACGCGCTGTCCGACAGCATGGTGGTGCAGGTCGCGCGGAACAAGGAACTTTATGAACAGCGCTTCTCGCGCGGGGTGCCCCTTGGCCCCGTGGCCCGGATCGGCACCGCCCCCAACCGGCGCGGCACGACCGTCACCTTCCATGCGGACGCCGAGATCTTCGGCAGCCACCGCTTCAAACCGGCGCGGCTGTTCAAATCCATCCGCTCCAAGGCCTACCTGTTCTCTGGCGTCGAAATCCGCTGGAAATCCGACATCGACGATGGCGAAACCCCGCAAGAGGCCACCTTCCACTTCCCCGGCGGTCTGGCCGACTACCTGAAGGAAACGCTCGGCAGCGCCAGCACCTATGCCGACAAACCCTTTGCCGGCACCGTGGAATTCCGGGAAAAATTCGGCGAGCCCGGCAAGGTCGAATGGGCCATCAACTGGACCCCCGCCCGCGACGGTTTCATCCAGTCCTACTGCAACACCGTGCCGACCCCCGAAGGCGGCACCCATGTCGCGGGCTTCTGGAACGCGATCCTGAAGGGCATCAAGGGCTATGGCGAGCTTGCGAACAACAAGAAGGCGGGGCTGATCACGCGCGAAGACCTGATGTCGGGCGGCTGCGCGCTGGTGTCGTGCTTTATCGCCGACCCCGCCTTTGTCGGCCAGACCAAGGACCGCCTGTCGACGGAATCCGCCGCCAAGATGACCGAAGGGGCCGTGCGCGACCACTTCGACAACTGGCTGGCCAATGACACGAAATCCGCGGGCGCGATCCTCGATTTTCTGGTGCTGCGGGCCGAGGAACGGATGCGCAGGCGGCAGGAAAAGGAAACCGCCCGCAAATCCGCCACCAAGAAACTGCGCCTGCCCGGCAAGCTGACCGACTGCACCCGCAAGGACCGCGCCGGGACCGAGCTTTTCATCGTCGAGGGCGACAGCGCCGGAGGGTCGGGCAAAGGCGCGCGCGACCGCGAATATCAGGCGCTCTTGCCGCTGAAGGGCAAGATCCTGAACGTGCTGGGGGCGGCCTCGAACAAGCTGACCTCGAACACCGAGATCAGCGATCTCTGCGAGGCGCTGGGGGTCGGCATGGGCACCCGCTTCAACATCGACGACCTGCGCTATGACAAGATCATCATCATGACCGATGCGGATGTGGACGGGGCGCATATCGCGTCACTTCTGATGACGTTTTTCTTCACCCAGATGCGTCCGCTGATCGACCACGGCCACCTCTACCTCGCCTGCCCGCCGCTCTATCGGCTGACGCAAGGCGCACGGCGGGTCTATGTGGCCGACGACGCCGAAAAAGAGGCCCTGCTGGCCCGCGGCCTCGGCGGCAAAGGCAAGATCGACGTGCAGCGCTTCAAGGGCCTGGGCGAGATGGACGCCAAGGAC
>NZ_DAIPIW010000075.1:0-11948 GCF_036770585.1 Yoonia sp. | reverse complement strand
GCATGGTGCGACCTGATCATGTTCACCATGCCCGATGAATTGCAGGCCGAGACGTACCGCAAATACGTTCACGACAACCTAAAGGAAGGCGCGGCCATCGCCTTCGCCCACGGCCTGAACGTGCACTTCGGCCTGATCGAACCCAAACCCGGCGTTGACGTGATCATGATGGCCCCCAAGGGCCCCGGCCACACCGTGCGCGGCGAATACACCAAAGGCGGCGGCGTGCCCTGCCTTGTGGCTGTCCACAACGATGCAACCGGCAAGGCGATGGAAATCGGCCTGTCCTATTGCTCGGCCATCGGTGGCGGGCGTTCCGGCATCATCGAGACCAACTTCCGTCAGGAATGCGAGACCGACCTTTTCGGCGAACAGGCCGTTCTTTGCGGTGGTCTGGTCGAGCTGATCCGCATGGGTTTCGAGACCCTGGTCGAAGCCGGCTACGAGCCCGAGATGGCCTATTTCGAGTGCCTGCACGAGGTCAAGCTGATCGTCGACCTGATCTACGAAGGCGGCATCGCGAACATGAATTATTCGATCTCGAACACCGCCGAATATGGCGAATATGTCTCGGGTCCGCGCATCCTGCCATATGACGAGACAAAGAAGCGCATGAAAGACGTGCTGACCGATATCCAGACCGGCAAATTCGTGCGTGACTTCATGCAGGAAAACGCGGTCGGCCAGCCGTTCTTCAAGGCGACACGCCGCATCAACGACGAACACCAGATCGAACAGGTCGGTGAAAAGCTGCGCGGCATGATGCCCTGGATTTCCGCAGGCAAGATGGTCGACAAATCAAAGAACTAGGCTTTACCTTCGGCGGTTTCGCCGCCATGGTCGCCTGAAAGGCCCAAGCCCCGCGCTTGGGCCTTTTTTGACCCCGAATGACGCGATGACCCAACAACCCACCCTCTTCAACTGGCTTTCTGTCGCCGCCCTCGGCCTGATCTGGGGGGCGACCTTCATGGTCGTCGCCATCGCGCTGGAAGGATACGGGCCGCTGACCGTGGCCTGTGCGCGGACCACCTTGGGGGCGATCGCCCTTCTTGCCCTGATGCGTGTCCTGAACCGCCCGCTGCCAAAGCTGTCGGGTCGGCTGATCTATTTTCTGGTGATCATCGGTTTGTTGAATTCGGCCCTGCCCTTTACCCTGCTCAGCTGGGGACAGCAGTTCGTTCCCTCGGCCTTCGCGGGGATCGCGATGGCGGCGGTCTCGCTCTTCGTGCTGCCACTCGCGCATGTCTTCTCGGATGAACCGCTGACCTTGCGCAATGGTCTGGGTGTGGTCATGGGATTTGTCGGGGCGACGATCCTGATCGGACCGGGCGTTTTGCGCATCGGCACAGGGCTCGAGCCTTGGGGCCAGATCGCCTGCCTTGGTGCCGCGCTGTCTTACGCGGTGGCCAGCATCATGACACGCCGCTGCCCGACGATCGATCCGATTGCCATGGCCACCGCCGTTTTGGTCGTGGGATCGGTCGCCCTGGTCCCCGCGATGATCATGTTCGAGGGCGTGCCGGTGGTGGCAGACCTGCGCCCGACCGTCGCGATTGTCGTTCTGGGGCTGATCCCGACGGGGCTGGCGGCATGGCTGCGCATATCAACGATCCGCAGCGCGGGTTCCGTCTTCATGGCCCCTGTCGGTTTTCAGGTGCCGGTCTGGGCGATGATCTTCGGGGCACTTGTGCTGAACGAGGCGCTTCCCTTGCGTTTCTTCGTGGCCCTCGGCCTGATCCTGACCGGATTGGCGATCAGCCAATGGGCCAACCTGCGCAAGATCATCCGCGGCTAGACCGCCTGTTCCACCTCGGCCACGATCCCCTCGACGACCTGCGCCAATAGCGCGTCATCCTCGCATTCGGCCATGACACGGATCATCGGCTCTGTCCCCGACTTGCGGATCAGCAGGCGCCCTTTGCCAGTCAGCTTGGCTTCGGCATCGGCAATCGCGGCCTTGACCTTGGCGGTGCCCAAAGGGTCATGCCCTTGCGGATAGCGCACATTCTTCAGCATCTGCGGCACGGTTTCGAAAGTGCGGGTCAGCGCACTTGCAGGCAATCCGGAGTCGATCATGGCCGAAAGGAACTGCAACCCCGCAAGCAGCCCGTCCCCCGTTGTCGCATAATCGGTCATGACGATATGGCCCGATTGCTCGCCCCCGAGGTTCCAGCCGCCCTTGCGCATCGCCTCGACCACATAGCGGTCCCCCACCGAGGTCCGCTCCAGCCGCAGGCCGCGCCCTTGCAGGTAGTGTTCGAGGCCAAGGTTCGACATCACCGTCGCAACCAGTGTTCCGTCCTTCAGACGCCCCTGATCGGCCCAGCGCCCCGCCATCAGCGCCATCAGTTGATCGCCGTCAGCAACCTTGCCGGTCTCGTCGAGGATCATCACGCGGTCCGCGTCACCGTCAAGACAGATGCCGACATCCGCACCCTCGCGCCGGATCACCTCGGCGGCGAGATCGGTATGTGTCGATCCGCAGCCGTCGTTGATGTTGTAGCCATTCGGGTTGACACCGACCGGGATCACCGTCGCCCCGAGTTCCCAAAGCACCTCGGGGGCGACGCGATAGGCGGCGCCATGGGCACAATCGATCACGACCTTCAGACCATTCAGTCGCATCCCGTGCGGAAACGTCGATTTGATCCGTTCGGCATAGCGGAAACGACCATCATCGATCCGCTTTGCGCGACCGATGTTTTCGGCCTTGGCCGGGGTGAGATCACCGTCGATCAGGGTCTCGATTTCGACCTCCGCCTCATCCGAAAGCTTGAAGCCGTCAGGGCCGAAGAACTTGATCCCGTTGTCCTGATGCGGGTTGTGGCTGGCCGAGATCATGATCCCCAGATCGGCACGCATCGAGGTGGTCAGCAAGCCGACCGCAGGGGTCGGCACCGGGCCAAGCAGCAGCACATTCATGCCGGTGCTGGTCAGGCCCGCGGTCAGGGCGCTTTCGAACATATAGCCCGACAGCCGCGTGTCCTTGCCGATCACCACGCGGTGTCCGTTGGACCCGTCGTTGCGGAAATACCGCCCCGCCGCAGCGCCGATGCGCAGCGCCATCTCGGCGGTCATCGGATGGGTATTGGCCTTGCCCCGCACGCCGTCGGTGCCAAAAAACTTGCGCGTCATGTCATTGCTGCTCCGCCTATGGCCCATTCCAGATCGAGCGCTTGCTTGGTGGCGAAGATATCGTGAACCCGCAGGATTTGCACGCCCTGTCGCGCGCCCCAAAGCGCCACGGCAACCGACCCGCCCAAACGGTCACCCGCGTCCGCGCCCCCGCCGATCGTCCCGATGAAGCGTTTGCGCGAGGCACCCAGCAGGATCGGACAGCCCAGCCCATGAAAGACGGCGATGCCACGCAGGATCGTCAGATTATGCTCAAGCGTCTTGCCGAAACCGATACCGGGATCGACGACGATGCGGTCGCGCGGAACGCCCGCGGCCTCGGCCGCTGCAACACGCTCTTCGAGGAAATCGTAGATGTCGAGCAGAACATCGTCATACCGTGGATCGGCCTGCATTGTCTCGGGCGTGCCTTGCGCGTGCATGATGCAGACCGGCGTTCCGGCTTGGGCTGCAACGTCGAGCAACGCGGGATCATACGTGAATGCGGCCACATCGTTGATCATCGTGGCCCCCGCAGCGACGGCGGCCTGCCCCACGGCGGCCTTGCGGGTATCGATCGAAATCGGCACATCGCTGCCTTCCCGAATTGCCGAGATCACGGGCGCTGTCCGCCCGATCTCGGCCTCGACCGACACAACGCCAGCGCCGGGACGGGTGCTTTCACCACCGATGTCGATGATGCTTGCGCCCTCGGCCTGCATCGCTCTGGCGTGGGCGATGGCCATCTCGGGCTTGTCGAAGAGACCCCCGTCCGAGAAACTGTCGGGGGTGACGTTGAGAATGCCCATGACCTGCGGGCGGCGCATATCCAGACCGCAGATCGACGCACGGGGTGTCGTCAGCCGCGCCAGCACATCTTCAGGCAGATCGCCAGCGGGGATACGGCGGCGGCCCCCGGTCCGGTCAAGGACAATAGCCCTTTCGAACCAGCACAGCCCCCCTGCAAGCGGGAAACTATCAGGTGTCGGCAGTTCGCCGAAACGCAGAATCGGCCGGTAATAGAGCCTTGTCATAGCGTCGCTTCATCTGCCGCGTGGGCCCGCACCGGCACGTCCGATTGCGGCACATCCCCCCCGATCACCAGCAATTCTTTCGCCTGCATCTGTTGTGCGAACCATGCCACCAGCGCCACGGCATCGCGCGGACCGGCCGCAGGGCCATCAACCGCATCGAGAACGATCTTCGAGGGTGCCCAGATGCAGGTCTGCCCGTTCTTCATCGCCCAGTCGAGTTCGGTCCGCGTGCCCACGACCATCAGCCGGGCATCATGGGCGGCAAGCCGCCATGCGTTCTGTTCGATGGCAAGCAGGTCGATCCGGCGCTGTGCCAGCGCATTGTCCACCTGTGGTGCCGCGACATCATCCGCCCCCACGCAAACGATCAGCGGCGCATCGCGGGCGACCAGCTGGTCGATCCAGCCCTTCAGATAAGTCGATGTGATGGCCGCATTCGACAGATAGACAACGCGCGGATGCGGGGCCTCGACATGGTCCTGCCCGCCAGTTGTCGTGCCGTCCTTGCTGCGCACGATCTCGACGCCCAGCGCAAAGGGACCGCGATCCAGTTTTTCGATGCGGACAAAGACCCGCTCGGCCTGCGGCTGAACAAGGATGCGTTCGGCGACACGCGCGGCAAGGGTTTCCAGCAGGTTGATCCGCTCGGCTTCAAGCTCGATGGCGATGGCTTCGGTGACCTTGTCATAGGACAGGATACGGTCGACATCATCGTCGATGGGGCCGCTGTTCGGCGTCACCTCGACCACGATGTTGAAGCGCACACGCTGCATCTTGCCGCGCTCCTGCTGGAACGCGCCGATTTCAACCTCGACGACATAGTCGCGCAGGGAAATGCGGTCGCAAGGGGCTTGGCTGCTGGCCTCGGCGCGTTCGGAGGGATGCGCGAAGGCAAGACGGATTTCGTCGGTCATGGGATCGCCCCGCTGTCTCTTTTCAGGCCCGCATACATCAAACGCGCCCGATGCGACAAGCATCAGGCGCGACAGGCACAACCTCAAGACCGACCTACATCGATGCGGTGCGGATCGGCTGACGATAGAAGTAATGCGACCCGATCGAGGCTGTGCGCGGAAAGCGCTTGGCCCATGAGGGGCTAACGGCCTTCGTGTGATAATGCGTGGCACCGCCTGTCAACGCACGTGGCGCGCCATCAAGCAGGATCGCCGCAACCTTGCCGACACGTTCCCAAGCGCGGGGTTCGTTGATCGTTTCGGGGTTACCGTCGCAGGTATAGGTGAACTGGCAGGCATAAAGTCGCCCGGTCCCCTGATTGATCACACCACACAGCGAGTCGGGATAGTCGTCGCTGTCGACGCGGTTCAGGATGACTTCGCCAACGGCGAACATGCCACGCACGGTCTCGCCACGCGCCTCGAAGTAGAGCGCCTCTGCAAGACACTGCCACTGCTCGCCACCTTGCGCGGCCGGCAGAGAGGCAAGAAACTCGCCATCGTAAATTGTATTGCTTTCGGTCGCCAGACCACGCTCTTCGGCTGGTGGCAGGCTGGTCAGAAGGCTCAGGCGGCTGTCGGGCACGACCGAGAGCGCTTGGCGTTCCTGACCCAGAATGGCGCTCAAACGGCTTGCGAGCACCTCATCGGCAGCGGCAGGGACCACGCCGAAAGATATTGTCGCCGCTGCAACTGCGGCGCAGATCGTCCTTACAAATGTCATTTTTCCCACCCAGGAAAGTGCAGGCCTAGCCCCTACACCGGCGAGGGGGTTTCTAGAACATGCAGCCTTTCAGGTCCACCCCTTGGCTACCCGGGTGCGGCAATGGAGCTACCCTTTCAGGGCATAACACAAGATATGCAACAAATTGCAGGATTGAACGCGATCAAACACAATATATAGCGTTGCCCTATTGCGACAGGCGGTCGGCAATCGCCAATTGGGCGGCCGTCAGGCGCGAGACAGGCACACGGAATGGTGAACAGGACACATAATCAAAGCCCCTCTTGCGGCAAAAATCGATCGCGGATCGGCTGCCACCATGTTCACCGCAGATGGACAGGGTGATGTCAGGATGTGACCGGCGTCCACGCGCGGCGCCCAGCGCGATCAGTTCGCCTACCCCTTCGATATCGAGTGTGTGGAACGGATCTTCGACATAAACGCCCTGCTGGACATAGGACGACATGAACCGTCCGGCGTCGTCGCGCGACAGACCATAGGTCATCTGCGTCAGATCGTTGGTCCCGAAAGACAGGAAGTCGGCATGTTCGGCGATATCCTGCGCCCGCAAACAGGCGCGCGGCGTTTCGACCATCACACCGAGCCGGTAATCGAAATCCGCCTTGTTCTTGGTGCGCACGACATTGGCGATGACTTCGATCCGCGATTTGACCAGTTCGACTTCACGCATGGCGCTGACCAGCGGGATCATGATCTCGGCTGAAATGGCGATGCCTTTCTTGCCCACGGCCACGATGGCCTCGAAGATCGCGCGGGCCTGCATGTCGTAGATCTCGGGGATGGCGATGCCAAGGCGCACCCCGCGCATCCCCAGCATCGGGTTGTATTCGGCAAGGGCATCGACGCGCGCTGTGACCTCGGGCAGCGGAAGTGCGACCTGTTCGGCAAGATCGCGCAGGCCCGCCTTGTCCGAGGGCAGGAATTCGTGCAGCGGCGGATCGAAAAGGCGGACGCAGACGGTCTTGCCCGCCATGATCTCGAACAGTGCCTGAAAGTCCGCCCGCTGCATCGGCAGCAGACGGTCAAGCACCTCGCGGCGGTCGTCGCCATCCTCGGCAAAGATCATCTCGCGCATGACGCCAAGGCGGTCGCCCTCGAAGAACATATGCTCGGTCCGGCACAGACCGATGCCTTCGGCGGCGAAATTGGCGGCGGTCTGCGCATCGGCGGGGGTGTCGGCATTGGCGCGCACGCCGATGTCGCGGAATTCATCCGCCCACTCCAGCAGGGTCTGGAAAGCGCCGTCCAAAGCCGCCTCGACCGTCTTGGGCTCGCCCAGCAGGACCTGTCCGGTGGTTCCATCGACGGTGATCATCTCGCCTGCATGCAGGACACGCCCGTCTGCGGCGACGATCTTGCCGGTCTTGCGGTCGATGGACAGATCCGAAGCACCGACGACGCAAGGCAGCCCCAGACCGCGCCCGATGACGGCCGCATGGCTGGTCACCCCGCCCCGCATGGTCAGCACGGCCGAGGCCGCGTGCATCCCGCGAATATCCTCGGGCGTGGTTTCACGACGGACAAGGACACAAGGCTCGCCCCGAGATGCGCTGGCCTGCGCGTCAGAGGCGGTCAGCACGATCCGGCCCGAGGCCGCCCCGGGACTGGCCGCGATCCCCTGAACCAGGATGTCGCGCGGCGCGGTGGGGTCGATCTGGCGATGCAGCAATTCCGACAAGGCGGCAGGTTCGACCCGCATCACCGCTTCTTCACGCGGAATGACCCGGTCCTCGGCCAGCGCCACGGCGATCCGCACCGCGGCACGGGACGACCGCTGGACCCGCACGGCGTCGATGATCCGCAAAGCGCCGTCTTGCAAGGTGAACTTCACTTCCATTTCTTCGCGCAGCCGCGCGCGGCAAAGATCGCCATAGGACACCAGTTTCGCGTATTGATCGGGGCAGAGATCCTCGAGCGATGGCCCCCGCGGGTCGCGCGTCAGATAGAGCGCGCCTTCGGTCTCTGGCCCGAGCGCGCGGGTGCCGGCCAGATGCGAACTTACATAGCGACCGATGATCCGCGGTGCGCCCGAGGTGCCATCGACGAACTGGATCACGCCCTGACCGCATTCGCCGCGTCCCGTGCCTGTCGCCATGGCCTGCACCACCAGCCCCAGCCCCGCATCCGCAGGCGCACCCTTGGCTTGCCGCAACAACCGCGCGGTCGTCCCGTCCCAGGCCCGCGCCATGGAGCGCAGCACCTCGGCCAGTTGGGAGTCCACATCCTGCGGGAAGGGCTCGTCCGTTTCATATTCGAAGGTCGCCATCATCGCCTTGAGGCTTTCGGCATCCGTCACATCCGGCATGTGGAACTCGTCCGGATCGAGCCGCGCCACATGGATCGCGTAGGACTGGATGAAACGCAGATAGAGCTTGGTCGCGGTTTCTTCGCCCAGCCAGTTGATCAGCTCGACATAGCGGGCGTCGTTCATGCCGACGTTCAGGATAGCGCTTGGCCCGCCCCAGTCAGGGTCTTGGCTGGACGGGCGGACAGACAAGAGCGGGGCATCGCCGAAAGGGGCCAGCAAGTCCGCAAGATCGGGCAGATTGCCGATAGCGGCGTCATGCACGGCGTCAAAGGACAAGGCCACCGTCACCGGCACCGGCATCTCCATCCGGACAAGCCGTTGCAGGCACTTCGCCCGCCCCCCGTGGACCGATGGCGACATGGCCGCCGTCGGGGTGATCAGGGTCAGGGGCTTGTAGGTCGTCTGTTGCTGCACTGCGGCACCGTTTATTGCGTAGGTGCAGCATAAGGGAAACCATGCGCCCCTGTCCAAGAAAGTTTACGGGGCCGCCTGTCTAACCTTCGATTTTCGTCAGATCGGCCACGGACAGGCAGATTTTCCTGATCCGCGACAGAAGGTTCAGACGGTTGCGCCGCAGGATCTCGCTGTCGGCGTTGACCTGCACATCGGTGAAGAAGGCGTCGATGGGCCCGCGCAGCGCGGCCATGGCGGCCATGGCGGTCCCGAAATCCTCGGCCTGCATGGCGGGTGCGATCTTGGCTTCGGCTGCGTCGAGGGCGGCGAAAAGGTCTTTCTCGGCCTGTGCTTCCGCGAATTTGATATCCGCGCCGTAGGAATACTCGACGCCGTCCTTATCCTCGGCTTGGCTGAGGATGTTGTTGGCGCGCTTGAACCCTTGGATCAGGTTTTCGCCATCGTCGGTGGCGAGGGTCGCGGCCAGTGCCTCGGCGCGTTTGACAAGAAGGGTCAGGTCGTCGTTGCCCGGCATGGCAATGCAGGCGTCGATGATGTCGTGACGAATGCCCTTGTCGCGGAGGAAAACCTTGAGGCGGTCGTGGAAGAAGGCGAGGAGGTCGTCACTGGGATGAGGCACATTTGACCAATCAATCCCAAGATCAAGCAGGCTTGTGCTAACTCGTCCCGCTGCCTTCCGCGCCTCGTAGACTTTCGCATAGATTTGGTCAGCCTCGTTAGGAGACACTCCCAGCCATTTGGCCGCAGCGGATTTTTGATCTAGCTCGTCACGTTGGATTACAGAGCCAAGAGCATCATCATGAGGCTGATAGGCAGTTAGGATGAGTTCTCTAAGGCCTAGCGAAATCTGATTTTCGAGCATCAATCGGGTAAAACCTAAGGCGGCTCGACGTAGGGCAAATGGGTCTTTGCTCCCTGTCGGTTTCTCATCAATCCACCAAAAGCTTGCCAGCATGTCGATCTTGTCGGCCAAAGCCACGGCAACGGACACCGGCGCTGTCGGCACATCATCGGACGGACCGAGCGGGGAGTAATGCTCAAGACAGGCTTCGGGCACGCCGTCATCGTGGCCCGCCGCCTTGGCATAGTAGCTGCCCATCCGCCCCTGCAATTCGGGGAATTCATAGACCATTTCCGAGGCCAGATCGGCCTTGGCGATCCGCGCGGCCTCTTCCGCCAGATCGGGCTTGGCCCCGACCATCGGCGCAATCTCGCGCGCCAGCGCTGCGATGCGGTCGATCCGTTCGGCCTGCGAGCCAAGCTTGGCGTGGAAGGTCACATTGGCCAGTTGGTCGGTCCAGGCCTTCATGCCCTGCCGTTCGACCGTGCGCAGGTCGTTTTCCCAAAAGAATTTCGCATCCGACAGCCGCGCCGACAGCACCTTCTGGTTGCCCGCCAGAATGGTCGCGCCATTGTCGGCGGTTTCCATGTTCGCCACGGTCACAAAACGTTCGATCCGGCCTGTCTTGGGGTTCCTGACGGAAAAGAACTTCTGGTGTTCCTTCATCGAGGTTTGCAGCACCTCGGGCGGGAGGCCCAGGAAATCCTCGCCGATCTGCCCGATCAGCACGACAGGCCATTCGACCAGCCCCGCGACCTCGGCCAGAAGGCCCCTGTCCTCGACCACCTCAAGCCCCAGCGCGAAGGCCTGATTGGTGGCCGCGTTCCAGATCGCCTCGGCCCGTTCATCGGCGCGCAGGATCACATGGGCGCGCTTCAGCTTTGCCTCGTAATCATCAAAAGACGTGACGGAAAATGCATCCGGCGTCATGAAGCGATGGCCGCGCGTGGTCTTGCCAGAGGTGATCCCGTCGACATCCAGCGGCACCACCTCGGCCCCACCCTCGTCCACCAGCAGGCAGAGGATGGAATGCAGCGGGCGCACCCATTTCAGGGTCCCCGCACCCCAGCGCATCGACTTGGGCCAAGGGAAGGTGCGGATGGTGTTTTCCAGCACCTCGGCCACGATCTCGGCGGCCTTGCGGCCGGGCCTTTCCAGCACGGCGAAATAGACCTCGCCTTTCTTGTCGTCGCGCACTTCGAGGTCGTCGATGCTTAGCCCGACGCCACGCAGGAAGCCTTCGATCGCCTGCGCCGGGGCACCGACCTTGGGGCCACGACGTTCCTCACGCACCGCGTGGCTTTCCGCCGTCAGCCCCTCGATGGACAGCGCCAGACGCCGCGGCGTCGAAAAGGCGGCCGCCCCTGCATAGGTCAGCCCTGCCGCGACCAGCCCGTCGGTGACCATCTTGCGCAGATCATCGGCGGCTTTGCCTTGCATCCGCGCGGGGATTTCCTCGGAGAAGAGTTCAATCAGAAGATCAGGCATCAATTCAGACTTTCGGGTGGAGTGGGGCAGCCCTCGGGGACGGGTTCGCGGTTGAAGACCACTTCGCCGCAGGCGTTGATCTGGTGCCATGCATAGCCGCGACCGTCGGGGTAGACGGCGACGACGCGGTCGATGCCATACTGGACATTCTCGATGCCCATGAAGACCACCGCCTCGGTGCGGATGTCGGCACCGATCTGTTCGGCATCGAAACAGTCGAACCAGCCGGGCGCGACACGCGGCTCGGCATCATCGACGATCACATAGGTCTCGGTCAGCGTGGCAAGGCTGATGGGCGTGGTGAAACAGGCGCGATAGCGCAGCGGGCTGGAGACCGCGTCGATGGCGTCGAAATCCGCGATCAGCAGCGGCTCGGGCTGGCCGGTGATCAGCGAGGTCAGCACCACGGCATCGGGGCTGAACGCGACCTCTTCGTAATAGGCGTAGACCTGCAGGTAATACATCAGCCCGCCCGCCACCGCACTGATCACAAGCATCCCCACGATAATCACCCGCGCCATCAGGCCGCAGCCCCGCCTGCTTCTGTCTGCACGAAGGCATCGGCACAGGCCTTGGCCAGCGTGCGCACCCGTCCGATATAGGCCTGCCGTTCCGTGACCGAGATCACCCCGCGCGCATCCAGCAGGTTGAAGACGTGGCTGGCCTTGATGCATTGGTCATAGGCGGGGTGCGCCATGATGATCCGCTTGCCTGTCTTGGGGTCCGTCGCGGGCGCGTCCAGGATGCGCTGGCATTCAGCCTCGGCATCCAGAAAGTGCTGCAACAGCACATCCGTATCCGCCACATCGAAGTTCCAGCGGGAATATTCCTGCTCGGTCTGGTGGAAGATATCGCCGTATTTCAGCGCAATCGGCGCCTCGGGATCGTTGAACGGCATGTCCATCACGTGATCGACGCCCAAGACATACATCGCCAGACGTTCAAGCCCGTAGGTCAGCTCGCCCGAGACGGGCTTGCAGTCATGGCCGCCGACCTGCTGGAAATAGGTGAACTGGCTGACTTCCATCCCGTCGCACCAGACCTCCCAGCC
>NZ_DAIPIW010000129.1:0-2765 GCF_036770585.1 Yoonia sp. | reverse complement strand
AATCCCCTTTCAGTATCTGCAATGCGCCTTGCGCCAGCGCGACCCCGATCTGCGACCCCGGCACCGGATCGGCAAGCCCGGCATTGTTCTGTCGGCGCAATGTGAAGGGCTGACCGTCGGCCAACGTCAGATGGATATGCGTATCGGTGCCGAAGAACACCGCATTCTGCACCGAAGCTGTCATGTGACCGGCATCCGTGGCGGCAAGCACGGCTTGTTCAGGGCGGATCACGGCCGCTACAGTGTCGCCCTGCTGCGGCACCAAACCAGCGGCCATGCGCGCCGGCACGACCTGTCCGCCCGGCAGCGCGAGATCGGCGCCATCGCTCCGGACGCTGACGACGCGCAGGTTCAGGACATTGGTCTCGCCGATGAAATCGGCCACAAAACGGGTTGTGGGGGCATGATAGATTTCTTGCGGGGTGCCAAGCTGCAGCACGCGACCCTGCCGCATCACGGCGATCCGGTCGGACATCGTCAGCGCCTCTTCCTGATCATGGGTGACGAAAACGAAGGTGATGCCGGTTTCCACCTGCAGGCGCTTCAATTCCGTCTGCATCTCCTTGCGCAGCTTCAGATCGAGCGCGCTGAGCGGTTCATCCAGCAGCAGCACGTTGGGGCGCGGTGCCAGTGCCCGAGCAAGCGCGACCCGCTGCTGCTGTCCGCCCGACAACTCGTTGGGTTTGCGCGCGGCCATGGTGTCCATCTTCACGAGCTGCATCATCTCGTCTGTGGTCGCCGCGATTTCCGCCTTTGGCCGCCCCTGCATCTTGAGACCGAAACCGATATTCTGCGCGACGGTCAGGTGTGGGAACAGCGCGTAATTCTGAAAAACCGTGTTCACCCGCCGCTGGTTCGGCGCTTGCCCCGCCACATCCACCCCCTTGATCCGAAGTAGGCCAGTGGTCGGGTGTTCGAAACCTGCGATCACCCGCAACAAAGTGGTCTTGCCGCACCCTGAAGGACCAAGAAGTGTGAAGAATTCACCGCTGCGGATCGACAGGTCGATATCGATCAGGGCGTGATAGGCGGTCTCGCCCTGTCCGAAGACCTTACCGACTCGTTCAATCTCGATCTCATCGTGATGATCTTGCTTGTCAGTGACCAAGGGAGCTTCTCCTTTACCCGATAGTGAAACCGCGGGCGGCGGGTCTTTCAAGGGCTTTCGCTATCTCGTCAGACCAAAATTGCGTTTTCCCAGACGACTTTGCCCCCACAGATTGTTTTTTGCACAGTCAGGCTCGCGATCTGGTCAGCGGGCACGGCTTCGATGTCATCGGACAGGATGACAATATCTGCCAGATACCCCGGACGTAACATGCCCTTGCGATCTTCGGTATGTTCGGCATAGGCGCCGCCGATCGTATAGGCGGCAAGGACGTCGCGCAAAGATACGCGTTCGTCCTGCGCCCCCTCATAGGGTTGTCTGGTCACCGCAGCCTGAATGGATCGCAGCGGGTTCACATCCGCGACTGGCCAGTCCGAGGCGAAAACGATATGCGCCCCCGCATCGCGCAGACTACGCACCAGATAGGCATCGTTCCAGCGGTCGCGCCCGATTTTGTCCAAAGTCGGAAACAGCGGAAAATCCATCGCGCCGGGTGGGTGCGACGGCTGCACTGACGCCACCACCCCCATGTCGGCCATGCGCGGGATATCGGCACGATCGATCAGTTCGATATGTTCGATCCGGTGGCGCGCGTCGCGCGCGCCATTGGCGTTGCGCGCAGCCTCATAGCCGTCCAGTACCCGCCGCACAGCCCCGTCTCCGATCGCATGGACCGCGATCTGAAGACCGCGCCGGTCCGCCTCGACACAGATTTGGGCAAAGCGTTCGGCACTGTGCAAAGGCTCGCCGCGCCACCCCGGCTGATCGGGATAATCGTTGAGCATGACCGCCGTGCCGCTGTCGACCACACCGTCCATGAAAAGCTTGACGAAACCCGATGACAGCCAGTCGTCGTTGTAATCGGCGGTCATCGCGCTGGCGGTGTCCAGATCACTGATCTGGTGGTCGTTACGGAAATGATAGGGAACCCGCACGCGGGCCGTCAGCCTGCCTTCACGGCGCAGGTGCTCCAGCACCTCCAGCGTATAGCGGTTGCCGTCCATGTTTACGAGGCTGGTGAACCCGTGCCGCGCGCAATGCGCCAGGCCGCGTTCCATTGCGGGCAGATCGGCAAGCATATCCGCCTGCGTGGGATGCGGCACCGGATCGCGGCCGGTTGCGATCCCAGCCATGATGCGGCTTTCGCCAGCAAGTTTCAGCACCGGCGCTTTCGCCTCAAATTCGCGCAATTCGCCGGTGGCGATGCCGTTTTCCGTCACGATCTCGTTGCCTGGCCCAAGCTCTGCGCCATGCAATATTCCGGCCATCTCGAGCGCCATTGTATTGGCCCAAGCCGTATGATGATCCGCCGCAAGCAGGCACACAGGACGGTCCGGCAGGATCGCATCAAGGTCGTGCCGTGTGAGGGAGCGGCCGTAGATGCCATAATCACAGCCCTGCCCGACGATCACCAGCCGGTCAGGGTTGGAGTTGGCATAATCGTGGATAGCTTTGGCCAGGGCATCCGGCCCCGCCACATCCAGCAACTGCAGATGCGCCAGTTCCGACCCACCCATGAATAGGTGCAGATGGCTTTCGATGAAACCGGGCAAGACGGTCGCGCCATTCGCATCGATCCGCTGACACTCTGGGCCAGCGGCCGCAAGCGCCCCTGCTCCCAACGCCAAAATCCGGTCCCCCGCTATCGCAACGGCAT
>NZ_DAIPIW010000010.1:0-50446 GCF_036770585.1 Yoonia sp. | reverse complement strand
TTGAGGTCGCTGTGGGGTAACTCCCGTGGAAGTTCGAGTCTTCTCGACCGCACCAACATTCAGACATCGGCAACGACGAATCTCCCGCTGGGGATGTTGTCCAATGTCCAGCTGCCTACCCGCCATCTGACCAGCCGCAGCGTCGGAAACCCGATATGCGCGGTCATCCGCCTGACCTGCCGGTTCCGGCCCTCGCTGATGGTCACCTCGATCCAGCGATCCGGCACGGATTTGCGGAACCGCACCGGCGGGTCGCGGTGCCAGAGGGCCGGCGGATCGATCAGACGCACCCTGGCGGGATGCGTCGGCCCATCGTTCAGCGTGACCCCATCCCGCAGCGGTTGCAGGTCGGCCTCGGTCGGTGCGCCCTCGACCTGCACCAGATAGGATTTGCTCATCTTGTTTTTCGGATCGGCGATCCGCGCTTGCAGCCGCCCGTCATCGGTCAGCACCAAGAGCCCCTCGCTGTCACGGTCAAGCCGCCCTGCCGGATAGAACCCGGGGTCGCTGATGAACGCAGACAACGTGGGGCGCGGCGTCGGGCTTTTGGCGTCCGTGAACTGGGACAGAACGCCGTAAGGTTTGTTGAAAAGGATCATGCGGGACATAGGGCCTCCTAGCCCAAGATATGCACAAACGTCTATCCCGACATGAATTTTCGGCTGCCGCGATTTTCCCACTTGAAACGAATCCGAAAGAGGCGCATTTGGCGCCGCATAGACGCCAACGCACGCGCCTCTGGCCAGTGATTGTCAACGCACTCGTGTTTACGTAGCGACGGTAACGTCTCCCTTGGAACTGAGCGGTCTTCGGTGGGAATACCCATTATGGCCGGGTCTTTTGGAGATGACCAATGACAATGCACTATGCGCCCGAACTGGGCCAACCTTCCGCCGACTCCGCCACCCGTCTGGATGCCTATGTCGCATCGCGGACCTTCGACAAGCCGACGCTGGTGATCGACCTCGACCGCGTCAGCGCGCAGTATCGCGCCTTGAAAACAGGTCTGGGCCGCGCCGACATTCATTACGCCGTCAAGGCGAACCCGGCCCGCGAGATCATCGCGCGGCTGGTCGATCTCGGCGCGCATTTCGACGCCGCCTCGCGTGGTGAAATCGCGCTTTGCCTTGCGGAAGGGGCGGCACCCGCCGAGATTTCGTTCGGCAACACGATCAAACGCGCCAGCGACATCGCATGGGCCTATGCCGAAGGCATCCGGCTGTTCGCCGCCGACGCCGAGGAAGAGCTGGTCAAGATCGCCGAAAACGCCCCCGGCGCATCTGTCTACATCCGTCTGATCGTCGAAGTCAGTCAGGCCGACTGGCCGCTGTCGCGCAAATTCGGATGCGACCGTGACATGGCGATCAAGCTGCTGGACGTGGCGAAATCGCTTGGCCTGAACCCCGTTGGTTTTTCGTTCCATGTCGGCTCGCAGACCCGGCAGGCTGCGATGTGGGCACCGACGCTGGACGTTTTCGCAGGCATCTGGGCCGAAGCCCGCGCCGCCGGTCACGATCTTTCGGTGCTGAACATCGGTGGCGGTTTTCCTGCCTTCTATGGCGAGGAGATTCAGGCCCCGACCGAATATGCCGCAGCGGTGATGGACATGGTCGAGGCGCGCTTCCCCGAAGCCCGCACGATCATGGCCGAACCCGGTCGCGGCATGGTGGCCGAAGCCGGCGTGATCGTGTCCGAGGTGCTGCTGGTCAGCCGCAAGTCCGAGCGTGACCTGCACCGCTGGGTCTATCTCGATATCGGCCGCTTCTCGGGTCTGGCCGAAACCGAAGGCGAAGCGATCCGCTATCAGTTCGAAACCACCCGCGATGCCGACCAGCACGGTCCCTGCATCATGGCGGGGCCAAGCTGCGATAGCGCCGATGTGCTTTACGAAAAGCGCCCCGTCTCGCTGCCGCTGTCGTTGACGGCGGGCGACCGCGTGCTGATCCGCAATACCGGCGCCTATACATCGACCTATTCCTCGGTCTGGTTCAACGGCTTTCCTCCGCTTGCTGTTGTGGTGATCTGAAAGCGCGCCGCTGGCACACCCCGTATACAGTGGTGTGCCAGTAACACATTATAAATAAAGAGAATTTGGCTTTACTCCTGCGCGCAGGGCGTTAGTTTGTCCCAAGACAGGCGCGCAAGAGGTATCCAGATGTCGTCAATTGCTGACCATCCGTTGCGCTATGCGATGGCCAACGAACTTCACGCGCGACCGTTTCCGGCAGTGGCAGCGCCCAGCCGCGCGGCCTATCTTGCGATCAAGCCGGCCTCGAACGCGGCGGGACGGGATCGTGATGCGGATCGTGCGCATCTGATTGATTTGTTGGACCGTTTCGGCGCCAAGCATCCGCAGCCGAACGCGACGCATTATTTCGGCACCATCGGAAAGCACGAACTGAAATGGGAAAGCCATACCGAGTTCGTGACCTACACGATTTTCGGCGAAGGCATCGCCGAACGCCCCTTCGACGCAGCCACCTTTGCCGTTTTCCCCGACGACTGGCTGGCCAAGGCACCCGGGACGCGTGTGACCTCGGCCTTGATTCGGGTCGAGGTCGCGGAAGGGGACGAGGGGCTGGCCGAAAAGGCGCATGAGTGGTTCGTGCCCGAAAGCCTCGCGATCAGCCGCGTGATCGAGAACGATCTTGTCATCGCAGGTGATTTCCGCATCGATCCTGCGGGGCACATGAGATTTGCGGTGTTTGCCCGCCCGCATGTCGGCGAGCGCCGCATCGGGCGCGTCGTGCAACGGATGTGCGAGATCGAAACCTACAAGGCCATGTCGATGCTCGGTCTGAACCGCGCACGCGATCTGGGCCCGAAGATGGGTGAGTTCGACAAGCGTCTGACTGCCTTGCTGGAAGACATGCGCTCGGATGCCTGCGATCCGGCTGTCGTGCTGCAATCGCTGCTCGAAGTCTCTGCCGAGATCGAGAATACCATCGCGCAGTCCTCTTTCCGCTTCGGCGCGACCGGCGCCTACGAGACGATCGTCAACCAGCGGATCGCGGTCTTGCGCGAAGAGCGCTTTTCCGGACGCCAGACCTTCGGCGAATTCATGATGCGTCGTTTCGATCCGGCGATGCGCACGGTGAAATCGACCGAAGGCCGGTTGCACGCAATGTCGGAACGCGCCTTGCGCGCGGGCGACCTGTTGCGGACCCGTGTCGATGTGGACCGCTCGGCCCAGAATCAGGAACTCTTGCAAAGCATGGACCGGCGCGCCGACCTGCAACTGCGCCTGCAGCGCACGGTCGAGGGGCTGTCGGTGGTGGCGATCAGCTATTATGCGGTCAACCTTGTGCTCAACGTGCTGGGACCTGCCGAACAAAGCCTTGGTATCAGCAAGACGGTCCTGACAGCCCTCGTCACGCCGGTTGTTGTCTTTCTCGTCTGGGCGATGGTGAACCGTATCCGCAAACATATTTAGTGATTGGCGCTGTCGCTGCGGCGACTGTCGTCCGTCCGACGCGCCTGTTCTGACGCCGGAGTGCAAATGACTGATCACGGACGCGCCGAGGCCAAGCGCATCTTTGCGGCAGGCCTGAAAGCGGCAGATCCCTATCGCGCGGTGGTGGGCCATCTGGGCGATGTCGAAGAACCGGCTTTGATCATCGCGATCGGCAAGGCTGCGATGCGCATGGCCGACGCGGCGCTGGGGCGGTTTGCCGGGGTGCGCTGTCTTGTCGTGACCAATTACGAAAATGCGGGCGCCCTTGACGGGGCAGAGGTCTTCGCGGCGGGCCATCCGGTGCCGGACGAGAATGGCGCAGCCGCCGCGCGCGCTGTGCGGGCGGCGTTGCAGGCCGCGCAAGGACCGGTGCTGGCCCTGATTTCAGGCGGCGGGTCGGCACTGCTGCCGGCGCCTGCGGGCGATCTGACGCTGGCCGACAAGGCGGCGGTCAACACGCTTTTGCTTGGGGCGGGGATGGACATCAGGGCGATCAATCTGGTGCGTCAGCAGCTTTCGGACCTCAAGGGCGGCGGGTTCCTGCGCCACGCGGCACCACATCCTGTGACGGCGCTGATCCTGTCGGATGTCGTGGGCGACGATCTGGCAGTGATTGCCAGCGGCCCCACGGTCGCGCCGATCGGGACTGCCAGCGATGCGATTGCCCTCATGAAGGGCGCAGACATCTGGGAGAAAGCGCCGGAGCCTGTCCGTACACATCTGCTGAAAGGCAAGCCGGCAGTTGCCCTGCCGTCCGCCAGAAACAGACTTGTCGGTTCGAACGCGCTGAGCCTTGCCGCGATGCAGGCGGCCGCGCCCGGGGCGACCGTTCTGTCTGACCCGATCGAAGGGGACGTGGCAGAGGCCGCCCGCAGGATCTGCGACAGGGCCGGTCCGGGCATCACGCTTTGGGGTGGGGAGACCACGGTCGTTCTGCGCGGCACTGGGCGCGGCGGGCGCAATCAGGAACTGGCCCTGCGGATCGCCCTTGCGGCGCGCGCACGCGGATGGGGCGATTTTGTCTGTTTGCAAGCGGGCAGCGACGGGCGCGACGGGCCGACGGATGCAGCAGGGGGACTTGTGGATCAGGGCACATTGGACCGGATTTCCGATCTGGACGCCTTGCTTGCCGATAACGACAGCTATGCGGCCTTGGCCGAAGCAGGTGATTTGCTGATCACCGGTGCGACCGGAACAAATGTGGCCGATCTGGGGGTTCTGATCCGTCCGCGCGCCTGAGCGGCGGGGTTTCATGACCGCAAGGGCCGGAGCCTCCGGCGGGGATATTTTCGGGCCAATAATGACGGGGGCTTGGGCGAACAGACGGCCAAGTCAGAGGGGATCAGTCCTGTTGTTGCGCGAAGTAGGCCACCAGTGATGCGATTTCGAGATCGCCGAGTGTCTGCGCGATACTGACCATGGTCGAGTTGTCACGCGCACCCAGCCGGTATTGCACCAGTGCCAGCATCATTTCGTCAGATGTCAGATTGTCGATTTGTGGCACGCCCGAAGACGCGGCCCGCCCCGAGACGTGACAGGACGCACATTCCGAGGAAAGGAACTCCCCATAGGCCGGATCGCCCTGCATGGCGGCAAGCTCGGCGGGGATAGTCACGTCCTCCGGCGCGGGGGGTGGTGGTGTCGTGTTCAGCCGCACATAGGTCATCAGGTCCGTGCGATAGATGACATTGTCCATGCCGGGCATCGGCTGTTTGGTCGTGCCGGGGACAAGGCTTTGCGGGTCCTCGAGGAATGGCGCGAGGGTGCTGCGCCCCCAGACGAGGCCCTCTGCACCTGCGGCCTGCATGGCGGCTGAAAACTGGAAACCATCGATGCTGCCCGCAGTCCGGCCATAGAGCGCGTAGAGGTTAGGTCCCACGCCATGCGCCGCGCCTTCGCCAAGTGTATGGCAGGCGGCACAGGTTTGGGCGAAGTTCGGTTCGCCCGCCGCCGGGTCCCCGCCACAGACCGCGAGGATGTCATCGGGATCGTTGATCGGCAGGTCATCACCTGGCATTTCAGCCGTTTGCGCCTTGACCGTCCCGGCGATTCCGATGCCGCAAAGCAGGATCAAGAGCAGAACAGCAAGCTTTCTGCCTGCAGCACGCGGAAAATCGGAATGGTTCGAAAACGTGGTCAAATCGGCCGACATCAGTATCCCCCGCGTCATTGGCAAAGAACAAAAGTGACTATTTTCAATGTGTTGCGTCACTTCTGGTCATGGCTGCCCTAGTATTATACAAGGCCCAACAGGCAAGTATACCTTTGGTTTATAGGGTCAAGATAAACCGATGCTGAATGGATGTGCAGCCCGAATGCCGTCTAAAGGTCGATTGTGTTGTCAGAGGCCGAAGGTTTCTGTGGCCACCAAACAAACTGAACCATCATTTGAAAAGGGACACAAAATGTCAGACCAGGAAAACACACTCACTCGCCGCAAGATGCTTGCACGTATCGGCGGCCTTGCCGCGGCAGCCTATGCTGTGCCCGCCTTTACAACGATGTCGATGGCGCATGCTTCGGGGGCAAGCGATGCCTCGGCGGCAAGTGACCCGAGCGATGCAAGCGATCCAAGTGCACCCAGCAGACCGAGCAGACCAAGCCGGCCGAGCAGCCCAAGCAGCCCAAGCGACGCCAGCGGCGTAAGTTCCGCAAGCCGTCCAAGCCGGCCCAGTCTGCCGAGCCGCGTGTCCGGTCCCAGCTCTTGCGAAGCGATCGGCGGCGTCTTTGATTCCGCAGCGAACGTATGCCGTGTCAGCCGCTGACGGTCATCCCTTGGCGCCGTGATCCTTGACAGGGTCACGGGGCCGGTATGACGATAACTGGCGGCCCCGAAGTGGGGCCGCCGCTTTTTTGTGGGGATAGATGCAGACCCGCGATATTCAGTTTTCCGGCCTCGCGCATCCGGTCAGGATCGTCTCTCCGGATGAGGTGATACCGATCCTGGCCCCCGTCGTCGCGGCCTGGCCCATCGTGCAATCCGGCAAGGCGGACGCCCCCTTTGCGACGGTCGGACCGACCGGCGATGGCAGGTCATGGCGGCTGAGCGCCCCGCGTGCGGTGCGGCCCGAGGTTGAGCACAATCCGGTCAATGCGATCTGTGATCTGATTGTCGAGATGTCGTGGGAAAGGTTGCGCAGCCGTCCGGATCTCTTGTGTCTGCACGCAGCGGCGGTTGCCTTTGGCGATCGTCTGGTGATCTTTCCCAACCAGCGCCGCGCAGGCAAAAGCCTGTTGTCGGCAAGCCTCGCGCGGCATGGACATGCGATCTTTACCGATGACTTCATCCCGCTTGCGGTCGATCCTGCCACCGGCGTGATCTCGGGCGTGGCCAACGGGATTGCCCCGCGGCTGCGCCTGCCGCTGCCCGAGACCGTCTCGTCCGATTTCGCGGCATGGATCGAGACGCGCATTGCCGTCCGCAACCGGCAATACGGCTATCTTGCGGGGATCGACTTGCCGACCTCGGGCACCGAAATGCCGGTCGGTGCCATCGTGATGCTGGACCGCGACATGGAGATGACGGGCCCTGCCGAACTGACGCCCGTCAGCGCGGATGCGGCACTTGCAGCGATCGTCACGCAGAACTTCGGGCGACAGGTGCATGCGGGTGCGATCTTGGCGATCACGGGGGCCATGGCGACGACTGTGCCGGTCTTGCGCCTGACATATCGCGACGTCGAAGAGGCGACCGCGCTTCTTGAAGGCTCGCCCCTGCTGGCTGGCCTGCCCGCAGCCACGGTCCCGGCTGACGCGGAACACCCCCCGACACGGCCCGCGCCGCTTGAACGCCTGCACGACCGCCCGCAGGACGTCGCCGACATAAAGGCCACCTTTGCGCGGATTGCCGGATTTACCGAGGTCGAGACGGCAGAAGCGATCTATCTGGCCAGTGCGACAGGGCTGGCCATTCATCGCCTGAACCCGGTGTCCGCGATGATCTGGAAGCTGCTGGAAGACCCGCTGGAAGCAGAGACCGTGATTGCGGTTCTGGGTGATCTGTTCACCGATGTCCCGCGCGATCAGCTTGCCGGTGATGTGGCGGCAGCGCTGACATTCATGTTCCGCGACGGTCTGATCCGTCAGGCCGGATAGCAAAAGGGCCGCCAGATCGGCGGCCCTCTGTCGGTCTGTGGTCTACGGATCAGTTGAGGTCAGAGCTGTAGTCCGCTGCCAGATCGGCCTCGACTTCGGCCACGGCAGCGATCAGCGCATCCAGCATCTCGGAACCGCCATCGACGTTTTCGCGGAACCAGTCATAGACGGGTGCTGCGGCTTCGGCGAAAGCTGCCTTTTCTTCCATCGTCGGCACGTAGATATCGCCGCCGCCTGCGACAAAGTCCTCATAGGCTTGGATCGACTTGCGCTTGGGCGAGGCGAAGGTCGCCTGCTGCAGCTGGTAGAAACCATCGACGACGACGCGGCGCAGGTCTTCGGGCATTGCCATGAAGTTCTCGTTGCTCATCCACCAAAGCGCACCCATGTAAGAGTGCCCGTCAAGCGTCAGATACTGCAGGCCCGCATCTGGGAACTTCATGCCCATGATGTCGGTGATACCGTTGGCGGTGCCTTCGACGACACCGGTTTGCAGCGATGTGAACAGCTCGGGCCATGGAATGGGCGTCGCGGATGCCCCCATGGCCTCGACCAGCTGCACGGGCAGGTCGGCGACAACGGTGCGCAACTTCAGGCCTTCAAGATCCGATGGGGTTTGGACGCGGCGCTCGGTATTGGCGAAGTTGCGCCAGCCACCGGTGTTGCCGATGGTCATCAGACGGATGGTGTTGTCGCTATCGGCCAGCGCGCGGTCACGCAGTGTCCGGACGAAATCACCGGAAAGCACGGCCTCGGCCACGCGGTCATCCGACATCAGGTAGGGCAGGTCGAGCACCTGAATATACGGAAAGATCCCCGCAGCGCCGCCAGAGGTCGAGATATAGACGTCGATCGAGCCTTCGGCCACGCCTTCCAGACATTCCGCACCGGTGGCGCAAAGCTGGGTGCCGATGAACATCTCGACCGCAATGCGGCCGTTGGATGCTGCCTCGACGTAGTTCTTGAAGACGACCAGACCGTCATAGTCCTCGTCGTCTTCGTTCGAATTGGCGGTCGCGCGGATGGTGAAATCCTGTGCCCATGCCGCCAGCGGTGTCGCCAGCAGCGCAGCGGTGGCCGCGACTTTGGTAAATTGTTTCAGCATATCTGTCTCCCTATTGTTATGCTGTCAGTTGGCGCCCGGAGTCGGGCTGATGCAAGCGCTGAACCCGACCTCTGGGCCACAGCCCAGAAAACCGGCCAGATACGGCACTGTCATGGAAATGGCAGGGACATAGGTGATCAGAAAGATCACCGCGACCTGCACGGCAAGGAAGGGCAGGATCGCCCTTGCGATGGCCTCGACCCGCTCGCCCGAGACGGATGAGGCCACGAACAGGACAAGCCCCATCGGCGGCGTCGCCAGCCCCACGGTCAGGTTGACCGACATGATGATGGCGAAATGCACGGGATGCACGCCAAGGTCGAGGAAGATCGGACCCAAGATCGGCCCGAGGATGATGATCGCCGGACCCGCATCAAGGAACATCCCCACGATGAAAAGCAGGATGTTGATCAGGAACAGCAGCATCAGCGGGTTCTCGGACAGCGACAGGATATAGTCGCTGAGGATCTGCGGCGCATATGACAGCGATACGACAGTCTTGAAGGCAACGGCAGCGCCGACCAGCAAGAGAACCGCTGCGGTGGCAAGCGCCGAACGGGTCAGCACCGCGTTCAGGTCCCGCAACTTCATCGACCGCAGCACGAAGAAGCTGACGATCAGCGCGTAGAAAACCGCGACCGCCGAAGCCTCGGTCGGGGTGAAGACGCCGACAAGAATACCGCCAAGGATGATGATCGGTGTCTGTAGTGGTGCTACGGCCTTCTTGCAGACCATGCGGAAGTCGTGGCTGACCCGCTTGCGGTAGCCCATCAGCAGGATGTGCGAAATCGCCAAAAGGATCGCGAAAACGATCCAGAGGTTCAGCCGGTGCACGGTATCGCCCGCCTCGTTCTCGAATGACAGACCGACAAGACCGGACAGCCCCGCATAGGCCGCAAGCAACAGACCGGCGACGTTGATCCGGATCAGGACAAAGCTGACCCAATATTCGACGGTCGAGATATCCTGCCCCTTGGACACGATCCGTTCCGCCTTGGGCAGGTTGTAGCGGTCGGCCATCAGCCGGACCATGACCATCAGGCCGATCCCCACCAGCACACCGGGCACGATGCCCGCCAAGAACAGCGCCGCGACGCTTTCGCCCATCACGTAGGCATAGATGATCATGATCCCCGAAGGTGGGATGATCGGGCCGATCACCGAAGACGCGGCCGTGATCGCAGCGGCGAAACGGCGCGAGTAGCCGTTCTTTTCCATCGCGGGGATCAGCGTTGACCCCAGCGCCGATGTATCGGCCACGGCCGATCCCGACAGGCCCGCAAAGAGGATCGAGGACAGGATGTTCACATGGGCCAGCCCGCCGCGCAGGTGTCCCATGAAGGCCTGTGAAAACTCCACCAGCCGCATCGTGATGCCGCCACGGTTCATGATCTCGCCTGCCAGCATGAAGAAGGGCAGCGCCATCAGCGGGAAGCTGTCCATCCCGTTATAAAGGTTACGATAAAGACCCGCGACCACGTTGCGGGTATCGCCTTCGTACATAAGCAGCGCGATGGGCGAGGCCAGCAGGGCAAAGACCACCGGCAGGCCGATCATGATCAGGACAAGAAAGAGAGGAAGGAACCACAAAAGCATCAGTCAGCCCCCCCGACGTCTTCGGTTTGCAGATTGGTCAGGCGGTCGCCGTGACCCAGAAGCTTGATCACCTGCCGGATGATCAGCTCGATATTGACGAGGATCAGCAGGTTCACCCCGACCCAGAGCGAGGCATATTGATAGTTGTTCTGAAAGCGGTTGCCGCATTTGCCGATCTCGAAGCCGAATGGCCAGCGCAAGGATGAGGAACACCCCCGCCCCGAGATCGTATCGACGTGGTTGTTCAGGCCACGGTCCCATGCGATGATCAGGACCCAAAGCGCGATACCCAAGAGCAAGAGGCTGAGCAGGGTCGAGGCCATGCGGGGCAGGGCGCGTTCCACCATGTCGATCGAGACGAAACCGCCCATCCGATAGGCCAGCGGCGCCATCAAGCCGGTCATCCAGAGCATCCCGAACCGCGCCCCTTCCTCGGTCCAGTTCGGGGCGTCGTTCATCACGTAGCGAAAGAAGACCTGACCAAGGATCAGGACAACCATGATGGCCAGTGCGGCAATCGCGATGGCCTTGCCAATGGCAAGCACCACCGTGTTGAACCGTTCCAGCGGCCACAAAAGGCCAAAAAGAACCGACATCGACACCTCCCCTGTCTTTGCCCCGGGCATCGGCCCGTTGTTGTCTGTGGGGGCAAAGCCCCCGTTTCCGGACATGCGCCCGGACCTCCCCCCAGAGTATCTTGGCAAGCTGATGATCAGCGCGCCGCGAAGACTCCGTATTTCCCCCCGTGGAACACCAGCGGATCTCCCGTTCCGTGATGTGCCTTGGTGACCAGTCCCACGATGATGACGTGATCGCCCGCGTCATGGGTCGCGTGCAGACTGCATTCGAATGTGGCAAGCGCCCCGTCGATCAACGGCATCCCGCAATGGGACAGATGCGTCGGGACGTGGTTGATCGCTGTCTTGGACTTGGCGACGGCTGCACAGATGTCATGCTGCTCGGCGCAGAGCACATTGATCGCAAAGCGGCGCGCGCCCGCAAAATGCGCGAACCGGCGCGAGGATTTGGCGGGCGACCACAGCACCAGCGGCGGGTCGAGCGAGACACTGGCGAAGCTGTTGGCCACAATCGCCACCGCACCCTCGGGGCCGTCGGTTGTGACGATCGTCACGCCGGTGGCAAAGCTGCCCAAGGCCCCGCGAAAGCTGTCGCTGTCCGTGCTGGGATCGAAACTGGCGATTGACCTTCCGTCCATCACGGAACCTCATGCCCGAGTGCTGCGGTATAAAGCGCGAACCATGTCTGTCGGTCCAGCTTTACCTTCGCAGCGTCGGAGAGTGTCTTGATCCGGTCAAGGTTATTCGTGCCCATCACCGGAATGATTTTGGCCGGATGCGCCAGAAGCCATGCCACGGCGACGGCGGCGGCATCGACACCATGTGCCGAAGCGATGGCGGCCATGGCGTCCTGCACGGCACCCGCCCCGGTCATCAGGCTGCCACCACCCAAGGGCGACCACGCCATGATCGGCACGTCGCGCTCTTGCAGATAGGCCACGTCGCCATTGGTTAACCCCTGATGCGCCGAGAGCGAAAGCTCGATCTGGTTGGTGATCAGCGGCGTTTTCATCGCCGATTGCAAAAGCGTCCAGTCGTGCAGTTTGAAGTTCGACACGCCGACCGTCCGGACCTTGCCCGCGGCCACAACCTCGTCCAGCGCGGCACCTGTCTCGTGGTGGTCCATCATCGGATCGGGGCGGTGGATGAGCAGCGTGTCGATCTTGTCCACGCCCATCAGCCGCAGCGAATGATCGACAGAGGCCAGGATATGCGCGCGGCTGGTGTCGTAGTATTTCACGCGCGCGTCCGCATAGCGTCCCGCAGGGGCCACGATATCGCATTTCGTGACGATCTCGATCTGGTCCTTCAGGTCAGGGGCGGCGCGCAGGGCATTGCCCAGCACCTCTTCCGCCGCATAGCCGCCGTAGATATCGGCCTGATCCATCGTCGTGATGCCCTGCGCCAGACAGGCCTCGATCTTGGCCTGCACATGGGCCGGCGAGGTGTCGGCATCATCGCCCAGACGCCACATGCCATAGACGATGCGGCTGAAAGAGAGGTCGTCGGTGATCCTGATGCGATCCATTAGCGGCGGACTCCGTTTCCGAGGGGTGTTGCGGGGGTATCAGCGGGCACGCGCCCGTAGGCATGCGGCAGCGAGCAGGTCTTCAGGTGCGGCATGACGCGCTTGCCGAAATGCTCGGCCTCGTCGATATGCGGGTAGCCCGAGAAGATGAAGGCACGGATACCCATTTTCCGGTAATTCTCGATCTTGGAAAGCACCTGATCCGTCGATCCCACAAGGGCCGCACCACAGCCCGAGCGCGCCCGGCCGACACCCGTCCAAAGGCCGGGTTCGGTGTATCCGAATTTGTCGGCAAGTTCCCGCGCGCGCGCCTGATGCGACACGCCAAGGCTGATGCTGTCATGGGCGCGGTCGCGGATCAGTTTGCCGTATTCGTCGTCCAGCTTGCTGGCGATGTAGTCGGCGTATTCCTTCGCCTCGGCCTCGGTGTCGCGGACGATCATATGCACGCGCAGGCCGTAATCCAGCGTCCGGCCATGTGCGGCGGCGCGTTCGTTCACGTCCTTCATACGCTGTTCAAGCATATCCGTCGTCTCGGGCCACATCAGGTAGACATCACATTGCGCGCCGCACAACTCCAGCGCGTCGGGCGAGTAGCCGCCGAAATAAAGAAGGGGGCCGCCGTTCTGCTGATAGGGTCTGGCGGGGTCGGTCGTCAGCTTGGAAATCTGGTAGATCTCGCCGTCATAGCTGACCTCGTCCTGTGTCCAGCATTTGCGCAGGATCTCGACCACTTCATGGCTGCGCTTGTAGCGGAAGGCGCTTTCGGCCACTTCACCGGGAAAATCGCTGCTAATCACGTTCAGCGTCAGACGACCCTTCAGCATATGGTCGAGCGTGGCGATGGTGCGGGCCAGCATGATCGGCTGCACCTCGCCGCAGCGGATGGCGGCAAGAAAGTTGATCCGGTCCGTCAGCGGCGCCATCCCTGCCACGAAAGACAAAGTGTCCTGCCCGACCTGATAGGACGAGGGGGCAAGGATGTTGCGAAAGCCCTGCTTTTCGGCGGTCAGCGCGATATCGCGGCAATGCTCCCACGAGGACCGCAGATCGCCGTCGGGCACCCCGAGGAATTGATAATCGTCAGAGCAAAGCGCCGAAAACCACGAGACTTCGGCGGCGTCCAGATCGGCGCTTGTGACCGGTACGACTGTCATTGATTCCCTCCCCCGGGGTTTCCCTCTTTCCACTTGCGTAGCATTTGCATTGATCTGTATCAATAGTGTATCAATTTGAGTCGTGCGGTTTGGGAGAGAACGCATTGGCGCAGACTTCTGAGCTACCGAAATTCATCCAGTTAAGCGAAATGCTGATCCGTGAAATCGCTGCGGGACGCCTTGCCGATGGCGTGCGACTGCCGCCCGAACGCGAGATGGCGGACGAACTGGGCGTCGCCGTGGGCACGCTGCGCAAGGCGCTGGCGGATGTCGAGGCGAAGGGTCTGCTCGATCGTGTGCAGGGTTCGGGCAACTATGTCCGCCACAGGCCCGCGGTGGACAGTGTCTATGCCTTCTTCCGGCTGGAATTGTTGCAGGGCGGGGGCTTGCCCAAAGCCAAGGTGCTGTCGGTCGATCGCCTGCCCAAACCGGCTGCCTTTGCCGCGCTGGGTGGTCATGCCGACGGACATCGCATCAGGCGACTGCGCTTTCTCGGCGAGGTTCTGGTCGCACTCGAGGAGATCTGGCTGGATGCCGGATGGCGCGACGAGGTGGGTGTCGCGGACCTCACGGATTCGCTTTACTACTTCTACCGCCACGAATTGGATTTGGTGATCGTCGCGGTCGAGGACCGTATCGGGATCGACGTGCTGCCGGATTGGACACCGTCCGCATTCCATCTGCCTGCGGGTGAAACCGTCGGACATATCACGCGGGTCAGCCGCAGTGCCGCCAAAGAGGCGGCCGAGTTTTCGCGCACATGGTTCGACGCCGGTCGCGCCACTTACATCTCACGAATGGGAAAAGGGTAATCATCTTGGACATGGTTCATTACGGTCTGATCGGTTGCGGCATGATGGGCCGCGAGCACATTCAGAACATCAATCTGCTGCCTGCGGGCAAAGTCTCGGTCGTCTATGATCCTGTGCCGGAACTGGCCGAGTCCGCCGCGTTACTGGCGCAGGATGCGCATGTGGCCACGTCGCTGGATGACCTGCTGGCCCATCCCGACCTCGACGCTGTGGTGATCGTCAGCCCGAACTACCTGCATGTGCCGCAACTGCAACAGATCGTCGCCACACGGCCCATGCCGATCCTCTGCGAAAAGCCGCTCTATACGCGACCCGAGGATGTGGCGCTGCTGGATGCGCTTTTCAAGGACTACCCGCATCCGGTCTGGGTCGCGATGGAATACCGCTATATGCCGCCCGTTGCCGCGCTGATCGCACAGGCCGAACAGGCCACCGGCGGCATCAAGATGCTGACCATCCGCGAGCACCGTTTCCCGTTCCTGCCCAAGATCGGTGACTGGAACCGCTTCAACGCCAAGACCGGCGGGACGCTGGTCGAGAAATGCTGCCATTTCTTCGACTTGATGCGGTTGATCCTCGATGACGAGCCTGTGCGCGTCATGGCCAGCGCCGGTCAGGCCATGAACCATCTGGAAGAGCGCTACAACGAAGAGGTGCCGGATATCTGGGACAACGGCTATGTGATCCTCGACTTCGCGAAGGGGGCACGCGCCATGCTGGAACTTTGCATGTTCGCCGAAGGCAGCAAATATCAGGAAGAGATCAGCGCGGTCGGCCCCAAAGGCAAGATCGAGGCGCTGGTGCCGGGACCGGGGCGGTTCTGGCCCAAGCTGCTGGGTGATCCGCCTGTGCCGCAGATGATCATTTCACCACGCGCGCCCAAGGGGCCCTTCGTGTCCGAGATCCCCGTCGATCCGACGCTGCTGGACGCGGGGGATCACAACGGCTCGACCTTCTATCAGCACCAGCGCTTCAATGCCGTTCTGCGCGGCGAGGGCGCGGTCGAGGTGACGCTGGAAGATGGCAAACGCGCCGTGCAGATCGGTCTGGCCGCGCAGGAAAGCGCGCGGACCGGGCAGGCGGTGATACTGTAGCGGGGGCTGGTTGCGCTGCACACGCGGGTCCGCGACCTGTTGCGAAAATGGCGATCGAAGGGGCCTTTGCCGCGCAAAGGTCCCTTAGCCCAGGTCCGACGATCTGCGGCGCAGCAAGAGTGCGGCGACCACAAGACCGATCACCACGACGCCGATCAGCAGCGTGGCCAGCGCATTCACATCCGGCGACACCCCGATCCGCACCTTGGAATAGATCAGCATCGGCAGGGTCGACGACCCCGGTCCCGATGTGAAAGAGGCGATCACCAGATCGTCGAATGACACGACAAAGGCCAGCAACCAACCGGCGATCACCGCAGGCGCGATCAGCGGCAGGGTGATGTAGACGAATGTCGCAAGCGGCTTGGCACCAAGATCGCGCGAGGCTTCTTCAAGGCTTTTGTCCATCGCGCGCATCCGCGGCTGGACGACGACCAGCACGAAGGCCGCCCCGAAGGTGGCATGGGCGATCGTGACGGTCATGATCCCGCGCTGGGCAGGCCAGCCGAACAGCTCGGCCGACGAGATGAACAGCAAAAGCAGCGAGATACCGATGATCACCTCGGGCATCACCAGCGGCGCGGACATCAGGCCCGCAAAGAGGCTGCGTCCGCGAAACTGGCCGAATTTGACCAAAAGCCCGCTGGCGAGCACCCCGAGGATGGTCGCGATCGTCGCGCTGTAGACGCCGATCTGAACCGACAGCCAAGCCGCTTGCAGGATCGCGGGGTCGCGAAACAACTGTGCATACCAATCCAAGGTGAACCCCGACCAGACCGAACTGCGCCGCGATGTGTTGAAGCTGAAGGCGATCAGCATCAGGATCGGCATGTAAAGAAAGGCGAGCCCCGCCCAGAGTGACAAGGTCAGAAACCGGGGCATCGCTCAGATCTCCCGGTTGAGGGCGCGTTGGAAGGCCATGATGGGGATCACCAGCACCGCCAGCATGATGATCGCCACGGCGCTCGCCACCGGCCAATCGCGGTTCGAGAAGAACTCGTTCCAGAGCACCCGACCGATCATCAGCGACGAATCCCCCGACAAAAGCGAGGGGATCACGAATTGCCCCACCGACGGGATGAAGACCAGCAGGCAGCCCGCCACGACACCACCCAATGACAGCGGCAGGGTGATCGTCAGAAACGTGACCAGTGGGGTTGCGCCAAGGTCGCGGGCGGCATCGCGGGTGTCATGGTCCTGCGCCTCCAGAACTGCGTAGATGGGCAGCACCATGAACGGCAGGTAGGTATAGACGATGCCGATATAGGTCGCCATTTCGGTTTGCAGCAGGACCAATGGCTGATCGATCAAGCCCGTCCAAAGCAGCACCATGTTCAGCACCCCATCCTGCCGCAGGATCCCGATCCAGGCGTAGACGCGCACCAGAAGGCTGGTCCAGAAAGGCAGCATGATCGCGAGGATCAGCACTCCCTGCATCCGTTTGGTGGACCGCGCGATGGCCAGCGCGATGGGATAGCCGATCAGCAGCGTGGCCAGTGTCGATTTCAGCGCCACCCATATCGCATTGAGATAGGCGCGCAGATAGAGGTTATCCTCCCATAAAAGTTGATAGTTGAAGAGCCTCAGCCGGATCTCGAATGTGCCGCCGGCAGGGTCATGCCGGGTGAGTGGGGCAATGGGTGGGCTGGCAATGATGGCTTCAGAGAAACTTATGGCGAAGACGAAAAGAAAGGGCGTCAGAAAGAACAGCGCCATCCAGCCGTAGACCGGCACGATGACAAGCGCCCGTCCAAGGGTGCCGACCGGTCCCTGGACTTTCATGCGGACGTCCTTGCGAAGAGTTTCATGTCCCGGGGTGGCAGATGGACGCCGACGGTGTCCCCGACCTTGGGGCGGGGGCCGCTTTCGCGGGTGTTCTGGGTGTCGACCTGAACCTCCAGCCCACCGGGCAAAGCGATCGTATAGGTGATCTGGCGCCCCAGAAAGCCGACGAATTCGATCCTGCCCGGCAGGCTGTCGTCACTTCCGGCGGCCTTGATCTGCACAGACTCGGGGCGGATGGCGGCGGTGACAGGCGTCCGGGCGCCGAACTGGGAGGCATCCGCCGCCGCGATCACGATGTCGCCCGCCATCTGCACCCTCGCAATACCGCCTTCGGGCGGCAGGACCAAAGCGTCGAACGTATTCAAGCGCCCGACGAAATTGGCGACGAAGAGGTTGCTGGGATGTTCGTAGATCTCGTCAGGCGTGCCGACCTGGATCAGTCGCCCCTCATCCATCACGCCCACACGGTTCGCCAGATGCATGGCTTCTTCCTGATCATGCGTGACCACGATGAAGGTCAGGCCCAAGGCGCGCTGGATCGTCAAAAGCTCTTGCTGGGTTTCCTCGCGCAGTTTCTTGTCAAGCGCGGCCAGAGGTTCATCGAGCAAGAGCACCTTCGGCCGCTTTACCAACGCCCGCGCAAGCGCCACCCGTTGCCGCTGGCCGCCTGAAAGCTGCGCGGGCTTGCGGCTGGCATAGTCGCTCATCTTGACCAGTTGCAGACCCTCTTGAACCCGCGGGCCGATTTCGGACTTGGGCACGCCTTCGCGGCGCAGACCGTAGGCGATGTTGTTGTAAACGGTCATATGCGGAAACAGCGCATAGGACTGAAACATCATGTTGACGGGCAATTGCTCTGGCGGCGTGCCTGCCGTATCGGCGCCGTCGATCAGGATGCGACCGCCGGTCGGGCTTTCGAAACCCGCCAGCATCCGCAAGAGGGTCGACTTGCCCGAGCCAGAGCCGCCGAGCAGACAAATGATCTCGCCCTCAGCGATGTGCAGGCTGACATCGCGCACGGCCTGCACAGCGCCAAAGGCCTTTTGCACGCGGTCGATCTGAATGAAGGCAGGATTGGGCATCGCGGTTTCCTTCGATCGCCGAAGCGGAAAACGCCGCTTCGGCGACAGGGCGATTACTGAGAGGTCGTGAAGGTGGTCCAGGCGCGGGTTCGCAGGCGCTGGGCCGCATTCGGCAGGGTCATCGACGGATAGAGGTTCGCCACCACCTCGTCTGTGGGGTAAAGCGCCGGATCGTTCAGGATGTCTTCGCTGACGAATTCCTTCGAGGCCGCGTTGGCGTTGGCATAATAAACGGTATTGGTGATATCGGCGATCACCTCGGGCCGCATCAGGTAGTCAAGGAAGGCCGCCGCGCCGTCGGGATTGGGCGCATCCGCCATCACGTTCCAAACGTCGATCCAGAGACCCGTGCCCTGTTGGGGGATCACGAATTCGATCTCGATGCCATTATCGGCTTCGAGGGCCGTCCAGTTCGCCACCGCGGCATCACCGGAATAGGTAAAGGCCGCGCAGATTTCCCCCGATGAGAGGTCGTCGATGTTCTTGACGCTGTTGATGTAGCGGATGTGGGGCCGGATGCCGGTCAGCAGATCGAGGGCCTCATTGACCTGCGCGCTGTCATCGGTGCCGTGGAAATGGCCAAGGTAGTTCAGCGTCATGCCGATCACCTCGTTCGGGCTGTCGATGATCGCCACACCGCAATCGGCAAGCGCGGCCATGACCTCGGGGTCATAGAAGTTCGCCAGATCGGACATATCGACGCCGGGCAGACGCTCTTCCAGGATCGCCGGGTTGAAGGCGAAACCCGTCGCACCCCACATGTAGGGCATGGAATAAAAGCCGCCTGCGTCATATTCCGCCGCGCGCGCAAGGATGACGGGATCAAGGTTGCCCGTGTTTGCCAGATCCAGCTCGTTCAGGTCCAAAAGCAGGTCCGAGGTGACGAACCGCTCGACCGAGGAGGCCGCCGACAGGACCACGTCGAAACCGGAGCCGCCGGTCAGCAGGCGGGTCTCCATCACGGGCACGCTGTCGAAATAGGTCAGAACCACGTCGATTCCCGTCTCTGCCTCGAAATTCGACACCGTGTCGGCGGCGAAATAATCAGCCCAGGTGAATATGTGCAGTTCTTCGGCGTTGGCGGCCCCCGCGATGAGGGCACATGCGGCAGCACCGGCAATAGGTCTGGTCATCATCTTGTCTCTCCTGTTGGTTTCGTCGGTTTGATCGGAATTGGTGGGCAGGCTTCACACCCGGTCGCGGAAAATGTCGATTTCGAACTGGCTGACATGGGACATGAGGCGGTCCACTTCCTGTCGCTTTGCGTTGATGAAGGCTTCGAAAAACAGGGGCGGCAGGGTCTGGCGGATCCAGTCGCTGGCCTCGAAGGCCGCCAGGGCTGTGTGGATGTCACGGGGGACCGATGGCAGGCCCAGATGATGGGGATCACCGCGGATCGGGTCCGGCGCCTCCATCTGGGACAGAATGCCGTCAAGTGCCGCCTGAAGCAGAAGCGCTGTCAGCAAGTAGGGGTTGGCATCGGCGCCCGCGATCCGGTGCTCGATCCGGCGGTCGGTGCCGGGACCGCCGGGGATGCGCACCGGCAGAAAGCGGTTGTCATATCCCCAGCCCAGCAGGTTGGGCGCATAGGCGTTCGCCATGAAGTGCCGATAGGAACTGACATGCGGCGCCTGAACAAGGTGCATCTCGACAGCCCGCGACAGCAGCCCCGCCGCCGCCGACCGCAGCGCCGGGGTTCCCTGATCGCTGCCATCGTCGAAGATGTTGCGGCCACCTGCGTCCAGCACGCTGAAATGCAGATGCAGCCCTGCGCCGTCGAGATCGGCAAAGGGTTTGGGCATGAAGGTCGCGCCAAATCCATGGCGCCGCGCCACCGCCCGCACGATGAGCCGCAGCAGGGTCAGATCATCGGCCGCCTTCATGATGTCCGAGGTATGCGCGGTGTTGATCTCGAACATCGCGGTGCCGTTTTCCGACCCCAGACCGACCACCTCGATATCGGCGGCCGCGCAGGCTTTGGCGGACATCGCGGAAGAACGAACCGAAGATCTCGAACTCATCCAGATGGCAGGGATCGCGCCCGAACATCGCTTTGCCTGACACCGGATGCCGCGGCAGCACCAGACCGGGCTGGCCGGGATCGAAGAGGTAGAATCCCACTTCCAGCGCCGCGACGGGTGTCAGGCCGGCTTCGGCATAGGCCGCGATAACTTTTCGCAATACATGACGGCACGAGGTTTCGACCGCGCGACCGTCAGGCCAGACCATATCGACAAGGACCGTCGCCGTATCATGGCGCGCCGCAGAGAGCGCCGGGGGGCGGTCAGCGCGGCGCACGAAGATATCGCAGTCACCGGTTTCGCTGACCTCGCGACAGTTTAGTATTTCTTCGCCAATAAAATCAACAGTTGGCATCGACAGCGGCACGGCGGCCCTGCCTGCATCGATCTTTCCGGCCTGATCCCGCGGTTACCCTTTGGCGCGCAAGACCCCGTTTATATCAGGCGTCGCGATGAGAACCGTCGCGATCTCGGGATGAACGGCCAGCCATGCCGCCAAATCTGGCGTCTTGCCGTCTAGAACGGGCGGCCTGTCGTCCATTTCCATCACCTCTGTCCGCAGGGCTTTCGCCTGAAGGCCGACTCACTCTTTTTCTCTGTCCAGTCGAACTGTAGAATTTTTTGAATCAAAAATACACAAAGAATCCTTATCGTGCTGGTCAGACCCAGGCAAATCGGTCATATTGTGGGCAAATCGTGTATTTCGTGGACACTCTCGACATGCCGCAGACAGCCGATGCCCGCGCCGCAGTGCTTGGTCAGCTTATCCTTGCGGAGGCGCGCCAGCAGGGGCTTGCACAGGGTGCGCGCCTGCCCGAGCTTGCGCTGGCCCGCGTCTGCGGGGTTTCGCGGACACCGGTGCGGCGCGCGCTGGCGCATCTGGAAGAACAGGGATTGGTCCAAAAGGGCGAGGGGGGCGGCTATTGCCTTGCCGTCACACCGGGGTCGGATCATCTGCGCGCGCTCAAGGACGGGCAGCCGCAGGAAACCGATACAACGGCGCTGATCCTGCGTGATCTGGGCCAGCGCCGGATCGGGCCGACGGTGACCATCTCGGAGCTTGCCCGACGCTATGCGCTGCCGCGCGGCCGGATCCAGTCAGCGCTGGAAGAGCTGGCGCTGCTCAGCGTCATCACCAAGTCCGAGGGGCAATCCTGGGTCTTTCATTCCGACATCGTGACGGCGCGGTCCAATCGGCAGAGCCTCGACTTTCGCATGGCCCTTGAAACTGCGGCGCTTGAAGCGCCCGGCTTCCATGCAGACGCAGAGGCGTTGAAGGCGGTTCTGCAAGCATCGGAAGACATCCTCGCACGGCCGCCCAACGGCATTGCGCCCCATGCCTTCGCCGCCGCCGAGCAAGAGTTCCACGGTTTCATCGCGCGTGCCTCTGGCAACCACTTCATCGAGGGTGCGATCACGTCGCATCTGACCCTTCTGGACCTACTTGCGCCGCGGCTGGGCTTCAACGATCATATGGCGCGGGTTGCGATCGGTGACCATCTGCAGATTCTGCTCGATATCGAGGCCGGTCGTTTGGGTATCGCCCGCGACAGGCTGCGGTTGCATCTTGCGACGGCACATGGCCCGCAGGACTGGGCCCATGCCAGACCTGTCTTGCCGACGGAGGGAACCCGTTGAAGTTCGAAACCGGCCTTGGTCATCGCCGCAATGTGGTTTTCTTCCCCGAAGCAAGCTTTGGTGCGGCGCTGAATTGCATCACGCTGGCCCAGGCCTTGCGGGGGCAGGGGGTGCTCTGCCGGTTCATCACGCGCGAGGGTTTTGCCGGCGTCTTCAGGGACTACGGGTTCGAGGAACACGTGCTGCCGCCCACCGTCGCCAGCGACAGCGGATACTGGGCAGAGTTTCTCGAGCGCAAGGTGCCCATCTTCGACGCGCCGCCCATGGCGCAGCTGGAACACCTCGTCGCGCCGACCTATCGCGCCGCGCTGTCCGAGGTCATCGCGACCGAGGCCTCTCTGAAAGCGGCGCTGGATCTGTTGCAGCCGGACCTTATCGTGATCGACGATGTGATCATGTATCCCGCAATCATGACCCATGGCGCGCCCTGGGTGCGGGTCATGTCCACCGCCGAGAACGAGATACCGGGTCCAGGGGTGCCGCCGCCAATGTCCGGTCTGGGCCAGGGGGACAACTTCGGGCCCTTCACGGAGGCGGCCAGACGGATCCTTGGCCCGGTGCACGACGACTATATGACGTTCCGCGCGGATGCCGGTGTTCCGGCGCTGCCTCCGACTGTCTTCATGGACGAAAGCCCGTATCTGAACCTCGTCATCGCGCCGTCCCCGCTGCGGATCGATCGTGACACCGCGCTGCCCGCCGACCGCTTCCTGATGATGGAGCACAACGTCAGAACCGAACCGCCCTTTGCCGTGCCGGACCTGCCGCGCAACGCGGGACCGCTGGTCTACGTCAGTTTCGGCAGCCTTGGCGCGCTGGACACAGGGTTCATGCGGCGCCTGATCAGTGTGTTTGCCGATGTGCCGGCGCGCTTTCTGGTGAACGTGGGCGCGCGGCTGGATGCCTATTCGAAGGTGCCCGACAACGTGCATTTGCAATACTGGTTTCCCCAGCCGTCCGTCGTGGCCCATTGCGATCTGTTCATCCACCACGGCGGGTTGAGTTCGACCTGCGAGGCCCTGTTGAATGGCGCACCCTCGCTTGTTCTTCCCTACTTCTGGGATGGCCATGACACCGCCCGGCGCATCGAAGAGGCAGGTCTGGGGCGCGCCCTGTCCCGTTGCGGACTTCAGATCGAACATCTCGGCCCCGCAATCGAAAGCCTGCTGGCGGATACAGACCTGAAAGTCCGGCTGTCGGCCACAGCCGCCCGCCTCAGGCAGGGCCCCGCCACGACCGAGGCGACCGCCCGCATCCTAGCATTGTTGGCCCTGCCCAAGACTGTCCCCACACCCGTCGCCACCGCGACCCATGATCAGACGAGGAGTTTCTCATGAAATATACCCACACAGACAGTTTCTACATCGGCGGTGCCTGGGTGCCGCCGCTGGCCAAGGAAAGCTTTCCGGTGGTCGATCCCTCGACCGAAGAGACCATCGCCACCCTCGCCATGGGCGGACCCGCAGATGTGGACGCAGCCGTCGCTGCTGCCAAGGCTGCCTTTCCGGCATGGTCGGCCACCTCGCTTGACGAGAGGCTGGCCATCATTGCCCGTATCCAGAAGATCTATGAACGTCGCTACGAAGACATGGCGCAGACCATCTCGGCCGAGATGGGGGCGCCGATCGCGTTTTCGCGCGATGAACAGGCCGCTGTCGGGCTGAGTATCGTGGAAGGTGCCGTGGCCGCCGCAAAGACCTTCGAATTTGAACGGACCCTGCCCAATGGTGACCATGTGGTGCACGCGCCCATCGGTGTCGTCGGCATGATCACACCGTGGAACTGGCCGATCAACCAGATCGTGCTGAAGGTCGTGCCTGCGTTGATCGCAGGGTGCACCATGGTTCTGAAGCCGTCCGAGCTGACGCCCCTTTCCGCGATCCTCTATGCCGAGATCCTGCACGAGGCGGGCCTGCCGGCCGGTGTCTTCAATCTGGTCCATGGCGAAGGCCCTGTGGTGGGTGCTGCCCTTTCCAGGCATCCCGATGTGGCGATGATGTCCTTTACCGGCTCGCACCGTGGCGGCACGGCCGTCAGCATCGACAGCGCCCCGACCGTGAAACGCGTGGCGCTGGAACTGGGGGGGAAATCGCCCAACCTGATTTTCGCGGATGCCGACCTCGAAGAGGCGGTGTCGAACGGGGTATATGCCGTCGCGGCCAATACCGGCCAAAGCTGTGACGCCCCCTCGCGGATGCTGGTCGAAGCCTCGGCCTTTGACCAGGCCGTCGAGATTGCCCGCCGCACCGCCGAAGACATCGCGGTGGGACCTGCCTCGGAAGAGGGCGAGCATATCGGGCCCCTGGCCCACAAGCTGCAATTCGACAGGGTTCAGGCGATGATCAAGGCCGGTCTCGACGAAGGTGCGCGCCTCGTCGCCGGCGGGCTGGGCCGGCCTGACGGGCTGGACAAGGGATACTACGTCAAACCCACCATCTTTGCAGATGTCACCCCTGACATGCGCATCGTCCGCGAAGAGATCTTCGGCCCCGTGCTGGTCATGCTGCCCTTCGAAACCGAAGAAGAGGCCATCGCCATGGCCAATGACACGACCTACGGGCTGTCGTCATATATCTCGTCCGGCTCCTCCGAGAGGATCGCCCGCGTGGCCCGCCGGTTGGAGGCCGGGATGGTCAATGTGAACGGCGGTTTCCTTGCGGCGGGCAGTCCGTTTGGGGGCTACAAGCAATCGGGCAATGGGCGCGAAGGCGGCGAACTGGGGATCGCAGAGTTTCTCGAAACCAAGGTCATCACCGCGTTCTAGGGTCAGGACCCATTGATTTTGTAGGCTTGGCCTGATTCAAGCTCCGAAAGGAGACTGGATCATGAGCAACCTTTTCTGGCTGAGCGACGCGCAGATGGCGCGGCTGAAGCCCTTCTTTCCCAAGAGCCACGGCAAGCCGCGGGTAGATGACCGGCGGGTGTTGAGCGGGATAATCTTCATCAATCGCAATGGGTTGCGGTGGTGTGACGCGCCTAGGGAATACGGCCCGCACAAGACCTTGTATAACCGCTGGAAACGGTGGAGCGACAAGGGTGTGTTCGCCCAGATTATGGCGGGTCTAGCGGCAGAGGGGACCGAGACCAAGACGATCATGATCGACGCCACCTATCTGAAGGCACATCGCACGGCTTCGAGCTTGCGGTTGAAAAAGGGGGGCGTGGTCGCCTGATTGGACGGACCAAGGGTGGCATGAACACCAAACTACACGCCATCACTGATGCAATCGGGCGACCGATCACCTTCTTCATGTCGGCGGGTCAGGACAGCGATTACACTGGCGCGGCGGCCTTGTTGGGGGAGTTACCCAATGCCGACTGGCTGATCGCTGATCGCGGGTATGATGCTGACTGGTTCAGAGATGCGTTGAAAGACAAGGAGATAACGCCCTGTATTCCCGGCCGCAAGGCGCGCAAGGCGACCGTGAAATACGACAAACGACGCTATAAGCGGCGCAACCGGATCGAGATCATGTTCGGGCGACTGAAGGATTGGCGCAGGATCGCCACGCGTTACGACAGATGCCCGAAGGTGTTCCTGTCCGCCGTCGCGCTCGCAGCAACCGTCCTGTTCTGGCTTTGAATATCAATGAGTCTGGAGCCTAGACACCAACCCAACAGAAAGGAGCCTGCGGCCATGACCAGAAAACCCCTTCGTTTCTTGGCCTGCATCGCCGCCATCGCCACCGCAGGCCATGCCGAAACCCCGAAAGAGCGGACTGTCGCAGCAATCGAGGCTGCCGGATGCAGTATCGACGACACCAACGTGAACGAGGTGCTCGACGGTCTCGGGCTCAGCGACGCGGCCTTCCGCGCAATCGGTCAAGAGCTTGTCGCCGAAGGCCGCGCCGATGTGTCCCAAACGGGAACATTCCGCCTGACCACACCCGCTTGCACGGCGACTGGCGAAGTGCAGACAGCGCGTGCAATCGCGGCGATCGAGGCTGCCGGATGTATCGTCGACCGTTCGAACATCAACGAGATCCTCGACGGTCTGGGGCTGGCCGACGACGAGTTTCGCGTGATTGGCGAGGCCCTGATCGCGGAAGGTCGGGCGCAGGTCTCTGATGCCGGCGCATTCCAACTGACAACACCGAACTGCAATTAAGGAGGACCTACCATGACATCTTTCCCGTCACGCACCCTTTCGCTTGTCGTGTGCGCCATGCCGCTACTCGCCCTTCCGGCCCATGCCTGGGAGGTCGAGGAAATCGGCACGATCACGGCCACCTTCGCCGATGAAACCTTCGAGCGTTCAACGGTCATCGTGACCGATGGTGATCTGGTGTCGCCGACGGCCAATCTGTTTCTGACCCTCAACAACAGTTCCGCACTGAGCCTGCTGACGGAAGACGGCAATTTCGTCTTTGACGCCACGTTCATGTCGCATGCGCCCGGACCCGAGACCGCACCAATTTCGACCAGCGTGACCTTTGTTCCCGATGGAGCCATGCAGTTCTGGGTCTCGGACGGCGCGCCTGAACCGCTGGAAGTGACTTTCACGACCTTGTCGGTCGAGGGCGATGAAGGTCGTGCCACCGGCAGCTTCCGGGGACTTTTGTGCCTGGCTGACGACTTCGGCGCAGAGGCCGACCCGGACAACTGCCGCCCCATCGAAGGCGCGTTCGATACGCCCTTCTTCGTCGAGGAATGACAAAGGCGAAATCCCCAACAGGAGGACGACATGAAGAATAGGCTTTTGGTTTTCAGCATGGTGATGGCGGCGCCCGCCTTCGCGCAAGAGACCCCGCTTTGTGGCGCGTCGGGTGCAGGTGACTGGGCGCAGATACAAGAGGTCTTCACCGGTGAGTGGCTGATCGAGCATCAGGCGGGCTATGCCCTGATTGGCGGCATGGTCTTGCCGTTCCCGGGTGCCGACGAGGTCGACACGATCACGATCTTCCAGCTCGGCGACACCTTGCAGGCCACCCACCCCGAGGCGCAAGAGCCGCTTGTCCTGCGCCTTGCGGACGAACCGCGATGGGTCGTCGAGATCGACAACCCCGACATCCCCGAGCCGCTGCTTTCACCCGAAGATGTGGCCTTGGTCGCCGGGTGTTCCCAGCTGGAATTGCCACGGCTGATCGGCACGTCGACCGCCGTGATCGATGGCGTGACGATGGAGTTCACCTACCGGATGATGGCAGTCGACTGGGCGACCCTCTACGGGATCATGCAGATCGATTCCGTCGTTCAGGGCACGCCGATCGAGGCACGCCGCACCGTGTGGATGCGCAAGACCGGATGATGGCGCGCGCGACTGTCCGAAGGTTGCGAAGCCATTGACGTCATCGGGGGACCCGATAGTCGGGTCATGGACAGGGGCCTTGGGGATGCGACCGAACGGGCAAGTCGTCGCCACTTGTTCCGGCGACGACCCTGTCCGGCTTGTCACGCCGCCCCTTCGCTCTTGGGTGCGGTGTTGGTTTCAGGCATGGCTTTTGCCTTCAACTCGCGGAATTTCTGCGAAAGTTGATCCAGCTTGGCATCCCATTGCGGATCAGGGCTTTGACCTTCGACCGTGCGGAAGTAGGCCTGCAGCAGGCATGCCACGGCAAGCGGTTCAAGAAGCGCCTGTTTTACGGACCATGCCAGAACGAAGGCAATCACAATGCCGATGCCCGACAGGCTGCCGGGATAGAGATTGCTGATCAGTGCCGCAGGGGCCAACATCAAGAAGAAGACAAGGGCCGTCAGCCCGTAAACAAACAAGGTGATCCATGCCGCGTTCTTCAGCATCGGACGGTAGTTCTGTGCATAAAGGACAAGGGCAGTGCGTGCCGACCCCCAAGGATCGGTCGCGCGGGTGCGCATTCCGTGGGCGAGGATGACTTCGTCGATGAAGCCGACCGCGACATTCAGGAACGCGCGCAGGATCGTGACGAGTTGCCTTACTCCGGGGATCGGCAGAAGGGTGAAGACACCGCGGATCAGGCCGGTGATCGCGCGCAGCACGCCCTTCACCAGTTGGTCGATGGCAAAGAGAACGCTCGCCTCGCTGAACCTTTCGCGCACCATTGCTTGCGCATGCCCGATCTGGCTGCGGCCTTCGGGCATCGGTCGGTTGTCGATCAGCTCGACCATGACGGCGATATGGCCCGCCTTGACCAGATAAAGAATGTATTCCCGCAACCAGTACATCACGACCGAGACGATCGCGAAGCCGGTCAAGCCTCCAAAAAATGTCGCCGAGGCCCGAAATCCGTCATCGCCAAGTGCGCCAATGCCCCAACCCAGACCTGCACCGGTTCCGGTGATCAGAACATAGGCCAGCGCCGCACCGAAGTAGACCGCCATACGCAAGATCACGAAGGGCAATGTCTGCACCATCAAGCCCAAACTTCGGCGAAAAGAAAAATCCCACATACTCTGTCCTCATGTATGTTTCTGTTGTCAGCTTTGCGTGCACAGTGTGGCATGGAAAACCAAGAACCCGCCCCCTTTGTTTGGCGGGGTTGGCGAAGATAAGCAACACATCCGCATCAGTCATGGTTCTGACGCGCAAAGTTCAGCTTGCCCGCGCTGCCTTGCAGGGTTGGACTTGCATCAAAGGCGCATCGCGTCAAAAATCCTTCGTCGTCGTCTACGTCTTCGAAAGATCGACCAGTTTCGCAGTGCCGACGGACGCCTCGGGCGTCTGCGCCGTCACTACCGGAACGCCCAGCACACGGGCACGGATTGCCGACCATGCCGTGCTCGAGGCCCCCCCACCGCCAGCGGTGATAATGCGCTCCGGCTCCGGTCCTCCGAGACCTGCAATGATCTGATAGGCGCGCTTTTCGATCCGGGCGATGCTTTCCAGCAGGCCATGCAGGAACGCTACGTCGTCGGACGGCCTTGGCGACATCCGTGGTGAAAGAGATGGGTCGTTGACGGGAAACCGCTCGCCGGGTCGCAACAGCGGGTAGTAGTCAAGCGGGCTTTCCACCGATGGGTCGATCCGGGCCGAAAGGCTGACCAGTTCGGCGTCGTCAAACAGGCTGCGCAGGACGCCGCCGCCGGTATTGGACGCCCCGCCGACCAGCCAGCAATTGCCGATCCGATGCGAATAAAGCCCAAGCTCAGGCGCGTCGATGCGTCGGTCCGAACAGATCTTGATCGCCAAAGTGGTGCCGAGTGAGGTCACCGCAGCCCCTGCAACGGGTGTTGCGGCAGCCAGGAATGCCGCGATGCTGTCCGTCGTTCCTGCATGGACAAGCGCGGTTCTGGACAGACCGAAGCGCGCAGCCACATCGGGCGCCACGCGGTCCAGCGGCGTGCCGGGTGTGGCCGCCTGCGGGAGGATTTTGGCCTGCAACGGCAGCGCGTCCATCCAGTCGGGCCAGAGACCTGTGCCCGGATCAAGCCCGGTTTTCAGCGCGTTGTTGTGATCCGTGTAGCCGCCCCGACCCATTAGACGTGCCGCGATGAAATCGGCCTGATGCAGAAGATGGGCGGCGCGGCCTTCGGTGTCCTCGGCAGCCAGCCGCAAGGCGCGCGCCAGTGCCGATCCCGGGCCGCGCGCCACATGGGGGTCGGGTGCGACGGACGCGATCATCTCGGCCTCGGTCGTCAGGCCGCCGTCGTGATACATCAGCGCCCGCGTGACCGGCACCAGTGCCGCATCAGTCAGGACAAGACTGCCCGAGGTGCCGTCGACGGCAAGTCCCGAAATGTCCTCGGGGTCTCTGCCTGCCTCGCGCAGAGCCTGCATCTGCGCGTCCATGCAGGTGGTGACCGCGCGCCACCAGAGTTCCGGGTTGCGGTGGTCATCGGGGTTCGCGCCATAGCTGCTGCGTGCCACGGCCAGAATGGTGCCCTGCGCGTCCAGCACAGCGGTCCGGACGCCGGATGTGCCAAGGTCGATCCCGAGGGCGAGGGGCAGGTTCATGATCGGGCTGCCAGCGCCTGGCGGTATTTCTCGGCGTCCCAGTCCAGCAGCTCTGCCTCTGCGTCGGGCCCGATGGCCTGGGGTGTCCATGTCTCGGGCAGCCGCATCAGCAGGTCCGACAGGCAGCGCAGCATGGCGCGTTGCGACGCTGTGGCCCCCTCGCGCAGGGCGATGCCCGTGCCCGCGATCAGCACTGCCGGCGGGGTGCCGTCATGGTCCGCCGCCGGAAGCGCGGGGCCAAGAAAGACGACGTGGTCAGGGTAGTAGGACCCGGCCAGCGCCAGCCGCGCGGCCCGCGCATCCCGCGCGATCCAGCTTTCCGCGGCCCATGTGAAACCGGCAGGCGGGGGCGTGTCCGGCATGGCGGAAGCGATGCCTTGACAGGGCAGGGCCAGCCGGGCCTCTACCTCTTCCATCAGGGCAGCGGTTTCCGCCACATCCCGGCCACAAACGATCAGCCCGTGGTTCTCCAGCACGAACACCTGCGTCTCGTCGGTCGCACGGGCAAGGATATTGCGGGTCAGCGGCAGGCCGGGCTTGGCATAGGGCACCCTCGCTGCGGGCAGCCCGGCCAGCTTTTCGTCGGCCACCTGCCGGCCTTCGGGGCTGACCGCATGGGCAAGCGTCGCGATCGAGTGGGTATGCGCGATCACGCGCCAGGGCAGGGCGGCATGGAACGTCGTCTCGATCGAGGGGCGCAGCCCTTTCGTCTTGTCGATCACGGTGTCCTTGCAACTGCCGTCACCGGCACCACTGGCCTCGGCACGGGCCGCCTTCAGGTCCACCGCGACGAAGATGTCGCGGGCCTCGGCCTCGGCAAGCTCGGTCCCCGAGGCCTTGATCCACAGCGTGCCACCATCCTTGAACGAGGTATTCCCGCCCGGGCCCTGCACGCGCAGGGGGTCACGCCCGAGTGCGGCTGACAGCTTGCGAAAGGCGGGAAACTCATCGGGGTGGGTCATCGCGTCCTCCGAGTGTCGCGAGGGTGAAATCGGGAAGGGGCGCGTTGTCGGTTGTCGCAAGCTGCGCCAGGGCCTCTTGCATCGGAACATCCCCGGCGAATGCGGCGGCATGCAGCCCGCCGCGCACGAAGGCGGTCGACCAGCCCGCAGCACAAGCCCCGGCGATGTCGTGTTCCAGGCTGTCCCCGACCATCAAGAGCCGCTCGGACGTGATGCCAAGACTGGCTTCAAGCGCGCGAAAGATGGGGGCATGGGGTTTGCCGTAGAAGATGACCGTCGCGCCCGCCGCCGCCGCCGCATGGGCCAGCGCGCCGGGCGAGATGACGGTGACACCGCCCGCCCGGGGCGAGGCCCGGTCGGGATTGGTGCACAGGATCGGCAGATCCCGCGCGATGATTTCCCCAAGCAGGAGATCGAAGCCCGCTGCCACTGCGCCGTCGGGCAAACCCATCAGCAGAACGGCGTCGGCGTCGTCGAGGCCGGGCAGGATAGAGAAATCGAGACCCTCGGCCCAAGCGGTGGCATCCCCGGGCGCGCGTTCCAGCGCGTAGGCGCGTCTTGCGGTCACCCGACCGGCGGCGATGTCCTGCCACAGCGCTTCGCCCGAGGTCATCACGTGATCGAAGTGTGCGGGGTCGAACCCCAGATCGGCGATCCGCCCCAGATTGGAAGCGGCGCGCTTTCCGGAATTCGACAGGACGGCCAGCTGCTTGCCCCGTGATTTCAACCGCGCCAGCGCGTCGACCGCGCCGGGATAGGGGGCGCTGCCATCATGCAGCACGCCCCATTGATCCAAGACGATGACGTCGAACCGGTCAGCGATGTCACCAAGGTTGTCGATCTCGACCACCATTCAGTATTCGGCCATATCCATGGGGTCTTTCAGCCCTGCAATATAGACCTCTGCCTCTTCCCGCGTCATCGCGGGGGCGGCGTTGTGGACGCTGCCCGCAGGCATGTCCCCGAAGTAGAACTTGTAGCCCGGGATGACCTGGCGGCGCTTGCGGATCGGCATGCCTTCATAGGGGAACACATCGGACCGCGCGTTCGCCGCTTCGTCATGACAGGGCAGGACATAGTCGGCGCGCTTGTCGATCTCTTCGACGGATTTCCAACCCTCGTAGGAATTCACGAACCTCGCAGGCACCCAGAAACGCCAGGCTTCCGAAGGATTGGGCTCGAGGTTGCGTTCCAGGAAGATCGCATCGCCGGCCACGCAGATGTCGCCTGCCGAAGTCGCAACCGAAACCGCCATATGGCCGACAGAATGGCCGGGCGTATGGAACATCGTGATGCCGGGCAGGACCTCGCATTCGTCCTCTACAGCCTCGAAGACACATCCCGCATAGGCCTGTTCGACACCGATATTCGCCTCGTAGGTGCGGTAATAGAGCGGCAACGGGTTGTAGGCCATTTCGATCTCGGCCTTGGGCGCGATGTAGCGGGCGTTCTTGAACCGTTTCATGTTCTGCACGTGGTCCCAGTGCAGATGGGTAAAGACGATCGCGTCGATCTCGTCAGGGTGCACGCCCAGCTTCTGTTCCAGATGTTCATGCACCTGCAGGCAGCCGCGCTTTTCGCACTTGTGGTGATACTTGCTTGCGCGTTCTTCATCGGGCAGGCCGGTATCGATCAGGATCTTGTGCTCGCCCGTATCGACATAGTGGCAATAGACCGGGTTCCAGTACTTCTTGCCGGCGGGGCCCTTCCAGAAGATGTAGGTGCCCAGATCGGCCTCTAGCCAGCCGGTGTTGATCGGATAGATTCTGGTGTCCTGAACGCCCATGCGCATCGCCTCTCTTTGACTCGTTGTGCATACAGAAATAATAGATTGCATGCAAACTCAAGCCAAAATCGCGATCAAGGTGTCAGTTTGCGGCCAGGGTCTGCATGAAGCTGGTGGTCATATGGGCGCGCATGCCGTCCGAAGCCTCGTTCGAATCCTCCGAGAAGATCGAGGCGATCAAGGCCTCGTGGCTCTTGGCAGAGGCGATGAGGTCTGACTTCGAGGCGAACTTCTTGGCCCGGAACGGGCCGGTGCGGCGGCGGAATTCCGAGGCGAGTTCTTCCATATAGGGGTTGCCGGTGGCGCGGTAGATAGCGGCGTGAAGCGCCTCGTTCGCGCGCAGGTAGGCAAGGCGGTCGCCGGCTTTGGCGGCTTCGATGCAGGCGGACTGTGCCGATTCGATCTCCATGCGCGACAAAAGCGTCAGGCGTTGCGCCGCGATCCGGGCACATGCGGCCTCTATTTCGTGCATTGTTTCAAAGATTTGGGCAAGCTCAGCCCGGGTGTATTGCGCCACCCGGACGCCACGCTTTTCGCCGGGCGCAAGGATTCCCTGCGCGACCAGACGCGACAGTGCCTCGCGCACCGGCGTGCGCGAGACGCCGAAACGCTCGGTCAGTTTCACCTCGTCCAGGCGTTCGCCCGGCTCAAGCGCTCCTGCGGCGATGTCGTCCATCAGGGCGGCCTCGATCAGACGTGCGGCGCCTCCGCGTGTCGGTTTGCCTACTTCATCCTGTGCCATTGACTTGGGCCTTTTCTTTTCATCCTTGTGGCAGGCTACAAGAAAACGCCCGCCTTGCAAGAATGGATATTTACAATAAAGTTTGTATACATAAAGCTACTTCGGCGAGGAGAGGGAGATTCGATGCCAGAGGTTCGGCTCGAGAGACTGGTAAAGCGCTACGGTGCCGTGGAGGTTCTCCATGGTATCGACCTGACGATGGCGGAGAATGAATTCACCGTCCTGGTCGGGCCTTCGGGGTGTGGCAAGTCGACGACGCTGCGGATGCTTGCTGGGCTGGAAAGCGTGTCCGAGGGCGAGATCTACATGGGCGACCGGGCTGTGTCCGGCCTTGACCCCAAGGATCGCGACATTGCGATGGTGTTCCAGGATTACGCGCTCTACCCGCACATGAATGTGGCGCGGAACATGTCGTTTTCCCTGCGCCTGCAAAAGACGCCGCAGGCAGAGATCGACAGGCGCGTGAAGGAAACGGCCGAGATGCTGGGTCTTGCGCAGTTTCTCGATCGCAAGCCGGGCGAGTTGTCGGGCGGGCAGCGTCAGCGTGTCGCCATGGGCCGCGCGCTTTGCAAGGATGCGGGCACTTTCCTCTTTGACGAGCCGCTGTCCAACCTCGACGCGAAACTGCGCGGGCAGATGCGGGCGGAACTGGCCGTGATGCGTCAGTCAGTGAAGAAGAACATGATCTACGTGACCCACGACCAGATCGAGGCGATGACCCTCGCGGATCGCATCGTTGTCATGCATGGCGGGCATATCCAGCAGCAGGGCACGCCGACCGAGCTGTTCAAGCGACCGGTCAACAAGTTTGTGGCGGGCTTTCTGGGCTCTCCGCCGATGAATTTTCTCGACGCGACGCTGGCCGACGAAGGCGGCGTGCTCATGGCGAAGGGGCCGGCCTTTTCCGTCGCATTGCCCGTGGACCTTGCGCAGCGGGCGCGGGCCAAAGCGCAGCAAAAGGTGATCCTCGGGGTCCGTCCGTCCGATCTGGAATTCCAGCCCGACGCGGCCGCCGAGCGCAGCCTCGATCTGAACGTGATCGTGTCCGAATATGTCGGCGCGCAATCGGTTCTGATCTGCGATTGCGGCGGCGACAAGGTCACCGTGGAACTGAAATCAGAAACGCCCATAGCCCTGGGTGAGACGCTGCGTTTTGCGATGCGTCCCGAGGGGCTTCACCTTTTCGACCCCAAGACGGAGGCGGCGCTCTAGGCGTCTTCGATCAGCAACCAGGGAGGACATCGGATGCTGAAGTCACTAACCGCAACGACCGTGCTGGCGGGGGCCTTGTGCGCCTCGTCTGTGCTGGCAAATCCCTATGAACCCTATGAGGGCACGACACTTGTCGTGAATTTCCCCGCCCATCCGCACTACAATGCGGTGATGCAGGTGCTGCCCGAATTCACGGCGCAAACTGGCATCGAGGTCGAGGTGGACATGCTGCCGTATCTCGACATGCGCGAACGGCAGACGCTGGAACTCGCGCTGGACGAGGGCGCCTATGACCTTATCGCATATGTCGTGTTTTCCAAGGCGGACTACGTTTATGCCGATCAGATCCTGAACCTCGCGCCGTTCTTCATGAACCCGCGCCTTGCGGATCCGAACTACGACGCGGAAGACCTGATCGACGGCTACGTCCAGAACATCGGTGTTGCCGGCGGCGAGCGGGGCTATCTGCCGGGGCCGACTGGATCGCTCTTCGGTTTGCCCTTCGGGTCCGAGACCAGCGTTCTTTACTACCGCACCGACATTTTCGAAAAGCACGGGCTCGACGTGCCGGAAACCTATAACGAGCTTCTGACACTGGCCTGCCAGATACCCGAGCTTGAGCCCGGGATGGGCGGCGTCGCCAGTCGTGCGGCCTCGGGCCACCAGGCGGCACATGCGTTTCTTCTGCATCTGGCACCGCTTGGCGGCAGGGTCTTCGGCGAGGGATGGGAGCCCACGATCAATTCGCCCGAAGGTGTCGCCGCAGCGGAAGCACTGCGCAGGATCGTGGAATGTGGGCCAGCAGGGTCCAGCGCATTCGGTCCCGCCGAAGCCGCCAATGCCTTTGCGCAGGGTCAAGCCGCGATGTTCCTCGATTCGATCGCCTTTGCGGCCGATTTTCAGGACCCGTCCCGGTCCACCGTGGTCGGTAATGTCGGCTACGCCATGCACCCGATGGGCGTTCAGCGCGCAAGCCAGACCGGCGGTTTCGGCCTCGCGATCCCCCGCAACGCCGAGCACCCCGAGGCAGCCTTCCTGCTGATGCAGTGGCTGACCAGCCGCGAGGGTGATCTTGCTGTCGCGATGGCCGGCGGGAACCCGTCGCGCTTCTCGACCTACGCTGATCCCGGTCTGAACGCGCTCTATCCATGGTCGGCGACCTTCGGTGAAGCCCTGCAATACGCCGATCCGGACTGGCGTCCGATCATCCCGGCGTGGGGCCGCATCAATGCCGATATCGGCACCACGATGAGCCAGGTCCTGACCGAAGGTCTCGACATCCAGGCGGCGCTTGACGGGATCGCCGAACGCACCCGCGCGCTGATGGAAGCCGAAGGCTACTACATCTGGCAGTAAGCTGCCGCTACAGGCCCGCCCCGTGATCGGGCGGGCCCCTCCCGGCCCTCCGGCGTTCACCGCCGGGGGCCCTCAAACGCAAGACAGGCACGTGCCATGGCCACCCGCAACACCGCCAACCGGTTGACACCCTACCTGTTCATCGCACCGGCGGCGCTGGTGATGATCCTCGCCCTGTTCTATCCCATCGGCTACATGATCTGGGGCAGCTTCCGCGACTGGGATCCCAGCCAGAACCTCTCGGAGACGGAATTCGTCGGGCTGGCGAACTACGCGCGGCTTCTGGCCGACCCGGCGTTTCATGCAAGCTTCTGGGTCACGCTGATCTTCGCCTTCACCGTCGTCTCGGCTGAGATGGTCATTGGCGTCGGTCTGGCCCTGCTGCTGGATCGCAAGATCCGCGGCATGTCGGTCCTGCGCACGCTTTTCATTCTGCCGATGATGATCGCGCCGGTCGTGGTGGGCCTTGTCTGGCGCTACATGTTCCATGCCACCTACGGCACCTTCAACCGCTTCCTCGAGGCCATCGGGCTGCCACCCGTCGACTGGCTCGGACAGAACCCGCTGCTGTCGGTCATCATCGCCGATATCTGGCAATGGACGCCCTTCATTTTCATCCTGTCGCTGGCCGCGCTGCAATCTTTGCCGCGCTCGGCGCTGGAAGCCGCACGGATCGACGGCGCCAATGCCTGGCAGCAGGTGTGGTTCATCAAGCTGCCCCTGATGATGCCGGTTCTTGTGGTCACGCTTCTGTTGCGCCTGATCGACGCGTTCAAGGTGCTCGAGGTCATCCTGGTCATGACCGGGGGCGGTCCGGGCCTGTCGACGGAAATCCTTGCGCTGCGCATCGCACGCACGGCGCGGGAATTCCGCGAACTGGGCGAGGCCGCGGCAATGTCGAATTACCTGCTGATGCTGCTGATGCTGCTGACGCTCGGCATGTTCGCCTTCACCCGCTGGCAGGAAGCGCGATCGCGCCGGTTGAAATTCCGGGCCGAAGAGGAGAGCTGAGCCATGGCGACCAAGACACACGACCGCCAGCACCCGGCCTTTTACGCTTTGATCGTTCTGCTGATCTTCATGTCCGTCGGGCCTGTCGTCTTGCTGTTCGTCAATTCGCTGAAGCTGGATGTGGACATTACCAGCGGCGTGGGCGGGCTGATCTTCATGCCGACGATCCGCAACTACGAGACCGCGCTCTGCGATATCCTGTGGTACGAACCCGCGCATCTGCGGTTTTGCCAGATCCGCTTTGGCGGGGCCTTCATCAATTCGCTGATCATCGCGCTGGTTTCCACGGCACTGACGCTGATCTTCGGATGCATGGCGGCCTATGCGCTGGCGCGGTTCAGGTTTCTCGGCCGGGACAGCCTTTCGCTTTCGACGCTGGCCGTCCGCATGATCCCGCCCGCGGTCCTGCTGGTCCCGGTCTTCGGGCTGTGGAACAGCGCCTTCTGCCTCGACAACGACTACGGGCTCGGCATGTGGATCCGCGAGACATTCGGGGGCCGGGGGAATGTTTGCCTTGCAGGCACCCATTCCGGTATCATCCTGATCTATGTCGCCATGAACCTGCCCTTCGTCATCTGGATCCTGCAAAGCTTCATCGTGCAGGTTCCCCCCTCGCTGGAAGAAGCTGCTCGGGTCGACGGGGCCGGTCCGTTTCAGGTCTTCTTTCTCGTGGTTCTGCCGCTGATCAAGCCGGGGCTTGCGGCTGCGTCGATCTTCACTTTCCGCATCGCCTGGAACGAATACCTGCTGGCCTCGGCGCTGGCTGACCGGGATACGATGACTGTTCCGATCCTGATCGTGAACAACGCCAGCGAGTTCGATGGTCTGGGCACGATCTTCGCCACAGGCATGCTGCTGGCGATCCCGCCGATCCTCTTCACGCTTTTCGCCTCACGCCAGATCATCACCGGCATGACCGCAGGCGCAGTGAAGGGCTAGGGGGGTGTCGCGGGTCCTGTTGATCGGCACGATCGAGACCAAACGCGCAGAACTCGCGGCGCTGGCGGCTGCGCTCACCGGTCACGGGCTGCGGGTCTGCCCGATCGACATCTCGCTTGGTGCGGGCGGCGCTGTCCTTCAGTCCGAGGTCAAACTTTCCAGGATGCAGGAGAAAGGACAGCAAGCGGCCACCGAGGCCGCAGCGCAGGCGGATGGATGCCTTGCCGCGGTGGCCCTTGGCGGCGGGACGGGGGGCGAGCTGGCCGTGTCGGTGCTACAGGCGCTGCCGCCTGATGTGCCCAAGGTTCTTGTGACGACCCTGGCCTTCGATCCCCGTCTCGCTGTCGCCGATTGTGGCATCGTCCTTGTTCCGACCACCTGCGACATCGAAGGTGTCAACACCATGCTGCTGGGCGTCTTCGAGGCCACGGCGGCGATGGTGGCCGGTCTGGCGCAGGCCCGTCCGGTGATGCCATCGGGGCGTCGGGCAATCGCCGTCTCGACGCTCGGCGCGACGGGTGCCGCAGGAAGCGCCGTCATTTCCGCGCTGTCGGACCGCGGTGCCGAGGCGACGGTCTTTCACGCCAATGGATGTGGCGGGGCCGCTTTCGCCCGTTTTCTGCGCGAGGGCAGGGCGGATGGCATCATCGACCTGAACGTGCACGAATTGGGGCGGATGCGGATTGCCGGTCTTTGCGCGCCGATGCCGGACCGCTTCACCGCCGGGGGACACCTGCCGCGCATCGTGTTGCCGGGTGCGCTGAATTTCCTTGGGCTCGGCGCGCCCGAGACGCTCGGCGCCGATCACCGCGCAAGGCCGCACTATCGCCACACCGGCAATTTCACCCATGTCGCCCTGACCGAGGACGAGATGGCCGATCAGGCCGCGGCCCTTTCCGACGCACTCAACACCGCCAGCGGACCAACCCATGTGCTGATCCCGATGGGTGGCTTCAGCCACGAAGACCGCCCCGGCGGTGCGATCGAGAACCCGCGCCTGCGCGCGCTGGCCGCCGAGGTGCTGGAGACCTCGGCCCGCGCCTATGGCGTCACGCGTCTGCCCTATCATATCAATGCCCCCGAGACCGCAGATGCCGCGGTCGAGGCTCTTTTCCACAGGATGCCCAAATGACCGATCTCAGCCGCTTCCCCGACCTGACCCAGAAGATGGACGCCCTGATTGCCACGGCCCGCCGCTGTTTCGATCTGCGGCTGCAGACCAATGCGGGCGGCAACCTGTCGGTCCGGCTGGGAACGGCGGATGCCATCGTCATCAAGCCATCAGGTGTGGGTTTCGCTGAATGCACCCGTGAAAATCTGCAGATCGTGCTGCTGGACGGGACCATCCTGCCCTCAGAGCACAAGCCATCCAAGGATCTGGATTTCCACCTCGATCTCTACCGCATCCGGCCCGACATCAACGCCGTCGTTCATTGCCACAGCCCCTGGGCCACGGGCTTTGCCAGTGCCGGTCTGGAAATTCCCTGCCTGACGGTCCAGACCATCGAAAAGATCGGGCGGATGCCGCTGATCCCTCTGTCGCTGAACGGCGGCCCGCAGACCGAGGCCGAGATCAGCCCCGTCTTCCGCGACCCGCAGATCCGTGCGGCGGTGCTTGCCAATCACGGAACCATCGGCGTGGGCAAGACCTTGATGGCGGCGCAATATCTGGCCGAGATCATCGAAGAGACGGCCCATATCGCTTATGTCCGCGACACGCTCATGGCCGCCCATGGCCGCGTGACAGCCGACCTGCCGCGCCATGGAACCGCCGCCGACGCGCGGGCCGCAGGGTAAAGGCAGGCCCCCGCGCCGCAGTGAACATCTCTGCCGCTGGCTGTGTTCCCGCGTGATCACCTCCGCCTTCCCGCGCCAATCCCCCGAACGTGCCTCAGGTCATGCAAGCCGCAGGCGATCAACGCCCGGCGTCGGCGTGACGTGACCAGAGCAGAGGTCTAGGGCGTCCATCGGCCAAGTGACCAGCAGGATCGCACAGCCTTGGATCTCGTCGGCTGTCAGCCTTGCCGTCAAGCCAGATAGGGTCGTCACCAGCAACCGCTGCGACGGTTTCGAGACGTCGACGCAGACCGCGACCGGTGACGTCTCGGGCAGGCCACGGGCGCGGAGTGCGGCGCAGATCCGCTTGGCCTGACGGACGCCCATGTAGATGGCGGTGGTCGTGCCGGGCCCTGCCAGGCGCGTGCAGTCGGGCAGCGGATCCTCGGCCCGGCCGGTGCCGGTCGCCAGCACCAGCGTGTCCGAAACGCCCCGTTCCGTCAGGCTGCGTCCCAAGGCCGCCCCCGCCGCCGAGGCTGCGGTTACGCCCGGCACGATTTCGACAGGCAGGCCGGCTGCGCGCGCGGCGTCGATCTCTTCGCCGGCGCGTCCGAAGATCCCCGGATCGCCGGATTTGAGCCGCACCACCCGGCGGCCTTTCTTTGCCTCTGCCACGATCACCGCGTTGATCCGCGCTTGCGGCCATGCGTGCGCGCCCACATGCTTGCCCACGAAGACCCGCTCGGCATCGCGCCGCGCCAGTTCCAGCACGTCCGCCTCGACCAGCCGGTCGTAGTAGATTACATCGGCCTCTTGCAGGCGCTCGACGGCGCGAAGCGTCAGCAGGTCGCGCGCCCCGGGTCCTGCGCCGACCAGCGCGACCGAACCGCCCGGGGCGACCTTGGGCGCGCCGCCCGCGGCAAGCGCGTCCTTGATGGCCTGTGCCGCCTCGCGCTCTGCGCCTCGGGTCCACATCCGGCGCGGGTCGCCCTTGAAAACCCAGGCCCAGAAGGCACGGCGCGCCGCCCTTGGCACGCCTGCCGCCACACCGGCGCGCAGCCGCCCGGCAAGTGCCGCCAATCCGCCCAGGTTGGCGGGCAGCAGCGCCTCGATGCGGGTCTTGATCTCGCGGCCCAGCACCGGGGCCGTGCCTTCTGTTCCGATCGCCACCACCACCGGATCGCGGTCGACGATCGAGGGCGTCGTGATATCGCAAAGGTCGGGCCGGTCCACCACGTTCACCGGACAGCGCGCGGCTTGTGCCAGCGCGTGCAAGCTGGCATCCCAGCCCGGGCATCCCGTCGCGACGAAGGCCATCGCCGCCCCCTCGAACAGGGGCGCGGTCACGGGCCCGGCATGGTGCTCGACCCGCCCCGAGACAACCAGCGCCGCCAGTTCGTCGTCGAGCCTCGAAGCCGCAAGGATGATCCGGGCATCGGTCTTGAGGATCAGTCGCGTCTTCTGTGCAGCCTGTTCGCCTCCGCCCGCGATGACAACGCGCCGCCCCGTGGTGCGAATGAACATGGGAAAGCTTTTCATGCCGCGGCCTCCTGCCTGGTGTGGCGCCGCGCCCAAAGCTGGCGCGCGGTTTCCTGTGGCGCCGCCACGCCGAGCGTATCAAGCGCCAGCGCCGCCGTGCCGATGACGATGTCTTCGGCGAAAGGGTCGCCTGTCGTGCCGTCCCAAAGACCCGCAAGGTGCGTGCCCGCATCCGGACCTTCGGACAGGCGCACCGCGCTTTCCTGCGCCGGGGGAAAGCCGTGCGCGAACCTCGCGCCCTCGCGCAGGCCGAAGCCTGCGACTGCCTTGCCGGGGTGGCGTTCGAATTCGCCGCCGCCACCCTTGATCACGGTCAATGCCCGCCAGCCGAGCAGCGCCCCCGCATCCGCCTGCAGCAGACGATAAGAGGGGTGAAACACGCCCTGCACGCTTGCCGTCGCCCGCGCGGGGTTCAGCATCCGGCAGACCGTGTTGATGCAGGATCGCAGGCCAAGCACGGACCGCAGCGACAAGAGCGCGAAAAGGGCGGGGTGAAGTGTCTCGAGCGGCAGGTAGACGATGCCGTGACGCGCAAGGGCTGCCTCGGCGTCGCTTGGCCGGGACAGCGCGATGCCCGCACCCTCAAGATGCGCCCGCACCGCGTCATCCGTCCCGTTCCAGCCATGCAGCACAACCGGGAAGCCCGCCTGCGCCACCAGCCGCGCCGACAGCAGGAACCAGGGCAGCCCCCGCGTTCGCCCCGCGGCATAGCTTGGCCAATCGAGCGCCGCATCGGGCAGGGCAGGGCATGCGGCCTGTGCCGCGCAGGCAAGGCCCGCGATCTCTTCTGCCGTCTCTCCCTTCATCCGCAAGAGCATCAGCAGCGCGCCCACCGCCTCTGGCGCGGCCTTGCCCGAAAGCATGTCCGCCATCGCCTCGGCCGCCTCTTCGCGCGTGAGAGATCGCGACCGGCCGGGGCCGCGCCCAAGCGTGGCGACATGGGGCGCAAGGCTCATTCCGCAGCCTCCTTTTGGGTTGCGCGCGACAGCAGGGCCGCGATCTCGGGTCGGCAAGAGCCGCAGTTGGTTCCGGCCTCAAGCGCAGCACCCACGGCCTCGACGCTGATCAGGTTCCGGGCCTCTATTGCCGTGACGATGGTGTTGATCCCCACGCCGAAGCAGGCGCAGAGCACCGGTCCCGGGTCCGGCCTGTCGGCAGTGGGGCGTCCGATCAGCACGCCGGGTTCGCGCGTGCCGGGCAGGCTGGCAAGGTGGTCGCGCATCACCGCCACAGGCTCTGGCGAAACGAAGAGCGCCGCCAGAAGTCGGCCGTTTTCCTCCAGCGCGATCCGGGCGCTACCCCGCGCTGCGTCGAGGATCGACGTGGCGTTGGCGGTCGTCAGGCCGAAGAGACGGCGCGCCTCGGCTTCCCAGTCCTTGGGCACATTGTCTCCGGCAAGTTCGGCGCGGCAGCCGCTGCGCGTCGTTGCAAGGGCCCAATAGGTGCAATCGGGCCGCATCGGGCGCGCCGAAACCGCAAAGCCGTACCAGGCCGCCGCCATCCGGCGCACCGCGACAACTGCGGCCTTGCTTTCGGGCTGCCCCGAAACCGGGTCCGTCACTGCTGCGACCAGCGCGTCGATCCGGCCCGAGGGTGCGGTCTCGCCCGTCCAGTGCATCGGCGCGAATAGCTGCCCGGGCTGCACCGCGTCCGTCACCTGCACCCGCAGGATGGCGCGGCCATGGGCGCTTTCCACCTCGGCCAGGTCCGCCGCCTTCAGACCCAGCCGCGCCGCATCGGCGGGGTGGATGTCGAGGAACGGCTCGGCCAGGTGCGCCGAGAGCTTCGCACTCAGCCCGGTGCGCGTCATCGTGTGCCACTGGTCCCGCACCCGCCCCGTGTTCAGCCGGAACGGGTAGGCGGGCGAGGGTGCCGCCGCAGGCGCGCGCGCGGTCACGGGCAGAAGGCGCGCCTTGCCGTCGACATGAAAGAATGCACCATCGCCGAAGAACCGGCCGCCCTCGCGCCGCGACGTCACCGGCCAGCGCGTCGGTGGCAGGGCGTCGTAGCCTGCATCGTCGAGCCCACCGAGCCCGGAGATGTCGAAATCCCGCCCTAGGCGCCCCGCGATCCCCGACAGCGCCGCGTATTCGCGGAAGATTTCGGCCGGGCCTGCGTAGTCGAACGCCGCTGTCCAGCCCATGCGCCGCCCCACCTCGGCCAGCATCGCCCAGTCGGGCCGGGCCGACCCCGGCGCCGGCAAGACCGCCCGCTGGCGACTGATGGTGCGGTCTGAATTCGTGACGGTCCCATCCTTCTCGGCCCAGGCCGCCGCGGGCAAGAGCACATGAGCCAGCCGCGCGGTGTCGGTGGCCCCCGTCACGTCGCTGACCACGACGAAATCGCAGCCCGCGATGGCGGCGCGCACCGCATCGGCCTCGGGCATCGAGACGGCGGGGTTGGTGTGAATGATCCAGAGCGCCTTGATGCGCCCGTCGCCCACGGCGCGGAACATGTCGACCGCTTTCAGGCCCTGCGCCTCGGGCATCGCGGGCGCGTCCCAGAAGCCGCGCACGGCGGCGCGGTGCTCGGCGTTTTCGAGGTCGAGGTGACAGGCCAGCATGTTCGCCAGCCCCCCCACCTCGCGGCCGCCCATCGCGTTGGGCTGCCCGGTGACCGAGAAGGGGCCCATCCCGGGCTTGCCGATCCGCCCCGTCGCCAAGTGGCAATTGAGGATCGCGTTCACCTTGTCGGTGCCGCTGGTCGACTGGTTGACCCCTTGGGAAAAGATCGTCACCACCCGCTCGGTCCTGATCCAGAGGCGGCAGAAGGCGGCGATCTCGGCCTCGCTCAGCCCGGTGTCGCCGGTATCGCCCATGGCCGCCGCCAGCGCGGTCTCGAACCCTTGCGTCTTGCCGAGAAACCCGCGGTCGACCGCACCCGCCTTGTGGATCGCCCGCATAAGCCGGTTGAACAGCGCCACATCGCCCCCCGGCGCGATGGCCAGGTGCATCTCGGCGCCGTCGCAAGAGGCCGTGCGCCGCGGATCGATCACCACCACCTTCATGCCGCGCGCCGCCTTCGCCGCCATCACCCGCTGATGCAGCACCGGATGGCACCATGCGAGGTTGGATCCGACCAGCACCACAAGATCCGCCTCGTCGAGGTCCTCGTAGGTGCCCGGCACCGTGTCCGTGCCGAAGGCCCGCCTGTGCCCCGCGACGCTCGAGGCCATGCAAAGCCGCGAGTTCGTGTCGATATTGGCCGAGCCGATGAACCCCTTCATCAGCTTGTTGGCGACGTAGTAATCTTCGGTCAGCAACTGGCCTGATACGTAAAAGGCCACACTGTCCGGCCCGTGGTCCGCGATACTTGCCCGGAACCGGTCGGCCACCAGCTGCAAGGCCGCGTCCCAGCCGGTCTCGACCCCGTTCACCCGCGGCACATGCAGGCGGTGACCCAGGCCGACCGTCTCGGCCAGCGCCGCACCCTTGGAGCAGAGCCGCCCAAAGTTCGCCGGATGCGCCGGGTCCCCCCGCACAATCAGGCCATCCGCCCCGTCCGAGCGCAGCAGCACGCCGCAGCCAACCCCGCAATAAGGGCAGGTCGAGCGGACTTCGGGCAGGGTGCTGCCATCCATCAGGCAGCACTCCTCTGGCCAAGTGCGGTGCCGTCGATCAGGATACGCCCCGCCTCGACCCTGACCGGGTAGGTCATGATGCGCGCATCCTCGCCAACCGCCGCCCCGGTTTCCAGATCGAAGACCCAGTTGTGCAAGGGACAGGTGACACGCGTGCCATGGACGATCCCTTCGGCCAGGGGCCCGCCCTTGTGGGGGCAGGCGTTCGATGCGGCGAAAACCTCGGCCTCGGCGGTGCGGAATACCGCGACGCAACCGGCCCGCGTCTTGACTAGCCGGGCGCCGCGCAGGGGGACATCGTCCAGTGCTCCGATATCGATCCAGCTCATTCCGCCGCCTCCAATGTCAGGTCCGCAAGGGGGGCGTAGCTTTCTGCCCGCGTTGCGGCATGCTCGGCCCAGGGATCCTTGCGATAGATGCTCTGGCTCAAGGCGAAGGCCGCGACCAGCCGCGCGCGTTCCTCAAGGTCATCGACCACCCGGGCCTTGACCCAATCGAGCCCCACTTTCGCCACCCATTTGTAGGGCCGGTCGAGGTATTTCGCGTTCTCGCGGTAAAGCTGGATGAAGGCCACGGTCAGTGCGATCGCCTCGTCCTCGCTTGGCACATCGGCAAGGCGCTCGGTTTCCTTGACGTCCATGCCCGCGGCCCCCGCGACGCCCACCTGATAGCCGCTGTCGACACAGACGATGCCCACGTCCTTGCATGTCGCTTCGGCGCAGTTCCGCGGGCAGCCCGAGACCGCCAGTTTCACCTTGTGCGGCGTCCATGACCCCCAGAGCACCTGTTCCAGCTTGATCCCCAGACCGGTGGAATCCTGCGTCCCGAAGCGGCAGTGATCGGTGCCCACGCAGGTCTTCACCGTGCGCAGCCCCTTGGAATAGGCATGCCCCGAGACAAGTCCCGCCCGGTTCAGGTCGGCCCAGATCGCGGGCAGGTCCTCGCCTTTCACGCCCAAGAGGTCGATCCGCTGCCCGCCCGTCACCTTGACCGTCGGCACCTTGTATTTGTCGGCGGCATCCGCGATGGCGCGCAGCTCGTCGGGGGTGGTGATCCCGCCCCACATGCGGGGCACGACGCTGAAGGTTCCGTCCTTCTGAATGTTGGCGTGCTTGCGCTCGTTGATGAAGCGGCTTTGCGGGTCGTCTTGATACGCCAGCGGCCAATCGGCCAGCAGGTAGAAGTTGATCGCCGGCCGGCATACGTGGCAGCCGTTTCGGGTCTTCCAGCCCAGCTCTTGCCAGACGGCCTCTTGCGATTTCAGCGGCATGGTCTTGATCAGCCGCCGCACGTCCTCGTGGGTGTGATCGGTGCAGCCGCAGATGGGCTGCGCCGTCGGCATCCGGAAGGCTTCGCCCAGCGTGACCTGAAGGATCTGTTCGACCAGCCCCGTGCAGGTCCCGCAAGAGGCGCTGGCCTTGGTCGTGGCCCGCACCGCGCCCAGATCGCCCGCGCCGCCCTCGATGGCCTGCACGATGGTGCCTTTGCAAACGCCGTTGCAGCCGCAAATTTCCGCCTCAGGCGGCAAGGCTGCAACGGCCGACAAAGGGTCCGCGGCGGTTCCCCCCTGGTAGGCGGGACCGAAGATCAGTGTCTCACGCATCTCTTCGATGTCGGTCTCGTCCTTGATCAGGCCGAAGAACCAGTTGCCGTCGGCGGTGTCGCCATACATGACCGCGCCGACCAGCCGGTCGCCCTCGATCACCAGGCGCTTGTAGATACCGCGTGCGGGGTCGCGGTAGACGATATCCTCGCGCCCCGGCCCGTCCTTGAAGTCACCCGCGCTGAACAGATCGCACCCGGTGACCTTGAGCTTGGTCGCCACGTCCTTGACGACGAAGGCGTTGGGACGCCCGAGCAAGGCGTCGGCGACCACCTTGGCCTGGTCGTAAAGCGGTGCGACCAGCCCGAAGAGATGCCCGTCGAATTCCACGCATTCGCCGACGGCATAGACGTCGGGGTCGCTCAGGGATTGCATCTGCGCGTTTACCTCGATCCCGCGCGCGACCTCCAGTCCGGCGGATGTCGCCAGCCGGGTTTCCGGCCGGATGCCGACCGCCATGACGACAAGATCGGCCTCAAGCCCGGTGTTGTCTTCCAGCAAGACGCCTTCGACCCGGTCGCGGCCCAGAATGGCCGCCGTACTCGCCTGGGTCATGATGGTGATGCCGCGCGCCTCCAGATCCTTGCGCAGAAGGTATCCTGCCGCCTGGTCCAGCTGACGCTCCATCAGGTGGCCCGTCAGGTGCAGGACGGTCACGTCCATCCCCCGCTCGGCCAGGCCCGCCGCCGCTTCCAGCCCCAGCAATCCGCCGCCGATCACGACCGCCTTGCCCACCTTGGCGGCGGCCTCGATCATCGCCTCGGTGTCATCCAGATCGCGATAGGTGATGACGCCCGGAAGGTCGCGCCCCTCGACCGGGATGATGAACGGCGCCGAGCCGGTGGCGATCAGCAGCTTGTCATAGCGCACGGCGCCCTTCTGGCCCACGACCCGTTTCGCGCCCCGGTCGATTTGCAGGACATGTTCGCCAAAGCGGCAGGTGATGCCGCGCGCGGCGTACCAGGCATCGTCGTGGGTGACGATGTCCGCGTAGGTCTTTTCGCCCGATAGGACCGGGGACAACATGATGCGGTTGTAGTTGCCGCGCGGTTCCGCGTTGAACAGCGTGATGTCATAGGCCTCGGGCGCGGTCTCTGTCAGGTGCTCCAGCACCCGGCCGCTGGCCATGCCCGCACCGATCACGACAAGTTTCTGCTTGCTCATGGCTTTCACTCCGCAGCCACGGCCTTGGGCGCTTCGGACGCCCCGGCCTTCGGTTTCTGTGTCGCGCCCAAGGCGTGCCCTGACTGGTTGCCGTGCGCGTATTCCTCAAGGAAATCGAGCACTTCCTGGCGGTAGTTGTAGTAGTCCGGATGCTCCAGCAGCGCCTTGCGCGTGCGCGGGCGAGGCAGGTCGACCTCGGTGATCTTGCCGATCGTGGCGCGCGGCCCGTTCGTCATCATCACCACCCGGTCGGCCAGCAGGATCGCCTCGTCCACGTCGTGGGTGACGCAGATCGCCGTGACCTTGGTCCGGCTCCAGACCTCCATCAGCACTTCCTGCAACTCCCAGCGCGTCAGGCTGTCGAGCATCCCAAAGGGTTCGTCCAGCAACAGCAGCTTGGGCGACAGCGCAAAGGCCCGCGCGATGCCCACCCGCTGCTTCATGCCGTTCGACAGGTCGGCGGCCGCCTTGTCCATCGCGTCGGCCAGACCGACACGTTCGAGGTAGTAGTCCACCACGTCCTGGCGCTCGGCCCGCGAGGCTTGGGGATAGACCCTGTCCACCCCGATCGCGCAGTTCTCGCGCGCGGTCAGCCACGGGAACAGCGAGGGCGACTGGAACACGACGGCGCGTTCGGGATCGGCGCCCGCAACTTCCATCCCGTCAAGCTTGATGGCACCCTTCGAGATCTGGTTCAGCCCCGCCACCATGGTCAGCGCGGTGGACTTGCCGCAGCCCGAATGACCGATCAGCGATATGAACTCGCCCTTCTTCAGCTTCAGGTCGAAATCCTCGACCACGGTCAGCGGGCCCTTCGGCGTGGGGTAGATCTTGTGGACCTTGGAAAACTCGAGGTAGCGCGCGTCGAGCGCCGACTGCGCCGCGTTGGCAACCGCTGCGGGCACCCCGTGGATCGGCGTCACCTCGGGCAGGACCCGCGTTTCTTCGACCTTGGCCTCGATGCCGACGTCCATCAGGTAGGTGGTCACCTGTGCCCGCAGGCGCTTGAAGGTCTGGTCATGGTTCATCGCCGACCGGTCGCGGGGGCGGGGGAGCGAGACCGCGATCGGATCGGCGAGCGTCCCGTCGGGGTTCAGCGGAATGATCCGGTCGGCCAGCAGGATCGCCTCGTCCACGTCATTGGTGATCAGGACGCAGGTCTTCTTGTCGGCCTGCCAGATCCGCTCGATCTCTTCGGCAAGGTTGCCACGCGTCAGCGCATCGAGCGCCGACAAAGGCTCGTCCAGAAGCAGCATCTCGGGGTCCATCGCCAGCGCGCGCGCCACGTTCACCCGCTGGCGCATGCCGCCGGACAACTCTGCCGGACGACGGCCCGTGGCGTGGCTTAGGCCCACCATGGCGACGTAATGCGCAACCTTCGCGGCCCGGTCGGCCTTGGAAAGCCGGGGGAACATCGTGTCCACGGCGAGGCCGACATTGCCGGTCACCGTCAGCCACGGCATCAGCGAATAGTTCTGGAAGATCACGCCGCGCTCGGGGCCGGGCTCGGTCACCGGCTGACCCTTGAACAGGACCTCGCCTTTCGTCGGCATCTCCAGCCCCGCCATCAGGTTGATCAGCGTCGTCTTGCCCGTCCCCGAAAAGCCGAGGAGCACGAGGAACTCGCCCTCTTCGACGGCAAGGTCGATGTCCTTCAGGACCGGCGTCTGGCCGTAGGACTTGGATACGGACTTCAGTTCGAGAAATGCCATGACCCTGACCTCAGCGGTTGTTGGTGAAGGTGAAGAGCGACTGGATCGTGAACATCAGCCGGTCGAGAAGGAAGCCGATGATACCGATCGTGAAGACCGCCACCATGATCCGGCCGAGACTGTCTGCGCTGCCGTTCTGGAACTCGTCCCAGACGAATTTCCCGAGGCCCGGGTTCTGCGCCAGCATCTCGGCGGCGATCAGCACCATCCAGCCCACCCCAAGGGACAGTCGCAGGCCGGTGAAGATCAGCGGCAGGGCCGAGGGCAGGACAAGCTTCTGGATCTTGGTCCAGGTGCCCATCTTCAGCACCTTCGAGACGTTGACCAGGTCCTTGTCGATGCTGGCCACACCCAGCGCGGTATTGATCAGCGTGGGCCAAAGCGAACAGAGCGTCACCGTGATCGCGGAGACGAGGAAGCTTTTCTCGAACCAGCCGTCATCGGTGACATAGACCGCAGAGACCACGATCGAGACGATCGGAAGCCAGGCCAGCGGGCTGACCGGTTTGAAGATCTGGATCAGCGGGTTCAGCGCGGCATTGGCGGTGGCAGAAAGCCCCGCGGCGATTCCAAGCGGCACCGCGACCAAGGTGGCCAGAAGGAAGCCGAAGAAGACTGTGCGGATCGAGGTCCAGATCTGTTGGTAGAAGGTCGGCGCGCCGGTGAACGCGCGGTAACGCGGTTCTTCGCCTGCGGCGATGCGCTCGGCGTTGCGTTCGGCCTCGCGGGCGTAGAAATCGGCGGCCCGTGACCGGGTGCGGGCCGCATCTTCATTCAGGCCCACGGCCTGCTCCCAGACCTGCACGGGGCCGGGGATGGCGCCCAGCGATGTCTGCACCTGCGGCGCCAGCGCAGCCCAGAGCGCAAGAAAGCCCACGATCGCCAGCACTGGCACCCCAAGCAGACGCCAGACTTCGACCAGTTGGGCCTTGGGGTTGTCGCCTGCGCCGATGCGCAACAGGGGGGTGATCCAGGCAAGGCCCAGCACCCGGAACCAGGTGTCGGCCCTGGTGATCGCGGCAAAGCGGCGCTCGCGGCGCGCCTCGCGGTCGGTGTCGAAATTCGGATCGATGGCGGTCATCTCCGGCATCCCTTTCTGCGTCGCTGCATCGGCAGCATTTCGGTGGGCAGGCGGACAGGCGTATGTACGGGCTGTGTACGGGCTGTGTACGCGCTGTGCCGTGCCTGATTTTTGGCAGGTGCTGCCGGCGCGCCATTCGCGCCCGCAGCATGTCTTGTGGGGGATCAG
>NZ_DAIPIW010000074.1:0-12663 GCF_036770585.1 Yoonia sp. | reverse complement strand
GACAGCACACCGATTGAAGACACACCGCCAACGCCGGTCACCCTGAACGTCGATGTGACGGCCCCGCTGACCGAGACCGCCCCGGACCCCGCGCCGCAGAAAAAGGGCCTTCTGGGCCGTCTGTTTGGCGGCGGCGAGACGAGGGCCGTCGTGCGGCGGACACTCGACGACGAGATGCTGGAGCAGTTGGAAGAATTGCTGATCACCGCCGACATGGGCGTCGATACCGCCCTGCGCGTCACCGCGAACATGGCCGAAGGGAATTTCGGCAAGAAGCTTTCGGTCGCCGAGATCAAGGGCCTGATGGCCAAGGAAGTGGCCCGCATCATGGACCCGGTGGCGCGGCCGATGCCGCTTTATGCCAAGCGCCCGCAGGTGGTGCTGGTCGTCGGCGTCAACGGCTCGGGCAAGACCACGACCATCGGCAAGCTGGCCAGCCAGTTCAAGGCGGCCGGCAAGTCGGTGGTGATCGCGGCGGGCGACACCTTTCGCGCCGCAGCGGTCGAGCAGTTGCAGGTCTGGGGGCAGCGCGCGGGCGTGCCGGTGCTGACCGCACCCGAAGGATCGGACCCCGCCAGCCTTGCTTTTGATGCTATGACGCAGGCGCAGGCGGAGGGGGCCGACCTTTTGATGATCGACACGGCGGGGCGCTTGCAGAACCGCAGCGATCTGATGGAGGAGCTGGCCAAGATCGTTCGCGTGATCCGCAAGAAGGACCCGGACGCGCCGCACAACACATTGCTGGTGCTGGATGCCACGACCGGCCAGAACGCGATCAATCAGGTGCAGGAGTTCCAGAAGCTTGCCGATGTCTCGGGCCTTGTGATGACCAAGCTTGACGGCACCGCCAAGGGCGGGGTTCTGGTGGCGCTGGCGGACAGGTTCGGTCTGCCGATCCATGCCATCGGCGTGGGCGAGCAGATCGACGACCTTGCGCCCTTCGATCCCGATGAATTCGCCGCCGCGCTGGTTGGTCTTGATCGGTAGGGCGCGATTGCAGCAGGTCGACAATGGGTGAATGGCTGGTCTCGATCGCGGGGACGCCCGAAGGTGCGCGACTGGCGACGATCCTTGCGCTTGTCTCGGCGCTGGCCCATGCGATCTTCGGCGCGCTGCAAAAGGGCCGCTATGACCCTTGGCTGACACGCGGTGCGATCGACGGCTGGCTGGCGGTGCTGTCGGCACCGATTGCGCTGTTCCTTGTGCCGTGGCCGGACGCGGGGATGGCGCTGTTGCTGGTCGGCGCGATTGCCGTGCATTTCGCCTACAAGGTGACGATGGCGCTGGCCTATGAACGGGCGGCCTATACGGTGGTCTATCCGGTCGTGCGCGGCACGGGGCCGCTGGTCACGGTCATCGCCGCATCCATGCTCTTCGGCGAGGTCTTCACGGCGGTGCAATGGCTGGGCGTCGCCTGCCTGTCGGGGGGTATCCTGCTATTGGCGGCGCGCAATCTGGCCGAGGAAACGCTGGACAAGCGGACCCTGAAACTGGGGTTGATGTGGGCCTTTGTCGGCGGTCTGCTGGTCGCGCTTTATACCGTCTATGACGCCTATGCGATCCGGCAGGCCCCTGATCCGTTCACCTTCCTTGCGTGGTTCTTCCTTGTCACCGCGATCGATTTTGCGATCCTCGGGACGCTGCGCTATCGCCGGATGGCGGTGCAGCCGGTGCTGGGTCCGCTGATCCGCAAGGGCTTTGTCGGTGCGCTGATTGCATGGATCAGTTTCGGGGGCGTCCTGCTGGCGACACGGCTTGACAGCGTGGGCGAGGCGGCCGTGCTGCGCGAAACCTCGGTGGTTTTTGCAGCATTGATCGGCTGGTTCATTCTGGGCGAGAAAGTGGGGCCGCGACGATTGTTCCTGATGTGTCTGGTTGCGCTTGGCGCCGTGATCGTTGAAATGGGCGGATAACCCGGAGAGCGGAATGGCGGAAAAGACGATCAACCCGATCCTGAAGCAGGTCCTCGAACTGGGGCCGACTGTCGTGTTCTTCCTGATCTATCTGCGGATCAGGGATGAAACCTATATTTTCGCAGGAACCGAATACACCGGTTTCATCGTCTCTGCGCTGGTCTTTGTGCCGATCCTTCTGGTCGCGATGGGGGTTCTGTGGATGCTGACCGGCAAGCTGAGCCGGATGCAGGTTTTCACCGCTTTCATGGTGATCTTCTTTGGTGGCCTGACCGCCTGGTTCAACGACGAGCGGTTCTTCAAGATGAAGACCTCTATCGTTTATGGGTGCCTTGGCACGGTTTTGGGGATCGGGCTTTTGCGGGGGCAAAGTTACCTGCAATACGTGATGGAAGAGGTCCTGCCGATGCAGCCCGAAGGCTGGATGATCTTCACGCGACGGCTGTGCCTGATGTTCTTCGCGCTGGCCGTCGCCAACGAGATCATCTGGCGCACGCAATCGACCGACCTCTGGGTCAAGCTGGAAACCTTCGCCTTTCCTGCGGTGCTGTTCGTCTTCTTGTGGGTCCAGATCATCGGCTTGCAGAAATACCTGATCGAGGACCCCGACCGCAAAGAGGGCTAGCGCATCTCGGCGGCGCGAAAGCCGACGCGGGGCGAATGGAACTGCGCCCGGCCATCGCACCTTTTGCGCAGGATATCGACCAGATGATCATCCAGCGCGGGGCGGAAGATGATGCCCATCTGACCGCCGCGCGCCCAGACCACGACCGCATCGACGAAATGGGTCAGAACCTGCACCTGCACCCTGTCGCCGCGCATCAACCCCTGGATGTCACCAAGACGTGCACCGGTGCGGCTGACATCCAGGACCTGTGCGGTGATGCTTTGGGTCTGATAGCGGACACTGACGGTCGTGTCGGTCTGGTATCTGTAAGGGCGATATTGCAACGGCGGGATCCTGTCTTGCGTCGCGATGGAAATATCGCAAGACCCCTAAGAAAACGTTATGACCGTGGCGGGAAAAGCGGCCTCTGCGCGGTCAGGCAGGCAGACCGGCACGATCCCGCGGCGGTGCAAGCCGCGACGGGCGCTGGTGACGGATCAGCGATGCGCGCAAACTTGCAAAGGGGATCTTGTCGGGGCGATGGATCAGATCCCTGTAAAGAGCACAGACATCCCGGCGCAGGTAGCCCGACCAGTGACAAATCCACCCGCTTGTCTGGTCGAGCGGCAGACCGGCCGCCGCCATGACCTGCCGGTCTTGCGGCGCGTCGATATCAAGCTGCAAGAGGCGCGGATGCGCAAGGCGGCCGCGGCCGATCGTGACACCCCAGTGCGGAAATGCCGCCCGCAGCAGCAGGTCGAAAAGCGTATTCGCGCGGCTGCGGATATTGAAGAACTCGGTGCTGCGGCTGGCTGGCCTTTGCAACACGCCGGCCAGTTCGCTCTCGAAAGCAGCGCCCGCGATCATGATGACGCGGCTCACGGCCCCTTGCGGGGTTTGGCTGAGGGCGGTCAGCACGACCCGCACGCCCAGGGAATGGGCGACGATATGCACCGGACGCCCGGGCGCGATCTCGTTGATGCGGGTGATCAGCAGCGCGAGGCTTTCCCCTGCCAGCTTTGCCCGATGATGGGCTTGCCAGATGGTCCCCTTGGCGCGCCACGAAAACCCGATGGCCAGCGCGTTCGCCCCCCTTAAGGCAAAGGCACGCGGCCAGGATCGGGCGCGTTTGGCGGCCGGATCGGGTGCTCTGGCGTAAAGCGTCCGTTCGGGGTGGTGCGCGGGACTTCCGGGGTCGTATTTGAAGCCGTGCAGCATGATCACGACAGGGGCGGAAGGTCTGAGACCTTCAAGGGCCTTCGCGATCCTTTTGCGAGACGGCAAACGGCGTTCGGTAACTGCAAGCTGCGCCATGATCCACATCCCGTGACCTGCTGGGGTCGGGATGCACCACAAGTTCAACCGAGGCGTGACAGTATGTTGAAGCTTTTGTAACCGTGCCCCCCACATCTTGTGGGCGCTTTGGCAAGAGGGCGATATCTTCGCTTTCGCGCATCCGCCGGTCCACACCCCGCTTGACCTGATGCGGCCTTCGGCTTAGACGAGCCGCGTGGCGATTTGTTACCGGATTGCGGGCCACGTTAAAGATGCCGCTAAAGAGGGTGCAGAGCGCGAATGCCTCGATACCTGTCCGGTGTCGGGGTTTTTTTATGCGCCGGTCGGGCGCGGGGAATGAAGATGAAGACGTGGAAGAAACGGACCAGGGCGGTCCACGCAGGTATCCGCCGCAGCCAATACAACGAGGTGAGCGAGGCGATCTTTCTCACCCAAGGGTTCGTCTACGACACCGCCGAGCAGGCCGAAGCGCGGTTCATCAAGGCAGGTCAGGATGAATTCATCTATGCCCGCTACGGCAATCCGACCATCGCCATGTTCGAGGACCGGATCGCGGCGATGGAGGGGGCCGAGGATGGCTTTGCGACCGCCTCGGGCATGGCCGCCGTCAATGGTGCGCTGACGGCGATGTTGCGGGCGGGCGACCATGTCGTCTCGTCGCGGGCGCTGTTCGGTTCGTGCCTCTATATTCTGGAAGAGGTGCTGACGCGCTATGGTGTCGAGGTCACCTTCGTCGATGGCACCGACCTTGCCGCCTGGGCTGCCGCGATCCGTCCCGATACAAAGGCGGTGTTTTTCGAAAGCATCTCGAACCCGACGCTGGAAGTGATCGATATCAGGGCGGTCTCGGACCTTGCCCATGCGGTGGGGGCCACGGTGATCGTGGACAATGTCTTTGCGACACCGGTGTTTTCGGACGCGCTGGCGCAGGGGGCGGATGTGGTGGTCTATTCGGCCACCAAGCATATCGACGGGCAAGGGCGGGCGCTGGGCGGGGTAATCCTTGGCACGCGCGACTTCATCCGCGGGACGGTCGAACCTTACATGAAGCACACCGGCGGATCGATGTCGCCCTTCACCGCATGGATGATGCTGAAGGGGCTGGAGACCATCGACCTGCGGGTGCGTGCGCAGGCGGCATCGGCGCAGACGATTGCCGGGGCGCTCGAAGCCGATGGAAAGCTGCACAATGTCATCTTTCCGGGTCTGGCCAGCCATCCGCAACACGCGCTGGTCGCAGCGCAGATGGAGGCGGGCGGCACCGTCCTTGCGATCGATGCAGGCACGCAAGAGCGGGCGTTCAGTCTGTTGAATGCATTGGAGATCTGGACAATTTCGAACAATCTGGGCGATGCCAAGTCGATTGCCACACATCCTGCGACCACGACCCACCAGCGTCTGTCGCCGGAAACGAAAGCGGCGTTGGGGATCACACCGGGGCTGATCCGGCTCAGCGTCGGGCTGGAAGACACGGGCGACCTTCTGGAAGACCTGCGGGTGGCGATTGCCGCGCTCTAGTGTCGTTTCCGGCGGATGACTTGCAGGGTGAAAACTGCTTTACCTGAGGGCGGCTGAAACGTTTGGAAAGGCCGCCCAGATGACTGATCCAAGATCCGACCTTCGGCGTATCTATCAGCAATTAGCTGGAGAAGAGATTGCGCCGCCCTATCTGCAGCGCGTGATCGACGGACCTGAAGGGGACCCTGCCTTGAATATCCACTCTCAAGATTTCGACCGTGAACCGACACGGGCCGAAGCCGAAGCGGCTTTGGCCTTGCTGCGCCGCTGGGCGCATGAGGTTTCCCCCGAGGAAGTCGCGACGCTCGACCCGCTGGTGTCACGGTTGATCCCGGGGCAAGAGATGTCGAACTATCCGGCCCTCGCACGCGCCTACCCCGAGGATTTCGAGGTCGATGACGTCTACAAGGCCTCGATGCCCGATCTTCAGAACGGTCCTTCCAGTCTGATCCGTGGCGCGCAGCAACAGATCCAGCACGTCGGGATTTCCAACTTCCGCCTGCCGATCCGGTTTCACACCCGCGACAATGGCGATCTGACGCTGGAAACCTCGGTGACCGGCACCGTGTCGCTGGATGCCGAGAAGAAGGGTATCAACATGTCCCGCATCATGCGGACCTTCTATGGCCATGCCGAGGAAACATTCAGCTTCGACGTGATCGAACGCGCGCTGGATGCCTACAAGACCGATCTGGAAAGCTTCGACGCGCGCATCCAGATGCGTTTCAGCTTTCCGATGAAGGTGCAAAGCCTGCGGTCGGGGCTGTCCGGCTACCAGTATTACGACATCGCGCTGGAACTGGTCGAAAAGGACGGGGTGCGCAAGAAGATCATCCATCTCGACTATGTCTATTCCTCGACCTGCCCCTGCTCGCTGGAGCTGTCGGAACATGCCCGCCAGTTCCGCGGCCAGCTTGCCACACCGCATTCGCAGCGATCCGTCGCGCGGATTTCGGTGCTGTTGGAAGACGGAGCAGGGGTGCTGTGGTTCGAGGATCTGATCGACCGCGCCCGCGCCGCCGTGCCGACCGAAACGCAAGTCATGGTCAAGCGCGAGGACGAACAGGCCTTTGCCGAACTCAACGCCGCCAACCCGATCTTCGTCGAGGATGCGGCGCGGCTCTTTACCGAGCAATTGCAAATGGATGAACGGATTTCCGACTTCCGCGTGATCGCCAGCCATCAGGAAAGCCTGCACAGCCATGACGCGGTGTCGGTGCTGACCGAGGGCGACACTTTTGCCTCGGACAGTCTTGATCCACGTCTCTTTGCGACGCTGTTCCACGTCGGGTAACGACGGCCAGTCAGCCGTGTCTATGCCAAGGGCGGCCCGCTTGGGCCGCACCTGCCATCCGCTTTCGGATCGGCAAAGTCGGTCGGATGCCCTTGAAGCCCCTGACGCCCGCCACTAAGACTCTGTTAGGTATTATGAAATAGGACGGTCCCGTCCGAAGCAGAGGCAGATCACATGCAAGACCCCGTCGAGACCTATATGAACCTAGTCCCCATGGTCGTGGAACAGACCGCACGGGGTGAACGTGCCTACGACATCTTTTCGCGCCTGTTGAAAGAACGGATCATTTTCGTCAACGGTCCCGTCCATGACGGGATGAGCCAGCTGATCGTCGCGCAGTTGCTGCATCTGGAATCGGAGAACCCGAAGAAAGAGATCAGCATGTATATCAACAGCCCCGGTGGCGTCGTGACCTCGGGCCTGTCGATCTATGACACGATGCAATACATCCGCCCCAAGGTCAGCACACTGGTCGTGGGGCAGGCGGCGTCGATGGGATCGCTGCTGCTGACGGCGGGCCACCCCGGCATGCGGTTCTCGCTGCCCAACAGCCGCGTGATGGTGCACCAGCCATCGGGCGGTTATCAGGGGCAGGCGACCGACATCATGATCCACGCCGCCGAAACGCAGAAACTGAAGACCCGCCTGAACGAGATCTACGTCAAGCACACGGGCAATACCCTCAAGAAGGTCGAGGATGCGCTTGAGCGGGACAATTTCATGTCGCCGGAAGAGGCGAAGGATTGGGGCCTGATCGACGAAATCGTCGAAAACCGCACCAAGGCAGAGGATTGATCGACCACCTCTGCCCGATGAATTCTTGACGAAAGGCGGCCTTATTGCCGCCTTTCTTTTGGGGAAGACTTTGCTGCGGCAAAGGACATTTTTCGCGTGCTGACGTTGAATTGTGGCAAGCCATTTTGGCGTTGTGGACCTTGGCAGGCTGTCCTAGTGTTGCTCTAGGACATTGGAAGAGATGATATGCGGGCGGCAGCCCGAGAGGATTGAGATGGCGAATACGGGTAGCTCCGACGGGAAAAACACCCTCTACTGTAGTTTCTGCGGCAAGAGCCAGCATGAGGTTCGCAAACTGATTGCGGGGCCGACCGTCTTCATTTGCGACGAATGCGTCGAGCTTTGCATGGATATCATCCGCGAAGAAACCAAGACCGCCGGCCTGAAGGCAGGCGACGGGGTGCCCACACCTTCGGACATTTGTCAGGTGCTCGACGACTATGTGATCGGGCAGATCCATGCCAAGCGCGTGTTGTCGGTCGCCGTTCACAACCATTACAAGCGCCTGAATCACGCGGAAAAATCCGACATCGAACTTGCCAAATCGAACATCATGCTGATCGGCCCGACCGGCTGCGGCAAGACCTTGCTGGCGCAGACGCTGGCCCGGATTCTCGATGTGCCCTTCACCATGGCCGACGCCACCACGCTGACCGAGGCAGGCTATGTGGGCGAGGATGTCGAGAACATCATTCTCAAGCTGTTGCAGGCCTCCGAATACAATGTGGAACGCGCGCAGCGCGGCATCGTCTATATCGACGAGGTCGACAAGATCACGCGCAAGTCCGACAACCCCTCGATTACCCGCGACGTCTCGGGCGAGGGTGTGCAGCAGGCGCTGCTGAAGATCATGGAAGGAACCGTTGCATCGGTGCCGCCGCAGGGTGGCCGCAAGCATCCGCAACAGGAATTCCTGCAGGTCGATACGACGAATATTCTGTTCATTTGCGGCGGCGCCTTCGCGGGTCTCGACAAGATCATCGCGCAGCGCGGCAAAGGCTCGGCCATGGGGTTCGGCGCGGATGTGCGCGAGCAGGATGATCGCGGTGTGGGCGAGATCTTCAAGGACCTCGAACCCGAGGATCTGTTGAAGTTCGGCCTGATCCCCGAATTCGTCGGCCGTCTTCCGGTGATCGCCACGCTAACCGATCTGGATGAAGAGGCGCTGATCACCATCCTGACGCAGCCCAAGAACGCCTTGGTCAAGCAATACCAGCGCCTGTTCGAGCTTGAGGGCACCAAGCTGACCTTCACCGAAGATGCGCTTGCCGCCATCGCCAAGCGCGCGATCGAACGCAAGACCGGTGCGCGCGGCCTGCGATCCATCATGGAGGCGATCCTGCTGGACACGATGTTCGACCTGCCCGGCATGGACACCGTGACCGAAGTGGTCGTCAACGAAGAGGCCGTGACCTCGGACGTGGCTCCGCTGATGATCCATGATGACGGCAAGAAGAAAGAATCGGCAAGCGCGAGCTGATCCCTTGTCCGTCCGTCACATCTCGACCGGGTCCCCGTTTGAAGCCCAGATCGGCTACAGCCGCGCTGTCGTTGCGGATGGCTGGGTCTTCGTCGCGGGAACCACCGGCTATGACTATGCCACCATGGCGATGCCCGACGCGATCGAGGACCAGTGCCGCAACACCCTTGCCACCATCGACAAGGCCCTGAAGGCTGCGGGCAGCGGGCTCGACCATGTGGTGCGGGTCACTTACATCGTGCCGGACGCGGCGGACTGGCCCAGATGCTGGCCGATCACATCCGCGGCCTTCGCCACGGCGCGCCCTGCGGCGACGATGATCTGCGCGGCGTTGCAGAACCCCGAGATGAAAATAGAGATCGAAGTCACCGCGCGGGTTCCCGCCTGACCAGACTGGACCTTTCGACCCCGATGGGGCAGAAGAAAGCATCGCAGCCGGAGACCTGACATGGGCCTTGCACATAACATCAAACGCATTTTCACCTGGTGGGACGGACAATCGTTCGGGACACAGCTATGGACCAGCCGCAATGGCACCAAGGTCGGCGAAGATGCAGACGGCAATGTCTATTACCGCAATGCCGACGACAGCCGCCGCTGGGTGATATACAAGGGCGAGAACGAGGCCTCGCGCGTCAGTCCCGACTGGCATGGCTGGCTGCATCACACATGGGACCAGCCGCCGACCGAAGCGGCGATCAGGCGCAAGCCATGGGAAAAGCCGCATCAGGAAAACCTGACCGGCACCGCGGCCGCCTATGCGCCGGTCGGTTCGATCCGGCGCGGCGCGCCTGCGGATCGTTCCGACTACGAGGCATGGTCGCCTGAATAGGGTGGCGGGGGCCATGCGGCAGTCTCTTCCTGCTTTTCTGGTGTTGGCGGCTCTGGCCGGTCACCTTGCGGCGCAAGAGATCACGACGACGCCATTGATCGAAATCCCGGTCGAGGATCTGGATCTGGGCGATGGCTTCGATCCTGATCTGGATGGGCTGTTCGATCCCGATCTGGACGGGCTGTTTGATCCCGATGTCGGGGGCGCCGCGGGCGATGATCTTTTCGAAGAGTTCAGTGCCGCACCGGTCGAAGCCCCCCGGCAAGAGGTCGCCATCGGGCCGACAGGCGTTTTGCGGGTTCTCGACAAACTGACCGGAGAGGTGACGGATGTCGAACTGGCATCAGGGCAAAGCCGCGAGCTTGGTTTTCTGGGCGTCTCTGTCACAGAATGCCGCTATCCGGTCGAAAATCCGGCGGGTGATGCCTTTATCTTCGTGCAAGTGACGGACCTGCGCGAAGGGCTTGATCTGTTTGCGGGCTGGATGATCGCGTCTGCCCCGGCGCTTAACGCCATCGACCACCCGCGCTATGATGTCTGGGCGTTGCGCTGCAGCACGTCGTAGGGCGTCGGCGCATCGGTCGTCGCATCGAACCGCGCCGATCCGCGCAGCGCCTTGTCCAACAGACGCTGATATTCCGAGCGTGGCACCTCGATCGCCCCGAGGCTTGCAAGATGCGGCGTGATGAACTGCGTATCGAAGAGACTGAATCCCCCCGTGTTCAGCCGATCCACAAGATAGGCCAGTGCGATCTTCGATGCGTCGGTGCGGCGGCTGAACATGCTTTCCCCGAAGAAGGCAGCGCCGATGCTGACGCCGTAAACACCCCCGACAAGCATTTTGCCGTCCCACAGCTCGACCGAATGGGCAAAGCCGGCCCGGAAGAGATTGGAATAGAGGGCGATGATCGTCTCGTTGATCCAGGTCTCGGGCCGGTCGGCGCAGGCGCGCATCACCTGATCGAAGGCGGTATCGAAGGTCACGTCGAACTCGGCCCGTCTGATCCGCCGCGCAAGGCTGCGTGAAATCCGGAAACCGTCCAGCGGGAAGAGGCCCCGCATCGTGGGGTCAACCCAGAAGATCTCGGGATCGTTGCGCCCCTCGGACATGGGAAACAGGCCGACCTGATAGGCCTGCAGCAAAAGCGACGGAGTAAGGGCGATGTCGTCTTTCATCAGGTGACGATCTCTTTGCGGTGCGGCTAGGCTAGACCCTGAGCGCACCCGTGGCAAAGGGATTGTCGGACGGCCAACCACGGCCCTGTCATGTCAGGGACGGTCGTCAGGCTAGATCAGCCCTTTTTCCAGCCAATGTTCCAGCCAGTGGATGTTGTAATCGCCTGTCTGGATTGCCTCTTCCCGCAAGAGCGCGTGGAAGAGCGGGATGGTGGTCTCGACACCGTCGACGATCAATTCGCCAAGTGCCCTTTCCAGCCGCGCCAGCGCCTCGGGGCGGTCGCGCCCGTGCACGATCAGCTTGCCGATCAGGCTGTCGTAATAGGGCGGGATGTTGTAGCCGTCATAAAGCGCGCTATCCATCCGCACGCCCAGCCCGCCGGGCGCGTGATATTGCGTGATCCGGCCGGGGCGGGGGGCGAATTCGGGCAGTTTTTCCGCGTTGATGCGCACCTCGATGGCGTGGCCATTGATCGTCAGGTCGTCTTGCGTGAAGGACATGGGCAGACCGGCGGCCACCCGCAGCTGTTCGCGCACCAGATCGACGCCGAAGATGGCTTCGGTCACAGGGTGTTCCACCTGCAGGCGGGTGTTCATCTCGATGAAGTAGAATTCGTCGTTCTCGAACAGGAATTCGATCGTGCCCGCACCGATATAGTTGATCTTGGCGACCGCATCGGCGCAGACCTTGCCGATCCGCGCGCGCAATTCCGGCGTGATGCAGGGGCCCGGTGCCTCTTCGAAGACTTTCTGGTGCCGCCGTTGCAGCGAGCAATCGCGTTCGCCCAAATGGACCGCATTCCCCTTGCCGTCGCCGAAGACCTGAATTTCGATGTGACGGGGCGTGGTCAGGTATTTCTCGATATAGACTTCGTCATTGCCGAAGGCCGCCTTGGCCTCGGCCCGGGCGGAATGAAAGGCCTTTTCCATATCAGCGGCGGTTTGCGCCACCTTCATGCCGCGCCCGCCACCACCGGCGGTGGCCTTGATGATCACCGGATAGCCGATCTCGTCGCCGACGCGCCGGGCATCGGCGAGGGTCGGGACACCGCCGTCGGACCCGGGCACGCAAGGCACGCCAAGCGCCTTCATGGTGTCCTTGGCGGTGATCTTGTCGCCCATGATGCGGATGTGTTCGGCGGTGGGGCCGATGAAGGTGATGTCGTGATCCTCGACCACCTGCACGAAGGCGGCATTCTCGGACAGGAACCCATAGCCGGGGTGGATCGCCTGCGCGCCGGTGATTTCACAGGCCGAGATGATATTGGGAAACGAGAGATAGCTTTGCGCCGAGGAGGGCGGGCCGATGCAGATCGCCTCGTCCGCCATGCGCACATGCATCGCGTCGGAATCGGCGGTGGAATGCACCGCCACGGACTTGACGCCCATCTCGCGACAGGCGCGCACCACGCGCAGGGCGATCTCGCCCCGGTTTGCAATCAGGATCTTGTCGAACATCAGTCAGACCTTATTCGATGATCACAAGAGGCGCGCCGAATTCGACAGGCGCGCCGTCTTCGACGAGGATCCGCTTGACCGTGCCGGCACGCGGGGCCGGAATATGGTTCATGGTCTTCATCGCCTCGATGATCAGCAAGGTATCGCCTTCCTTGACGCTGGCGCCCGTGCTGACGAAGGACGCGGCACCCGGTTCGGGGGCCATATAGACCGTCCCCACCATGGGCGAGGTCACGGCGCCAGGATGGCTTGCGGGATCGTCGCTGACGGCGGGGGCAGCAGCCGGTGCGCTGG
>NZ_DAIPIW010000128.1:0-2898 GCF_036770585.1 Yoonia sp. | reverse complement strand
GTGGGCACAAGGCGCTGTGACCGAGCCCCGTCGCTAACCCCCGCATACCCCTAGAAGAGACCTGAAAGTTGCAGCCACCGCCGGATCGGTAGAACGCGCATCAAAGGGGCGAGTGGCGGAGGGAACGGGACTGCGGTCGAACCTTCTCTGACACCAGTCATTGAAATTACTACACTTTTTTGAACTGCCGTTTCGGATGGTCTATGCATTTGTGATTGGCGCGCCCTCGCATTGCATGTCCAGGTGAACCGTGCGATCTGTATGTTATAGTATAACATAGCGGAGATTCGCATGCACGACAGCCGCCTTCCCGTCACCGTCCTTTCCGGCTTTCTGGGCGCAGGCAAGACCACGCTGCTCAACCACGTCCTGAACAACCGGGAGGGGCGGCGCGTGGCGGTGATCGTCAACGACATGTCCGAGGTCAACATCGACGCTGACCTCATTCGCGAAGGGGCGGAACTGTCGCGGTCCGAGGAGAAACTGGTCGAGATGACCAACGGCTGCATCTGCTGCACGCTGCGCGGCGATCTCCTTGAGCAGGTCCGCAAGCTGTCAGACGAGGGGCGCTTTGATTATCTGCTGATCGAATCCACCGGTATCGCCGAACCCTTGCCTGTGGCCGCCACCTTTGACTTCCGGGATGAAGATGGCGACAGCCTGTCGGACGTGGCGCGGCTGGATACGATGGTGACGGTGGTCGATGCGATCAACCTGCTTCGCGATTTCGCCAGCCACGATTTCCTGACTGAACGGGGCGAGAGCTTGGGAGAAGGCGACACGCGCACCTTGGTCAACCTCTTGACCGAGCAGATCGAGTTTGCCGATGTCGTGGTGCTGAACAAGACGTCGGATGCAGGCGAGGGCCGCACCAATGCTGCGCGCAAGATCATCCGGGCGCTGAACCCCGACGCAAGACTGATCGAGACGGATCACTCTCGCGTAGCGGCTGACGCGATTTTCAACACAGGCCTCTTTGATTTCGACCGAGCGCATGAACACCCGTTTTGGGCCAAAGAGCTTTACGGCTTTGCCCATCACATGCCCGAAACCGAGGAATACGGGATCAGCAGCTTCGTCTATCGTGCCCGTGCGCCCTTTCACCCGGGCCGCATCCACGCCGTCCTGAACGGTGATTTGCCCGGCGTGATCCGGGCCAAGGGACATTTCTGGCTGGCCTCGCGCCCGAACTGGGTGGCCGAGTTTTCGCTGGCGGGGGCGGTGTCGTCGGTAACGCCGCTCGGCGGCTGGTGGGCCAGCGTGCCAAGGGAACGCTGGCCGACGCACCCCGATGCGCTTGCAGAGGTGGCGGGCAAGTGGACCGAGCCCTGGGGCGACCGTCGGCAGGAACTGGTGTTCATCGGGGCGGGCATGGACGAGGCGGCAATCCGCGCGAAACTCGACGCCGCGCTGATCCCGGCGCAGGACTTTACACCCACCGCCTGGTCGAACCTGCCCGATCCCTTCCCCGAATGGCGGCGGACGCAGGCGGCATAACATGGCAAGGCGCAACCTTGCCACATCGCTGAAACGCCGCTCGCGGGGCGATCCGATGCAGGCCTATGACGCGCTACCACCAGACCTTCGGCAATGGCTGGCGGGGGCAGTGCTGCCATGGAGCGCGGTTTCGGTCCGAAGGGCCTGGCTTAAGGCGCTGAAAGCCGCAGGCGGCGACCGGCAGGCGGCGCAAGCGGCGCTTTCCGGAATCGAGCGGCGGCGGCTGGAGCGCGACGTGGCCCGCATCTGGGGCAAGGCGCACCCGTTCCTGGCGGCGCCTGATACAGGGGGACACCATGACTGTCGCTGATATTCGCCTGCCCGTCACGCTGATCACCGGCTTTCTGGGTGCAGGCAAGACCACGCTTCTCAACCATCTGTTGCGCAGTCCAGAGGCCGGGCGCGTGGCAGTCATCATCAACGAATTCGGCGACATCGGACTGGATCATGATCTGATCGAGACAGCTACAGAAGAGATGGTGCTGATGCAGTCGGGTTGCTTGTGCTGCTCGATCCGGGGCGATCTGGTCACCACGATGGCCGATCTGGCGCGGCGGCGCGCCAATGGGCTGATCGCATTCGATCGCGTGGTGATCGAGACGACGGGCCTCGCCGATCCTGCGCCTATCCAGCACACGCTGATGCTGGACCGTGCATTGACGACGCAGTTTTTGCTGGACGGTATCGTTACGCTTGCGTGCGCGGCTACCGGCATGACCACGCTAGACCGACAGTTCGAGGCTGTCAGCCAGATCGCCGTGGCCGACCGGATCGTGGTCAGCAAGGCCGATCTCGTGGACGCTGGCGCGCTGGCTGCGTTCGAAGCGCGCCTGCACAAACTCAACCCGACGGCCCAGATCTTGCGCGCCGATCATGGCCACGTGCCCGCGCAGTCCCTGTTCGACATCGGCGCGCTGCGGAGCGACACGCCGGTAGCACGGGCTCTGGACTGGACTGGCCGCGCGGAACCAAAACCGCAGAATGTCTCCACGCTTCCCGACACGCTGTCAGGCCTGTTTGCGCCGCAGCGTGGCGGCTTAAATGCTCTTCATAGGCTCTCCCAGGCGTCCGTTCTCCCTTCCACCAGCCACGACGCGCGGATTACCAGCCTATCGGCTGCGATCGAACGCCCGGTCCGGGCCGATGCGTTCGGACTTTGGCTTGACACTCTGATGTCCTTTCACGGGCCTGATATCCTGCGCTTCAAGGCGATCATACACACGACCGAAGACCCCCACCCTTTTGCCGTCCATGGTGTTCAGCACATCTTTCACCCGCCGGTCCCGCTGCCGCACTGGCCTGCGGGCGACCGCACAAGCCGCTTTGTGGTGATCGGTCGTGATCTCCGCCCGGACATGCTGGAGGACAGTTTGGCCTTTCTGCGCGCCAAGTCTTCTGAGG
>NZ_DAIPIW010000073.1:0-12791 GCF_036770585.1 Yoonia sp. | reverse complement strand
GTGAAGATCGTTGAAGTCTACCCTTCTAGGCACCGTCTCTTTCCCCCCGCGCTTGACGCCACCCGCTTCTCCGACCGACAGTGCCTCCATCACTCTTGACCCATGCAGAGGCGCCACGGGCATATGCCGTCGAACCCCAAGTCACTCCGCCAGCGCCTGTTGCCGACCTGTCATCGCGCGATGCTCGAAAAGTTTCTGGCGCGCCATCTGCCCGCGCGGGTCCGTGGCCGTGTCCTGATCGTGGGGGCGGGGCATAATCCGCATCGCCATTTGCTGGATGACAGTTGCTCGGTTGTGGCGCTGGATATCGAGGCGCTCGCGGGGATCGACGTGGTGGGGGATATCACGGCGATGCCGTTCGAGGACGCCGCTTACGATGCCGTCCTGTGCATCGAGGTGCTGGAACATGTGCATGACACCTCTGGCGCGCTGGCCGAGATGCGGCGGGTCTTGCGGCCGGGGGGAGAGCTGCTGATCACGACGCCGTTCCTGTTTCACCTGCATGGTGATCCTTACGATTTCGTCCGGCTGACGCCGAGCTATTTCAGGGCCTCGCTCGCGGCGGATTTCGAGCTGGATGTGATCCCCTTCGGCAATCGCCTGCATGTGTTTCTGGACCTTGTCACCACCGCCTCGCGCGGGCTGGTGCCGCTGCGGGTGCTGTCGCATCTGGCCACACCCTTGGGGTGGTGCCTGCGCTCGGGCAGTGATGCGCCGACGGGGACCATCGTGATCGCGCGCAAGCGGTAGGCCGGGGGCGGAATTGCACATCGTCATCACCACGAACCTCAGCTTTGTTGCGGCAAACTTCCGCGGCGGGCTGATCCGAGCGCTGGTGGCGGCGGGGCATCGCGTCACCGTGCTGGCGCCCGAGGATCGTTACAGCAAGACGCTGCGGCGGATGGGCGCCGAGGTGGTGCCGGTCCCGATTGCGCGCAACGGGGCCAATCCGCTGGTCGAGGCGCGGTCTCTGGCCATGATCCATGCGCGATTGCGGCACCTGCGCCCTGACATGGTGTTCAGCTATACGATCAAGAACAACATCTACGCGGGGCTGGCCTGCCGTGCCTTGGGGCTTGCGTTTGTGCCGAATGTCACGGGTCTCGGCCCTGCTTTCGGGTCGCGCGGGGTGCTGGGCGGGGTGGTGCGCTGGCTTTACGGGGTGGCGCTGCGGCGGGCCGTGCGGGTGTTTTTCCAGAATGCGGATGATCGCGCGGTTTTCGTGGATAAGGGCGTGGTCGCCCCTGATCGCGCGCATCTGCTGCCCGGGTCGGGGGTGAACCTGACGCGGTTCGCCATGGCCGGGATGCCCGATGACGAGCACGTCGTATTTCTGGTCGTCGCCCGCATGTTGCGCGACAAGGGGATCGGGGTTTTCGTCGAGGCCGCAAGGGGCCTGAAGGCGCGGCATCCCGCGGTGGCGTTCCAGCTTTTGGGTCCGGTCGATCCCGACAGCAAAACCGCGATCCCGCAAGCGCAGATCGACGCTTGGGTGGCCGAGGGTGTCGTGACCTATCTTGGCAGCAAGGCGGATGTGCGCCCCGCCATCCGGCAGGCCCATTGCGTGGTTCTGCCCTCTTTCTACCGCGAGGGCACGCCGCGATCCCTGCTGGAGGCAGGCGCGATGGGCCGCCCTTTGATCACCACCGATATGCCGGGCTGCCGCGATACGGTCGCGGACGGTGTCAACGGCTTTCTGGTGCCGCCGCAGGATGCAAAAGCGCTGGCTGAAGCGATGGGGCGTTTTCTGGCACTGACCCCGGCCCAAAGGGCCGCAATGGGTGCAGCCAGCCGCCGTCATGTCGAGAGCCACTATGACGAACGGATCGTGGTGGATGCCTACCTCGATCTGATCAAGGGGGCCTAGGCCCCCCTGACCTTGTCGCCCTGCCCTGCCCCTGTCAGCGTTTTGATCATCAGTCTGAGATCGAGCACCAGGCTGGCTTGCGCCACATAGAGCGCGTCAACGCGCGCCAGACGGTCAGGGTCGCTCATGTCGATGTCGTGCACCTGCGCCAAGCCGCTGATCCCCGGCTTGACCGTCAGCACACCGGCCCGCTGGCGTGCCGCGACCAGTGCGGTTTGTGACGGCAGGCAGGGGCGCGGGCCGATCAGGCTCATCTCGTTGCGGAAGATATTCACGATCTGGGGCAGTTCATCCAGCTTGGTCTTGCGCAGGACCCGCCCCAGTCGGGTCACGGATGCGGCGCCCACCTCATGCGTGCCGGCCTGTTTCGTGCCCTGCTGCATGGTGCGGAACTTGTAGCAGATGAAGCTCTTGCCATTGCGCCCCACCCTCTCTTGCCGGAAAAGCCCGGGACCGGGGCTGTCCAGCCGGACCGCAACCCAGACGATCACCATCAGCCAGCCAAGAAAGACAAGCAGCGCAAGCGCAGCTACCAGATCGACGATGCGCTTGGCCCCGATGAAGACCGGATTCCCGAGCGCAGGGTCCCGCAGGTAATGCGGCGGATCTGCATCATTCCTGAGGATGCGCGCGACGCGATCGGCAATCGCCGAGACATGCACCACCGGTTTCAGTGCCCCGAGAAGCGGCAGCAGCAGCTTGCGCCCGAAGGCGGGCACGCGGTTGAGCATGGCAAGCTTGCCCTTGAAAGCCTGCCCATAGACCGCAGGCAAATGCAGCACGCTGATGCTGATGCCGCTTTCTGCCTGCAATGCTGCCTCGGCCTCGGCCTTGGAGCGGGCATAGGGGTCATCCGGCGGTGTCAGGCCAAGCGTGTGAAAGCTGGAGGCAAAGATGAAATGCGGCACGCCTGCGTCCCGCGCCGCAGCGAGGACGTCCAGCGTTTGCCCCACATTGACCTTGCGAAAATCATTCAGTGTGCCGGCGGTGTCGTTGTTCTTGGCGGCAAGGTGCAGCACGCCTGCGGCATCTGGCAGGTGTTGTCCGATCCGGTCGTAGCTGTCGCAGGTGAGGTCGGGGAAGCGGGACCTCACCATCTCTGTCCGGTCGCTGATCAGCACCGGTTCGATACCGCGCGCAATCAGCAGGGGCACAAGGTCTTGCGCGACAAAACCGGATGCGCCGGTGATCACCAGTTTCATGTTGCCTTGTCCCGTTTGCAGCACGGGTCTTGCCTGGGGAAAGTCTTCATGCCTGTCTATTGCCCTGCGCAAAAACCGCTAGCTGGCCCATGATCGCGGAACATCGACGTCCATTCCGGGCGCGTCCAGCACCGCCATCGGGCTGTCCTGCGTCGGCCTGTAACCCAGCGGCAGGTCATGCAGAATGGCGCGGATCGCGGTCACGTCGTTGTCACGACAGGCGCTAAACAGACGGTCGAGGACCGGCATCAACTGATCCGGCCGCAGCGCCAGTTCCGAGGCTTTCATGATCCGCGGATGCCGTGTCTGTTCGGCCACTTCGCCGATCAGCAATTCCTCGTGCAGTTTCTCGCCCTTCCTCAGGCCCGTAAAGCAGATCGGGATATCGCCCTTGTCGGGAAAGACCTCTTCGGGGTGATCGACCCTGTAGGGCGTCAGGCCATGCAGGCGGATCATCGTCTCGGCAAGGTCGGCGATCCGGACCGGTTCGCCCATGTCGAGAACGAAGACATCCCCGCCCGCCGCCATCGCCCCCGCCTGAATGACAAGCTGTGACGCCTCGGGGATAGTCATGAAATAGCGCGAAATCTCGGGGTGGGTGACGGTCACGGGGCCGCCTGCCTCGATCTGTTTCTGGAAACGCGGGATCACCGAGCCGGACGAGCCAAGGACATTGCCGAAGCGGACCATCGAAAACACCGTCGCGCCACCGTCCTGTGCGAGGGCCGAACAGATCAGTTCGGCTATCCGCTTGCTGACGCCCATGACGTTGGTCGGCCGCACCGCCTTGTCGGTCGAGATCAGGATGACGTTTTCCACCCGATGCGCTTGCGCGACCTGCGCGACGGTCAGGGTGCCGAAGACATTGTTCTTGAGGCCCTCGGCGATGTTGTCTTCGACCAGCGGCACGTGTTTGTAGGCGGCCGCGTGAAAGATGGTCTTGATGCTATGGGTTGCGACGGTTTCATCCACGCGGCCCCGATCCTGCGTGTTTCCCAGAACTGGCACGATCACCGTGTCCAGACCGGTGCGGGCCGCGACCTGCGATAATTCGGCCTCGATGAGGTAGAGCGCCAGTTCGGACAGCTCATAGAGCACCAGTGTCTGCGGCTTCTGGGCCAGCACCTGACGGCAAAGCTCGCTGCCGATCGAACCGCCGGCGCCCGTGATCATCACCGCCTTGCCTGCGATGTTTCTGGCCAGCAGATCGCTGTCGGGCGCCACTGGATCGCGGCCCAAAAGTTCGTCCGGCGTCACCTGCCGAAGGTCCGAGACCTTGGCCACCCCATCGACGATATCCGACACGGTCGGGATGGTCTTGATTTCAAGTCGCAGGTCCTGACACCGCGCGATGATCTGCCGCCGGCGCGCACGGTCGATGCGGGGAATGGCCAGCAGGACGACGGTGACCCCCAGATCCTCGGTCAGCACCTCGAGCGCCTTGGGGGACATCACAGGGATGCCACCGATGCTGAGCCGGTGCAGCGAGGGGTCGTCGTCGATAAAGCCGACGGGCGCATAGTCACGCCCCCGCACCAGCGAATTGAGCAGGTCGCGGCCCGCATCGCCCGCCCCGTAGATGACGACAGGTGTCTTCTTGGACTGGATGGGCAGGTGGAAATAGTGCCGGACGGCAAAGCGGATAAAGCCGACCGACAGGAACAAGAGCACCGCATAGATGAACGGCACCGAGCGCGGCACGCCCGCCGTCAGGATCATGTTGGTCACATACATGATCACAGCCGAGATCGCGACGCTTTTGGCGATGATCTCGACCACGTTGCTGGTGACGAAACGCATCATCGACCGATAGAGGCCGAAATACCAGAAGGCGATCAATGTGGCGGGCAAGGACGTGGCGACCGGCCACCAGATGCTTGCGCGTTCGAGAAAGTAAAGGTGGTCCCAGCGCAGGGTCATGGCCGCAAGAAAGCAAAACACGATCAGAACGGCATCCAGCGACATCTGAAGCGCGACCTTGCGGCGACGACTCATGAGGGCGGCCCGTTTGAAAAACTGGTTCATGATCAAATGTTCCCCGCCACGGCCTGTGGTGGCGCTGCCATTGTCTTATGCCTGTCCCTAGCAAGCAATTGTGGCCTGATATGGACAGGCCTTGGGCACCTTGCGCCGTGCCTGCCTCATCCAATCTTAAGGATTTTCGCGGATATGTCCCATACCATAAGAAAATGGATGGATCAGAATGGCCCAGTTACAGCTTTTGCTTTCCCCGATACTTGCCGTCTTCGGCATCGCTTTTGTTTTCAACCTTGTGCTGCACGGATATGGCCGCAGCCGCTATCGCGACGTGGCATTCGGGGGCATGTTCGGCATGGCACTGGTGATCGGGATGACCAATCCGCTGTATCTGGATGAAGGGCTGATCTTCGACCCTCGCAGCGTGTTGATCGCCACGGCGACCGTCTTTGCCGGGCCGGTCGCCGGTGTGACCGCGCTGGGAATCGGGCTGGTGTGCCGCGTCATCATCGGCGGCGCAGGGGTCTATGCCGGTCTCGCGGGGCTTGTCGCCGCCTATCTTCTGGCGTTGGCCTATATGCGCTGGCTGCGTCCCCGTTTCCAAAGCACTATGGTCGCAGACGCCGCACTGGGTCTGGCCGTCACCCCCGCCCTGCTGGCGATCTTCCTGCTGCCTTTCGATGTCGCGCTTGACCTCTTGCCAGTCGTCGCGCCGGTTTTGACGATCAGCAACGTTGTCGGGGCTGTGGTGCTGGGCCTTCTTTTCCGGCGCGAGATCGCCTTGCAGGACCACCGGCTGGAACTTGAAACGCATGCCATCCGCGATCCGCTGACCAACCTGTTGAACCGCCGCGGCCTGCAGGCCCAGGCCGACCGCCGCAGGTTCAACCCGCGTGTAGGTCAGGCGATGCTCTATTTCGACGTCGACAATTTCAAGCAGATCAACGACAGCCACGGCCACGACATCGGCGATACCGTGCTCGAGGTGATCGCCAAGCGAATCACCGAAAGCCTGCGGCCTGGCGCGATCTTCGCACGCCACGGCGGCGACGAGTTTTCGGTCTACCTGACCGAGGTCACCGAAGGCGACTTGGGCGGGATTGCCGAACGCCTGTGCTTGCAGGTCAATCAACGCCCGCTCTCCATCGCGGATCTGCAGGTGCGCACCTCGATCAGCATGGGCGGCTTCTGGTCGAAGGAATGTTATTCCCTGGACGAATTGATCAGGCGCGCCGATGCGCAGTTGCTGATGGCGAAACGGGCAGGCAAGAACTGCCTGCATCTGGCCTATGACCCCAAAAGCACACTGGTCTCGGCGGCCTGATGAAACCGGCTGCCCGTCAAAGCGTTGCAGACATCAACGGGGGTCAGGCGCCAACCGGTCTGATCGAAGGACCGCGAACCCCGCCGCCTTCGTGGGCGGCTGCAGCACCCAGCCCCGGACCCCGGCGGCAGTCGCGTCAGACCGTGACGGCGATCGAAGGCTGTTCGCTGACGTCGAACACCCGCTTGTAGCGCGCGATCTCATCGGCGGGGCCCATGGCCTTGTTTGGATTGTCGCTTAACTTGACGGTCGGGCGCCCGTTCGCCGAAACCGCCTTGCAGACAAGCGAGAACGGTGCCAGCGCATCACCCGCCGTCAGACCGGTGAAGTCATTCGTCAGCATGGTGCCCCAGCCAAAGCTGACACGGCACCGCCCCGCGAATTGCTGGTGCAGTTCCTTGATCTTGTCCACGTCCAGCCCGTCTGAAAAGATCACCAGCTTCTGCGTCGGATCCTCGCCGCGGCTCTTCCACCAGTTGATCGCGGTCTCGGCCCCCGTCGCGGGATCGCCGCTGTCCACGCGGATGCCGGTCCAGCCTGCCAGCCAGTCGGGCGCACCGTCAAGAAACCCCTTGGTCCCGAAGGTATCCGGCAGGATGATCCGCAGGTTGCCGTCGTGTTCTTCATGCCAATCGGCCAGAACATCATAGGGTGACTGGCGCAGGGCGGCGTCGTCCTCGGCAAGGGCGGCATAGACCATGGGCAGTTCGTGGGCATTGGTCCCGATCGCCTCGATCTCGCGCATCATGGCGATGCGGCAGTTCGAGGTGCCGGTGAAACTGTCGCCCAGACCCTCCATCATCGCCTGCACGCACCAGTCCTGCCACAGATAGCTGTGGCGCCGCCGCGTGCCGAAGTCGGCCAGACGCAGGCCCTGCATCGGTTGCAGCGCCTCGACCTTGGTCCAGAGCTTCGTCATCGCGCGGGCGTAAAGCACCTGAAGTTCGAATTTCCCCATGCCGCCCAAGACCGCACGACTGCGCAATTCCATGATCACGGAGAGGGCAGGAATTTCCCACATCATGACCTCGGGCCAGGCCCCTTCGAAGGTCAGCTCATACTGCCCGTCGCGCTTTTCCAGATGGTAGGACGGCAGGGCCAGGTTCTCGAACCACTCCATGAAGGCGGGGGTGAACATCTGGCGCTTGCCGTAAAAGGTATTGCCGCGCAGCCAGGTGCTCTCGCCCCGCGTCAGGCGGAGCGAGCGGATATGGTCAAGCTGCTCGCGCAGCTCGCCCTCGTCGACCAGTTCGGCCAGACGGATCGTCTTGGTGCGGTTGATCAGCGAAAAGGTGACCTGCGTGTCGGGCCGGTTGCGAAAGACCGACTGACACATCAGCAGCTTGTAGAAATCCGTGTCGATCAACGACCGGACGATCGGATCGATCTTCCATTTGTGGTTCCAGACCCGCGTTGCGATATCGACCATGACTGCCTACCCTCTTTGGGCGCCGGTGTTAGACCAAGCGGAACGCGGTTGCTAGACCAGTGTCACGCCCGCGTCGCGCATCTCGGCGATGGCGACGGCGAGCGAGCCGTCAAAGTCGATCGCACGACACAGATCCTGCCGCACGGTCACCCCAAACCCCAGCCGCGCGGCATCCACCGCCGAATAGGTCACGCAGAAATCGGTCGCCAGCCCGACAAGCGTCAGCGTCGTGATCCCGCGCGTGCGCAGATAGCCCTCCAGCCCGGTCGGCGTGGTCTTGTCGTTTTCGAAAAACGCCGAATAGCTGTCGATGGCGGGGTTGTATCCCTTGCGGATGATCAGGTCGGCACGGTCCACGTCCAGCGCGGTATGAAAGGCCGCCCCGCCCGTGCCCTGAATACAGTGATCCGGCCAGAGAACCTGGCTGCCATAGGGCATTTCGGTCATGCTCATGGGGGCCGCTCCATGACTGCTGGCAAAAGAGGAATGCCCCGCCGGATGCCAGTCCTGCGTCAGGATCACCGCGTCGAACTCATCCATCAGCGCGCCTATCCCCGACACGATCTCATCCCCGCCCGCCACGGCCAGCGCACCGCCGGGGCAGAAATCATTCTGGACGTCGATCACAAGAAGGGCATGTGTCATGGTCATCTCCGTTTGGGTTTGCGCCCTCCATAACAGCGCGTCCCGATGATTGCGACCATCCTGTCGTCATTATTGGCCCGAAAATATCCTGGGGGAGGCCCCGCAGGGGACGGGGGCAAAGCCCCCTGCGACGCTTGAAGATTTCGCACATGCGGCGTAATGGCAAGGCATGTATACCATTGCCGCCCTCTATCATTTCACGCGCTTCGACGATCCGTCGGCGATCCAGACACCGCTTCAGGCGCTCTGCAAGGCCGAAGGCATCTCGGGCACGTTGCTGATCGCCCCCGAGGGCATCAACGGCACCATCGCGGGTAGCCGCGCGGGGATCGACGCGGTTCTGGCCCATATCCGCGCCCTGCCCGGATGTGCCGATCTGGACTGGAAGGAAAGCCGGTCCGAGACCCCGCCCTTCCACCGCATGAAGGTCCGGCTGAAGAAAGAGATCGTGACGATGGGTCAGCCGGACGTCGATCCGGTGGCGCGGGTCGGGCATTATGTCGATCCGGCCGACTGGAACGCGCTGATCTCGGCCCCCGATGTGGCGGTGATCGACACCCGGAACGACTATGAGGTCGCCATCGGCACTTTCGTGGGCGCCATCGATCCCGCAACCAAAAGCTTTCGCGAGTTCCCCGCATGGTGGGAGGCGAACAAACACAGGTTCCACAACAAGCGGATCGCCATGTTCTGCACCGGCGGCATCCGCTGCGAAAAATCCACCAACTTCCTGCTGGGGCAAGGGGTGGACGAGGTTTATCATCTGAAGGGCGGCATCCTGAAATACCTTGAAGAGGTGCCACCGGAAGACAGCAAATGGGACGGCGACTGCTTCGTTTTCGATGCGCGCGTCAGCGTCGGCCACGGCCTGCAGGAAGGGCCGCATGTCCTGTGCTATGCCTGCCGCCGCCCGCTTTTGCCCGCGGACCGGTCCCATCCCGCCTATGAACAGGGCGTGTCCTGCCATCAGTGCATCGACGAGACGACAGAGGAAGACAAGACCCGTTTCCGCGAGCGCCAGAAGCAGATCACGCTCGCCAAGGCGCGCGGCACGCACCATATCGGTGGCCTGTGAGATGCCCGGCATGACCCCATGCGCCTAACAGCCTCATTCAGGGGGCAGGCCCTTGCGTTGGCGATCGGCTTGGCGGGCGGCGGTCTGGCCAGCCTGATCGGCACACCGCTGCCGTGGATGCTGGGGCCGATGATCGCGACTGCGCTGGTGGCTTTGCTGGGTGCACCGGTCGTGGGGCCTGCGCGGCTGCGCCCGTTCATCATCCCGGTCCTCGGCGTGCTGCTGGGGTCCGGTGTCACGCCCGAGACCATCGGCCAATTGGGAAGCTGGGCCCTGACGCTTGCGGTCTTGCCGCTGTTTCTGGCGGTGGCTGGGGTCATTTCCTACACCGTCTATCGCAGGATCGGCGGTTACGACCGCACCACGGCCTTTTATTCCGCCATGCCGGGCGGGCTGAACGAGATGCTGTTGCTCGGGGCCGAGGCAGGCGGCAACGAGCGGCAGATCGCCATGGCCCATGCCTCGCGCGTGATGCTGGTCATCGTCTTTGTCGCGCTTTTCTTCGGCCTGTTTCTGGGGATGTCCAGCAATGGCGAGACCGCCAGCCGATGGATCGCCGTGGACGACATCACCTTGCGCGATTATGTCATTCTCGGGCTTTGCGCGGTGGCGGGTTACATGCTTGGTAAGCGCCTTGGCCTGCCTGCCGCACCTATCCTTGGCCCGATGATCCTGAGTGCTGCGACCCATGTGACCGGCTTTGTGACAGTCGCGCCCCCGACCCTGCTGGTGATCGCGGCGCAGCTGACCATCGGCACGATCATCGGCACCCGCTTTCTGGGTGCGACCATGCAGGAAATCCGGCGCGACATGGGCCTAAGTCTCGTCGCCACCTTCCTGATGCTGATCGTCGCCGTCGCTTTTGCCGAAGGGATCTATCTGGCAAGCGCAATTCCCCTGACCCAAGGGTTCCTTGCCTATGCGCCCGGCGGGCTGGCCGAGATGTCGCTTCTGGCGATTGCGATGGATCAGGACGCAACCTATGTCTCGTCCATGCATATTGTGCGGATCACCATCGTGATCGCGATTGCACCCCTTGTTTTCAAGGCCTTCAGCCGCCGTAGCTGACAGGCCCACGCGGTGTTGCGATGCGCGCCCGATTTTTTTGCGGATTTCTTTGAACCATCTTCCGATCCCGCACGACACATCCCTGAAACGCGGATCAGGGGCCTTGGGTCCGGCTGCGTTCGCAGCGCAACGGGCAATCAGGCCCTTACCCAAAGGAAGATGACAATGAAAACGACACTGACACTGACCACCGCAATCGCCGTCGCCATGCTTGCAGGCCAGGCTTCGGCGCAGGACCTGAGCTATGCCACCGGCAACCTGAACGGCGCGATGATCCAGACCGACAGCGACGAGTTTCAGTCACTCACGCTTTCGGGCGCGGTCGAGTTGACCTACAACCAGTTCCTCTTCGGCGCATCCGGTGCATACCAGACGCTGGATCTGGGCAGCCAAGAGACCTTTGCGAATTATGACGGCTTTGTTGCCTACATGCCGACGGCCCAGCTGATGGTCGGTGCCGGATTGACCGGTCTCACGATCGACGGCAGCGAAAGCTATTCGGGCTACGAGGCATTTGCGCAATACCGGACAGGGTCTTTCGGCACGGCCATTCTTCACGAACGCCCCTTGGGGAATGACGATGATTTCACCGTGACCACCTTTTACGGCGAAGGTTCGGTGACGCCGGAGATCACCATAGGGGGTGTCGTCGAGACCGTCTCGGACCTTGACGAGACGGTCTACTATGTGTCGGCGGACTATGCTGCGGGTCCCATCTTCGGGCGCGCCTATCATGTCGGCATTTCGGGCGTGGATGCGACCGTCTTTGGCGCGCGCGGCAGCTATGACGTCAACCCCAACTTCTTCGTCAGCGCGGATCTTCAGCTTTTGGACGGCTTCTTCGGCGACAACACGACCATCTATTCACTGGGCGGTGGCTACCGGATCAGCGACAGCGCAACGATTGACGCGGCCTTCGGCCAGTTCATCACCGACAGCACCGACGCGACCATGATGCGCATCGGCCTGACCTTCGAGATGGGCGAGCGCAAGCGGCTGGATACGCGGATGCGCAATGCGATCAGGACCGACTTTGCCAATGGCTTGGGTATCCTTCAGCCTGATCTAGGCATCGGCGGCGGGCTGAACGTCTACTAAGACACGGCCGGACACGGCGAAGGCCCGCGATCCCGCGGGCCTTTTGCCGTTCTAGAAGTCGAGGTTTTCGACGTTCAGGGCGTTCTGCTGGATGAACTCGCGGCGCGGTTCGACCACATCGCCCATCAGCTTGGTGAAGAGATCATCAGCCTCGGCCACGTCTTCGATCTTGACCTGCAACAGCGTGCGCGCGTCGGGATCGAGCGTGGTTTCCCACAACTGGTCTGGGTTCATTTCGCCCAAGCCCTTGTAGCGTTGCAGCGACAGCCCCTTTTCGCCCTCTTCCAGAATGGCATCCAGCAGGTCGAGCGGTCCGTGGATCAACTGGCTGCGGTCCTTGCGGTGCAGGGTCGCGGGCAGGTCGTAGACGTCTTTCAGGCTTTGGGTAAAGGTGCCGGTGCGCCGCGCCTCGCCCGACCGCAACAGGGGGCCATCAAGCGTGCGCACCTCTTCCACGCCGCGCAGGATCCGGGCCAGCCGCATTCCCTTGTCCTGCGTGATGCGGCCCGTCCAGCCGCGTTCCCATTCCAGCGCGATCAGGTCGAGCCGTTTGGCCACCTTGTCGGCCACCCCTTGCAGGTCGGCATCGACCGCACCGGGCACGAAAGCCCCTGCAATCGCCGCCTGTTCCAGAATGTGGCGGGGGTAGTGCGTCGGGAAGGCGTCGAGCACGCGCCGCAGCTGCCGTGCCTCGTCCACGACGCGGTGCAGGTCGTTGCCGGTGATTTCCTCGCCGTTGCCCTGCCGCAGCATGGCGCCTTCGACCCCCTGTTCGATCAGGTAGTTTTCCATCGCCGCCTGATCCTTGAGGTAGACCTCGGACTTGCCGCGGGTGACTTTGTAAAGCGGCGGCTGCGCGATATAGAGATAACCGCCTTCGATCAGTTCCGGCATCTGGCGGAAAAAGAAGGTCAGCAAGAGCGTGCGGATATGCGCCCCGTCCACGTCGGCGTCGGTCATGATGACGACCTTGTGGTAGCGCAGCTTGTCGATATTGAATTCATCCCGCCCGATGCCGGTGCCCAGCGCCATGACAAGGTTGCCGACCTCCTGGCTGGACAGCATCCGGTCAAAGCGCGCGCGTTCCACGTTCAGGATCTTGCCGC
>NZ_DAIPIW010000072.1:0-13220 GCF_036770585.1 Yoonia sp. | reverse complement strand
GCGCTTTATTCGCGGGTCCTGAAGGCCGCCGATGGCAAGCGCGTGGCCTTCCGCACCCTCGACATCGGGTCGGACAAGGTCTTGCCCTACATGAAGCCCAATGACGAACCCAACCCCGCCATGGGCTGGCGCGCCATTCGGGTCGGTCTCGACAAGCCCGGTGTCTTGCGGATGCAGTTGCAGGCGCTTTTGCGCGCGGCCAACGGTGGACCGCTGACCGTCATGTTTCCCTTCATCACGCAGCTCAGCGAATTCCGCGCGGCACGCGCCGAAATGGACAAGGCCATCGCCCGCGAAAAGATCCTCGGCCACCCGCTGCCGTCCGAGTGGAAAGTGGGCGCGATGCTGGAAACACCGTCGCTGGCCTATGCGCCCGATGCCTTCTTTCAGGAAACGGATTTCGTCTCGATCGGTGGTAACGATCTCAAGCAGTTCTTCTTTGCCGCCGACCGCGAGAACGAGCGTGTCCGCAAACGCTATGACACGCTCGACGTCAGCTTCCTGACCTTCCTCAAGCATGTCGTCGCGCGTTGCGCCCAGTTCGACACGCCGCTGTCATTCTGCGGCGAGGACGCCGGACGCCCGGTCGAGGCCTTGTGTCTTGCGGCACTTGGGATCAAGACCCTGTCGATGCGCCCTGCCTCGGTCGGGCCGGTCAAGCACCTGCTGCGCCGCGTCGACCTTGGCGAGGTGCGCGCGATCATGGAACAGGCGATGGAAGGCGAAGGGCAGTCCGTCCGGCGTGCCGTCGCCGACTGGCTGGCCTATCAGGTCTGAGACAGGTCGGCCTGCGCCAGCACATTGTGAAAGTGGTCGGTCACCTGTGTGTCGCCGAATTCCCGCGCGATACGCCGCAAGCCAAAGTGCACATGCGCCATTTCGACATAGTAGTCCATGAAGGCGTAGTTGGTTCCCGCCCCCGCCGCCGCCCCAAGGATCGGCACGGTCTGGCTGGCGAGTTTCTGTGACAGGATCGCCGCGAAACGCGGCGCGACCCTTGCGATCAGCCCGTTGACCGCCGCACCGGTGATGCCCAGCCGCGCGCCGATGAAGGCGGTATTCACACCGTCGTCCTCGGTCCCAGGACCGCCTGCACCAAAGACCGCAAGGCATTGCGCGCGGGTTTCATCGTGGCCTTCGGCCTCGCCGTTCCGGATGGCGACATGGTGCACCGCGCGGAAGATCAGCGTGGTGGCGACGGGGATCTCGGCGATTGCCGTCGGCAGTCCGCCGAAACCGCCGATCGCACCGGATACCGTCCCCAAAATCCTGTGCGCCCGATCCGATCCGATGGACCGCCCGACCCCGCTACGGGACAGGGCAGCCGCATCAAAACTCTGGCGCAGGGCATGGCGCGCGACCGTATCGATTTCTTTGCGCGCGGCGGGGGGCAACATGCGCAACCCGTCCTCGACCTGACCGCCAAGATAGTTGACCGCTCTTATCAGAATGCCGCTCGCCGCCTTCTGACGCCTGGCAAGTGCTGCGATTTCCGCGCGCGCGGCCTCGGTCAGCGGGGCTGGGGGGACAGAGGGAGCGGTCTCTTTGATCGGGTTCTGCGGTGTGGTCATGCACAGGAGATGGGAAGGTGCGTGCCGGAAGTCAATCGCGGTCGGGGCGAACCGGACCGGTGACGTCACCCCAGCCCGCGTCCGTCAGCCCCAGCCCCAGCACGCGGTCGGGGTTCGTCGGGGGCGGCATGACAACGCCGTCCAGCCGCGCAAACCCGAACCGCCCGTAATAGGGCGCATCGCCGACCAGCATCACCCGCTCCCACCCCAAAAGGCGCGCCCTGTCGAGGCAGTTCTGCATCAAGATCGCGGCGACCCCCTCGCCCTGCCGCGTCGGATGGACGGCGATGGGGCCCAAGAGGACCACCCGCTTGTCGCCGATCCGCACGGGCCAATTGCGCACAGCACCCGCAAGCACCCCGTTTCCGTCCCTTGCGGTCAGACAGAGGTCGGCAAGCGGGGCCACCCCCTCGCGCAGACGATAGGACGACAGCGCCGACCGCCCCGGTGCAAAGCACAGATCGAACAGCGCCTCGACCTCCCACCAGTCGTCAGCGCGTTCGATGGCCAGAGTCATCTGAAATGGATTCATGCGCCTTTCGTCTGGCCAGCGTTTGCGGTGCAGGCTACCTAAGCGGTGCGCAAACGAAAAGGGATCCGATGTTCTACGAGCCAAAAAACGGCCATGGCCTGCCGCACAACCCGTTCAACGCCGTTGTGACCCCGCGCCCGATCGGCTGGATTTCGACACGCGGGCCGGACGGGCGGGACAACCTTGCGCCCTACTCTTTCTTCAACGCGGTCGCCTATGTGCCGCCGCAGGTCATGTTTGCCTCGACCTCGGCCAAAGAGGATCGTGGCGACACCAAGGATTCGGTGGCCAACATCCGTGAAACGGGCGTCTTTGCCGTGAACGTCGTGGAATACGCCGCGAAAGACGCCATGAACACGACCTCGGGCAGCTGGGCGCGCGATGACGACGAATTCGCCCTCGCGGGGATCGAAAAGGCGGCCTGCCAGACCATCGACTGCCCGCGGGTGGCAAACGCGCCTGCGACCCTCGAATGTCGGTTGACGCAGATCGTCCAGCTTTCCGGTGCGGCCAACTTCGCCGTTTTCGGCGAGGTGACAGGCGTGCATCTGCGCGATGACTGCATGGTGGACGGCCTGTTCGATGTGACCCGTTTCAACCCGCTGACGCGCCTCGGCTATCGGGATTATGCGGTCGTCCGCGAGGTCTTCAGCCTAAAGCGCCCCGATGACAAGTAGCGCGGTATAGCCTGCATAGATCACCAGCAGGACCAATCCGACCCAACGGTTCAGCACGCCGACGATCCATGCAAGCAAGAGCGGCACCAGGGCCGAGGCCGCGAAGACCCAAAGGGTCAGACCCGTCATCTCTGGCGGCACGGCCAGCGGCGTCACCATCGCCGTGATCCCGAGGATACCCAGCACGTTGAAGATGTTCGACCCGATGACATTGCCCAGCGCGATGCCGCCTTGCCCCTTGCGGGCCGCCATCACGGATGTCACCAGTTCCGGCAGCGACGTGCCCACGGCGACGATCGTCAGGCCGATCACAGTCTCCGAGACGCCCAAGACGCGCGCGATGTCGCTGGCACCCGTCACCAGCCAGTTGGCGCCGAGAACCACACCGACAAGACCCACCGCAAAGAAGGCGATGGCCTTCCCGACCGGGTCGGGTGTCTCGGTCACATCGAGATCGGCGTCGCCACCGGTGAAAAGGGTAAATCCAAGATAGGCCAGCAAGGCCGCAAGCCCGACAGCGCCCGCCCAGAACCCGACAGACCCCGTCAGGATGATCCCGATGGTCAATGCTGTCGCCACAACCATCACATAGCCATCACGCCCCAAAAGCGCTCCCGCCGCGACCGGCGCGATCACTGCGGCCGCCCCGAGGATCAAAAAGACATTGGCGATGTTGCTGCCGACGACGTTGCCCAAGGCGATCCCGGGCAATCCGTTCACCGCTGCAATAAGGGATGTCATCAACTCGGGCGCGGAGGTCCCGAAGCCGACCAGTGTCAGGCCGATGACCAGCGGCGACAGCCCCGCCCGCCGCGCAATCGAGACCGCCCCCCGCACAAGCCCCTCGCCGCCTGCCAGAAGGGCCGCAAGACCCAGCGCCACAAGAAAAAGATCAAATATCATGACGCGTTATCCCCTTCTCGCCTCATCGCAAATGGTCGAGCGGCCTGCGCGTTACAAGCCCTCGGAAATAAGATTTCCGAACTGCCGCACTTCCGGGCATTTCAACGCCTTTCGGACAGATCAGCGGCATCACAGGCAGGAATGGACTTCACATTTGCGGCCTTGGCTTTCAGATTGGGTAAGGCAGCGACAGGCGGAGACGGCCATGCAGACAAAGATCGGAATCATCGGCGGATCGGGCATTTACCAGATGGCCGGTCTCGACAACGCCGAATGGGTCACTGTGCAAAGCCCTTGGGGCGCGCCGTCGGACGAAATCCTGACAGGCTCGCTCGACGGGGTTGCGATGGCCTTTCTGCCGCGCCATGGCCGCGGGCACGTGCATTCACCCACAACCGTTCCCTACCGCGCGAATATCGACGCGATGAAACGGCTCGGGGTGACGGATATCATCAGTGTCAGCGCCTGCGGATCGTTCCGCGAAACCATGGCACCCGGAGACTTCGTGATCGTCGATCAATTCATCGACCGCACCTTCGCGCGCGACAAGTCCTTCTTCGGCACCGGCTGTGTGGCGCATGTCAGCGTCGCGCACCCCACATGCCCGCGTCTGTCGGATGCTTGCGCCACGGCAGGCGAAAAGGCTGGCATCACTATCCATCGCGGCGGCACCTATCTGGCCATGGAAGGCCCGCAGTTCTCGTCGCAGGCCGAAAGCAAGATGTATCGCGCCTGGGGCTGCGACGTGATCGGCATGACCAACATGCCCGAGGCCAAACTCGCCCGCGAGGCCGAGATCTGTTACGCCTCGGTCGCGATGGTCACCGATTACGACAGCTGGCATCCCGACCACGGCGCGGTCGATGTGGCCGAGGTCATCGCGACGCTGCAAGGCAACGGCACAAAGGCGCAAGACCTTGTCAGCCGCCTGCCGTCACTTCTCGGCGCGGACCGTGCCCCATGCCCGCATGGCTGCGACCGGGCGCTGGACTTCGCCATCATGACAGCGCCGGACAAGCGCGATCCCGCCCTTGTCGCCAAACTCGACGCCATCGCAGGCCGCGTTCTTTGAAGGATCAATGATGAAGACCGTTCAGGATTATATCCGCACCATCCCCGATTTCCCGCATGCGGGGATCATGTTCCGCGATGTGACGACGCTCTTTGCGGATGCGCGCGGGTTCCGGATTGCCATCGACCAGCTTCTCCACCCCTATGCCGGCGCGCCGATCGACAAGGTCGTGGGATTGGAGGCACGCGGCTTCATCCTGGGTGGCGCGGTCGCGCATCAGCTTTCGGTCGGCTTTGTGCCGATCCGCAAGAAGGGCAAGCTGCCCGGCCGGACGATCCAGCAGGACTACACGCTGGAATATGGCACCGCCACCATGGAGGTGCATGACGACGCGCTTCAGGCTGGCGAAAAGGTGCTTTTGGTGGATGACCTTCTTGCCACAGGCGGCACGGCCGAGGCGGGGATCAAGCTGGTCGAACGGCTGGGCGCAGAGGTGGTCGGCTGCGCTTTCATCGTGGATCTGCCTGACCTCGGCGGCCGCAGAAAGCTGGAAGGGCTGGGGATGAGCGTTCATGCGCTCTGCGCGTTTGAAGGCGACTGATGCCTCCGGCGGGAGTTTCTTGGGAGAAAGAAGGCGCAAGCGCGCGCCCGACACTGTTGTCCGCTACAGACCGACCGGTTTGGGGTCCAGCATCGGGAGACTTCTCACTCCACGACCGTCGACTCTCCAGACGCGGCCGCAGGTCGAGCCTAGGCGCACTTGGTTAATGATTTCTTTCTCCCCTGAAACTCCCGCCGGAGGCTCCAAGGCCGCCACAGAGATCGGCATCAGCCGGTCATGCGCAGCACGGCCCCCGGGTTCATGATCCCCAGCGGATCGAGCGCGTCCTTGATGGCCCGCAGCATCGACAGTTTGACCGGATCGCCGTAGGTTTCCAGATCGTCGACTTTCAGACGCCCGATCCCGTGTTCGGCACTGACCGATCCTTCCAGTTCATGCGTCAGGTCATGGACGAGCTCTTTCACGGTGTAGCGCAGGTTGGCATAATCGGCGGGGGTCCGGCCTTTGGCGGGAAAGACGTTGTAATGCAGGTTGCCGTCGCCCAGATGCCCGAAGCAATTGATGCGCATGTCGCCCAGTTCCGCCAAGGCCCGATTGCCGCGCGCAATGAAACGCGGAATCGCGCTAAGAGGCAGCGAAATATCGTGCGAACTGACCGATCCCAGCCGCCGGTTCGCCTCGGGGATCGTTTCGCGGATCGTCCAGAAAGCGGCGCGCTGCGCGTGGCTTTGGGCGATGACACCGTCGGTGACGAGCCCCTTTTCAAAGGCCTCGGCAAAGAGCATCTCAAGCGCTTCGTCCGGGCTCGACCCCTTGGGTAGCCCGAGGTCGATCAGCACGGTCCATTCGGGGATGTCGTCGAAGGGGACGGGCACTGCGGGCCCGACCTCGGCCAGGAAATCGTATCCGGCGCGGTGCATCAATTCGAAGGCCGAGATACCCTCGCCGATCACCTCGCCCGCCAAGGCCAGCAGGTCGAGCGCGGCTTGCGGGGACGGCACGGACAACATCGCCGCGCCCAGATTGGCGGGACGCGGCACCAGTTTCAGCGCCGCACCCGTGATGATGCCAAGGGTGCCCTCGGCCCCGATCATCAGATCGCGCAGGTCATAGCCTGTGTTGTCCTTGCGCAGCCGCGTCAGACCGTGCCAGATCGTGCCGTCGGCGCGGACGACCTCGAGCCCCAGACATTGCGCACGGGCATTGCCGTAACGCAACACGTTCACCCCGCCTGCATTGGTCGACAGCAGCCCCCCGATGCGCGCCGAACCTTCCGAGGCCAATGACAGCGGAAAGAGCCGTCCGACATCTTCCGCCGCTTGCTGCACATGGGCGAGGATCGCACCCGCATCACAGACAAGGGCGTTCTCGCCCGGATACGTGGCGCGAATTCTGTTCATCCTTTCCAGCGACAGCACCACGGGATCGGGGCCGTCCTCCATCAGTTGTCCGCCGACGAGGCCGGTGCCCCCGCTATAGGGAACAATTCCGACGCGGGCTTCTGCGCAGGCCCGCACGATCGTCGCAACCTCTTCGGTTGCAGCCGGTGCAAGGACCAGTCCCTTGCCGGTCCAGCGCCCGCGCGGTTCGGCAAAATAGGGTGCGCAATCGGCCTTGAAGGCCGCAGCGGGCAGCAGACCGCGGAGTGTTTCGACGAAGTCCGGCGTCACGGGGTTGAGCATGGCAAATCCTTTGTCTGACTGATACTTGGCGCAAATTTGCAGGCTGTCCAACAGCAATCGGGGGCTTTGCCCCCGTCCCGGATCAAGTCCGGGACTCCCCCAGGATATTTTTGGGCCAATAATGACGGGCGCCGACACAGCGGGACAACCGCGCCCTGCCTTTTGCCGTCTTCAACCAGCCGATGCGCCTTCGCGCAGGCGTCAACGGGGCGTGCCGCCGCGATGCGGATGTCGCGATCCGCGTTGTGCATCGCGCAGCCGATAGATCCGCGCAAGGTCGCGTGTCACGGCCTTGGCCATGAGGGGGGGAACGGGTTCCTTGGCAGATCCTCAGGCCGCACCGGTCCTGCCTTCGGCGATGGCGTCGGTATCGGTGCGGACGTTCCTTCTTGTTTCCTTGGCGTCAGACCAATTCCTGCGCCGATGCCGTCACCTCGTTCACCCAAGCCATCAGCGCTTCGGTGGTGGGCGCAAGCCGGGTTGCCAGACCCCCTGCGAAGGTCTCGAAGGCCGGTCGGTTGAGCGCATTGAGACCGACCAGAACCGGGATATCCATTGCGACCGCCTCGGCGATCACGTCGCGGAAGCCCCGCCCTTCGGCCTCGTGTCTGCCGAATTTGTTGACGATCAGCAGGTCGGCACCCGAGGACAGGGTGGCCGCGACCATCGCGACCGCCGTTTCCAGCACTGCCGGGTCCAGGCGGCACCCCCGCGCCTGCGCGCCCCGGTCCTGGCTGATGCGCAAGACGGCACCATCGGGCAGCACGCGCACATCCATGTCGCAGGGGCCCGCATCGGCGCGCGGGCTGTTGATCTGGACGGTGCCGCAGCATCTGAGACCCCGGGCCGCGAGGTCCGCTGCCAGCCGTTCCAGCACCAGATCGGTATCGCCGCGTCCCGCCGCCATCGTATAGGCAAGTGTCATGTCCGCGCTCCTTCAGGATTGGCAGAAAGGTTGGAATTCCACCAGCGCAACGGCTGGCAGGCAATCAGCGTCGGCGGGCAGAAACATCAGCCCCTCTGCATGTGCGAGCAGACCGACACGGGCCGAATGGGTGGTATCCTCGAAACAGACGATCTCGCGACCTTGGGCGTCGAAACCGGCCAGCGTGGCGGGTCGCAGTTCGCAGCGCCCGGGCTTGCGGCGGATCGGGTCCGCGGTCACGACATGCCGCCGGTGCGGGGTGTGTCTCTCGCCGCTCAGGGCGCGGACCAACGCCAGACCGAAGACCTGCCATGTGACAAAGGCCGATACCGGGTTGCCGGGCAATCCAAGCCAGTGCGCCTTGCCGATGCGCCCGACCGATACCGGTTTGCCCGGTTTGATCGCGACGCCGCTGAACAGGGTTTCGCCCCCGAGCGCCGCGACGGCCGGCTTGACGTGGTCTTCCTCGCCCACCGAGATCCCGCCCGTGGAGATGGCAAGATCGGCTTGCGCCGCCATGTCGCCCAATTGACGGACAAGGCCATCGAGGGTGTCGGCACCATGCGCCGAGGCAACGAGGTCGACATCCGCAGTTGCAAGGCCTGCCGTCAGCATCGGTGTGTTGACGTCCCAGATCTGGGCGGCCTCGCGGGCGCCTCCGGCGCGGCGCACCTCGTCGCCGGTGATCAGCAGCGCCACGCGCAACCTGCGCCGCACGCGCAGGATGCCCGCACCGGCAGCGGCGCAGGCGGCGATCTCTCGCGGGCCGAGCCTGCGGCCCTTGTCCAGAACGGTCGCCCCGCTGGCCATGTCACTGCCCGCACGGCGGATGTTCAAACCCGGTTCGGGTCTGCGCGACAGATGAACAGTCTCCCCGTCACGCAGGACGTTTTCCTGCATCACCACCGCATCGGCGCCGGGGGGCACCGGCGCGCCCGTGAAAATCCGCGCCGCCACGGCGCCGGCAACGGGTCTCGTCACCGCCTGCCCGGCGGGCACGCGGGCCACGACCGGTAAAACCCAAGGTCCGGCACCAGTCAGGGCCGATGTCGCAATCGCATAGCCATCCATGGCCGCATTATCGAAAGCCGGTGCCATGGATCGGGACCGGACCGGCTGGGCAAGGATGCGGCCGACAGCATGGTCCAGTGACACCGCCTCGGTCCGACCGACGGGTGCGACGTGCCCTGCGATCCGGGCCAGTGCCGCGTCGATGCTGATCAGCGCATGCGGCATGTCGGCGGTGTCACAGCCGCAGCCCGGTGACATGATGGCTTCGTGGATGGTCATTGTGCTGTCTCCTCGATGGATTGGGCGGCTTTGAAGTGGCCGGGGCCGATGCTGCAGTCGAGATCGCGCAGGCGTCCGTTCTTGAGCCCGTAGATCAGGCCGTGCACGCGGACGTCGGCCCCGCGCCGCCATGCCCGCTGGACGATCGGCGTTTCACAGACGCGCCGCACGCCTTCGACCACGTTAAGTTCGGCCAGACGGTCGCGTTGTGCTTCCAGATCGGGTTCGCGGCCCAGATCGACCGCGTAAGCGCGGGCAAGGCGCCGGATCGGTTCCAGCCAGTGATCGGCAAGACCATGCGGCAGATCCTCGGTCGCGGCCTTGACCCCGCCGCAGCCATAGTGGCCGCAAACGATGATCTCGCGCACCTGCAAGGCATCGACCGCGAATTCCAGCGCCGACAGGAGGTTCATGTCCGAGGAATGCACGATGTTGGCAACGTTGCGATGGACGAAGACCTCGCCCGGATCCAGCCCCGCAACCACATTGGCCGGCACCCGGCTGTCCGAACAGCCGATCCAGAAGAACTCGGGGGCCTGAAGGGCGGCGAGGCGGATGAAATAGTCAGGTTCCTCGTCGTGACGTTGTGTGGCCCACGCCAGATTGCGCGCCAGAAGGTCATTCAGCATCGGTCATCTCCGGAAAATCTGGCAGCCCGCGGCGCGAGCGCATGTGTTTCGACAGGTTGCGCAGATCGGAGCGCGTCAGCCGGACCCGGGCGATCGGCAAGAGGATCGCGTTCTCGGCCACCAGATGGCGGCGCACATAGCCCGCAAACCTGGACAACACGCCGCGCTCGCTGGCGGACAGATCGCCCCCCCGATCAAGGCATCCGGCCAGCATCGCACGCACTTCGGGCAGAAGACGCATCGCCTTGTCCTGATCGGCCCTGATCCGGTCGATCACGGTCTCGATCGCATCCTCATGCGTGCAGCGGCGGGCAAGAAGCGGAAAGAGGTCCTCTGCCTCGTCGCGCAGGTGGACATTCAGTTCCTCGTTCAGAAACCGCAGCACCGCTGTCGCTTCCCGGCGATTGAGACGATCCGCCGTTGCCAGCAGGTCGATCACCGCGCAAACCTGCCGTTCGCGCAGGTGGTCCTCGCTGATGAAATCCAGAGGATTTGCAAGCAGGCTCAGGCTCGTCGGCTTCTCACCGCTCCCACGCAGCAGAGGCTCTGGTGGTTGCATGACACGTCCTTTCGCGTGGTTCAGATCGGCGCGAGACTTGCGCCGGTGATGCTTGACCGCTTGGCGAGACTTTCCACGAACGCCCTCGACGCATCGGCCCAGGCTGCCTTTTCCAGCGCCTGCGCGATCTTGGGGCGCACGGTTTCATAGGGCAGCACCTGCCCGGGTGCTGTCGCGTTCAGGCGGATGATATGCCAGCCATGCCGCGACAGGACGGGCGCGGTCGTGATGCACTCATCGGCGAGGGTGCGCAGCGCGGCCTCGAATTCGGGCACGGTGTCGCCCGGGCCAAGCTGGCCGAGATGCCCACCCGCAGCCTTTGATCCGCAATCGCTGTCACGGGCGACAGCGGCGAAGCTTTTGGCGTCACCATCAAGCCGCGCCAGCAGGGCCAGGGCCCGTGTCTCGGCCAGCCCGCGCGCGGCGTCGTCGCGCGGATCGCAGGCACACAGGATATGCGACACATCCCATAGCGGCGCAGAGCGGTAGCGGTCGGGGTCTTTGGCCCATTCCGCGCGCACGACATCCTCGGCGACCGGCGCGATTTCCAGCGCTTCATCCAGAAGGGCGCGGATCAGGGCCTCGTCTTCGGTCTCGAAGCGGTTCGGCGCCAATGCGAGCGGGTCAGGCACCAGCCCGCGTCGCTTTGCCTCTTGCAGCAGAAGCGCGCGGATGGCCAGCGCCTGCGCCGCCTTGCGCCATGCGATGCCCGGCTTGTCTTTCGGGGCTTCGTGGTTCTGGGCCTCGGCGGCGATGGCCGCCGAGGGGATGGTTTCGCCGTTCACGACGACATCGGGAAATAGGGCCACGTTCATCTGTCTTACTCCGCTGGCGTTGTCTTGCCGGCGCCGGGCTTGGCTTGCACCTTGTCAAAGGCGGCGGCGGCGTTCCTCAAGCGGGCGATGCCGCCGCGAGCGCACGATCTGGTAACCCGGCCGCGTCAGCAGGTAACGGAAGGGGGCGGCGAACTCCGACCAGATATGGACGAGCCGCGTGAAGGGAAACAGCGCCGTGATGATCAGCCCGAGGAAGATGTGCAGCTTGTAAAGCCAGTGCACGTCGACGACGGTGACCCATGGGTTGATGTTCCAACTGACCACGCTCTGCGACCAGGTCATGAAGCGGACCATTTCCGACCCGTCCATGTGCTGCAGCGTCTGGGTGATCGTCAGCAGGCCGATGGCCAGTTGCAGCCAGATCAGGACCATGATCAGGATGTCGGGGAAGGTCGATGTCACGCGGATGCGCGGATCGACCAGGCGGCGATGGATCAGCATGGTCGATCCGATCAGGGCCGCGATGCCCGCAGGCCCACCGATCAGCACCGCCATCCATTGCTTGAGCGCATAGGGAATGCCGATGGCATCCAGAATCGAGACCGGCGTGAAGAGGCCGACAAGGTGACCGAAAAACACGGTCAGGATGCCGACGTGAAAAAGGATCGATCCCCAGATCAACTGCTTGCGGCGCAGCAACTGGCTGGACGAGCTTTTCCAGGTGAAGGGGTCCCGTTCGTAGCGCACGATCGATCCCACAAGGAAGATCGTCAGCGCGACATAGGGCATGACCCCGAAGATGACGAAGTTGATGTCGAAGTCGCCAAACATGTCATGCGCTCCTGTTCAATGGTTGCGGTGCGGGGGTCGGTTTGAACCCAGGTCTGTCCATCTCTGCGAGCATGTCGCGGACTTGCGGGCAGCCTGCGTTCGGATCGGGGCCGAATGTCACCTCGGTTTCCTCCCAGACAGCGTCGAGCGCCGCGAGGTCGGTCGGGTCATCATCCGGCTGGGCCAGCATGTCGGCCACGGCCTCTGCGTCGGCTTGCATGTCGGCGAGCTGGGAAAGAGCGGCGAAGGCAGCGGCATATCCGCTGTCGCGTCGGTCAAGCCGGACCGCGAGAGCGTCAAGGATATGCGCCGCATCCGCCAGCGTGTCCTGTATTTCTGCGAACGGACGCGTCGACAGGAATTCCAGCAGGACCGGCAGGTGGTCCGGCAGTTCCGAGGTGGCGGGTTCGAACCCGCCCTCGCGGTAGGTCTCGATCAGGCTGACCATCGCGCCGCCGCGGTCACGGCTTTCGCCGTGGACGTGCTCGAAAAGATTGAGCGACAGCGTGCGCGAGCGGTCGAAGAGCATCACGTAGCTTTCCTGCAGATCGTAGAGGTCGGCCTTTGCGAAGCCATCGGTCAGCGCGCGCAGCGCCGACCGTGTATCGGCGGCGATGCGGGTATCGTCAGCCAGAACGGCGCCGATCTCGGGCATCGCCTCTTGAAGGTCCCGCGAGGGATAGCTCAGGATCAGCGAAAGGGCCTTGAGGGAACGGTCCAGCATCAGAAGGTCTCCTGTGGAAGGGCGAATTTCTTTTTCTTGCCGCCGAAGAGGGTCGTCTTGCCGGTTTCGCCGCTGGAACAACCATTGCCATCGGTGAAGCCGCAGCCGCCGCGGATGTCGGCGCCATGCTCGTTCTGCTCGCGGTGCGTCGTGGGGATCGCGAAACGATCCTCGTAATCGGCGATGTCCATGATCTTGTACATGTCCTCGATCACCCGGCCCGACATGCCGACACGGGCGGCGATCGCCTCGTCCCGCACGCCGTCCACGGTCTGAGCCCGCATGTAAAGCCGCATCGCGGACATCCGTTCCAGCGCGTACACCACCGGTTCCTCGTCGCCCGCCGTCAGCATGTTGGCGAGGTATTTGACCGGGATACGCAAGCTGCGCACGTCGGGCATCTGGTCGCTCATCGCGATCTGTCCGGCCTGGGCGGCGTTCTGGATCGGCGACAGCGGCGGGATGTACCAGACCATCGGCAGCGTCCGGTATTCGGGATGCAGCGGGAAGGCGACCTTCCAGTCCATCGCCATCTTCCAGACCGGGC
>NZ_DAIPIW010000071.1:0-13254 GCF_036770585.1 Yoonia sp. | reverse complement strand
AAGACCCCGCCATCAGCTTGACCAGATCATAGCCGGTGACGTTCTTCATCACGCGCCCGCCGTTCTTGACGATGGTGCCCGCGCCATCGACGAAACGCACACCCAGCATGAAATCGCGGCAGGCCCCGACGCTGATCCGGCGCGGGCCCGAGACATTGGCCGCCGCCAGACCGCCCAGCGTCGGGGTGCCTGTGGTGCCCAAAAGCGCGCGGTGATCCATCGGCTCGAAGGCAAGGCGCTGGTTTTCCGCCGCCAGTGTTTTCTCGATCTCGGCGACGGGGGTTCCGGCACCCGCAACAATCGTCAGCGCGCCGGGTTCGTAAAGGCTGATCCCGGCAAGGGCGCTGGTGCTCAGCACCTCGCCCATGGCATGGCCGATGGCCCGTGTCCCGCCGCCCTGAATGCGCAAGGGGCCATTCGCCCCCGCGATCATCTGGGCAAGCTCTTCTTCCGTCTTGGGCGTCATGGCGTCCTTCTTGTGGTCTTTTATCGTTGGGAAAGCCGCGCAGGCCCTAAGCCGCGCGCCGCGTGTCAGAGGTGGCCAGCGGAAAGACCTTGGCGGGGTTCAGCAGCCATGCGGGATCAAAGATGTCCTTGATCGCCATCTGCGCCTCGAGGTCGGCCGGATCATACTGCACGTTCATCAGGTCGCGCTTTTCGATGCCGACACCATGCTCGCCGGTCAGGCAGCCGCCCACCTCGACGCAGAGTTTCAGGATCTCGGCCCCGAAAGCCTCGCACCTTTCCAGATCGCCGGGCTTGTTGGCATCGAACAGGATCAGCGGGTGCATGTTGCCATCGCCCGCATGGAAGACGTTGCCGACGTCGAGGCCGAATTCCTTTGACATCTCGCCGATCCGCCTGAGCACGAAAGGCAGCGCGGAGACGGGGATCGTCCCGTCCAGACACATGTAGTCGTTGATCTGCCCCATCGCACCAAAGGCGGACTTGCGGCCCAGCCAGATGCGGCCTGCCTCGTCGGCGTCCTTGGCCTCGCGCAATTCAACGGGGTTATGCTTTTGCGCGATATCCATGATCAATTTCAATTGCGCGTCGATTTCCGCGTCAGAGCCTTCGACCTCGACGATCAGCAATGCCTCGCACATCGGATAGCCCGCCTTGGCGAAGGCTTCGGTCGCTTCGATGCAGGGGCGGTCCATGAATTCGATGGCGACCGGCAGGATGCCCGCCTTGATGATGTCGGTGACGACCTGTCCGGCGACTTCGGAACTGTCGTATCCCATCAGAACGGGCCGCGCGCCTTCGGGCTTGTGCAGGATGCGCAAGGTGGCCTCGGTCACGACGCCAAGCTGCCCTTCGGACCCGCAGACGACCCCCAAAAGGTCCAGCCCGCCCGCATCCAGATGCGCGCCGCCCAGTTCCACGACGGTGCCGTCCATCAGCACCATCGTCACACCCATCAGGTTGTTGGTGGTCACGCCATACTTCAGGCAATGCGCCCCGCCCGAGTTCATCGCGATGTTCCCCGCAATCGCGCAGGCCAGCTGGCTCGAGGGGTCGGGGGCGTAAAAGAAACCGTCCGTCTCGACCGCGCCCGTGACCGACAGGTTCGTCCGTCCGGTCTGCACCTTGATGTAGCGGTCGGCATAATTCGTCTCGATCACGCCGTTCATCTTGGCGACGCCAAGGATCACGCTGTCGGCGGTCGGCAGCGCGCCCCCGGCAAGCGAGGTGCCAGAGCCGCGCGGCACCACGGGCACGCCCATCTGGTGACAGATTTTCAGGACCGCCGAGACCTCGGCCGTGTTCGCAGGCAGGACCGCGCAGAGCGGGGGGCATTTGTAGGCGGTCAGGGCGTCGCATTCATAGGCGCGGGTTTCGCGTTCGTCGAAGATCACGGCATCGGCGGGCAGCACCTCTTTCAGGCGCGCGACGATCTGGTCCTTGCGGGACAGGACCGATGCGTTGGGTACGGGCATTTCCATGTGGCGACTCCCCCTGATCGAATGATTGGTAAAAAGATATTACCAATTTGTGCGATTGGCAAGCCCGCAATCTTCCCCGCTAGCGGGCGGTGCCAAGCCTGTAGTCGGCGACAACCGGATAATGATCGGTCGGCCATTCCCCGTCATATTTCTGGCGCACGACGAAAGGTGGCCCGGCAAGCGAGGCGTCACCCGCCGCTGCGATATGGTCGATCGCGGCAAAGAGGTTGATGCCGCGGTTGAAATGGAACGTCGCCCCTTCCACAGGTGCAAAGTCCAGACCCGCTGCCGCAAGGATCCCGACAACCTGATCCCCGAGGCGCGCATTCAGGTCACCGATCACAAAGACCGTCTCGCCAGCTGCGATCCACGGGGTGATGCGGTCCACGACAAGCTCGACGGACTGGATGCGGTTGGACAGGCTGGCATAATCGGTGTGGATGTTCACGACCCTGAAGCCCTGACCCGAGGCTGTGTCGGTGAAGGAGGCCCACGACGCGAAGGCGGGGTAGGACCCGTTGAAGGTGCGCGAATAGATCACGTCGGGCGTGTCGGAAAAGAAGAACCAGCCCTGATCGGCAAGCGTCAACCTGTCCGTCCGGTAGAGGATCGGTTGCGTCGAAGGGAAGTCGCGCGGATCGCCCACCGCGGCTGCGGCATAGGCGGGATTGTTGGCCAGCAGCCAGTCCAGCGTCAGGTTGACATCGTTGACGCTGCCGCCGCCGAAGCTTTCCATCTCCTGAAAGCCGATCACATCCGCGGCGATATCCTTGAAGGCCAGATCGAGCGGGCCTTTGCGTCGCTCCCAGTCGCCAAGCGACCAGGCGCCGGTGTCGCGGCCAAGGATGATGTAATGCACGTTGTAGGTCGCGATGCGCAGTGTTTCGGCTGTGGGGTCGGGCAGGGGCGTGTTGCCGCCATGCCGGATCGACTGGCAACCGACCAGCGCGACCAGCGCCAGCAGGATCGCACCGAAGACCCGTAGCGCCATGCGCAGCATCAGCGCCGACCTTCACGCAGCCAGGCGCCGACCATCAGAAGTGCCGCCAGCAGCAGGAACGCCCAGGCGGGCAGGATCGGGGTGATGCTGATGTCGGCGGTGCGGAATGCCCCGCGCGGAGTGATCCCGATCCAGCCACGCCCTGTGGCGGGACGTCCCTCGCGCACCGTGCGGATATCGATCTCGCCTGCGGAAATCCTGTGCACGCCGCCCAGGGTGCTGTCGATCAGGGGGGTCAGGGCCTCGGCGCTGGCGATGGTTTGCTCGAACTCGCGCGGGGCCGATGGGCCAAGCGCGATGACCGCGTCCTCGGTGCCGTCGGTCAGCCGATAGAGGCCGATTTCCGGCGCGTCCCAGATCGCTTCGAACCGTCCGGGCGAGACCTCGTCCAGTGACAGAACCGTCTCGGTGCCGTCGGGATGGGTGATCGTCACATCGCCGGTTTCCAGCCCCAAGGTGCGCCGGATGATCCGCATGGTCTGGCCGGTGGGTTCGACCCAAAGCGCCTCTTCCTCGAGCTCGGGCTCTTTCATCATCCAATGCGCAAGACGGCGCAGCAGTTCCAACTGCGGCCCGCCGCCCTCGAAGCCGCGATCCCAGAGCCATGAATGATCCGAGGCGATCAGCGCCACGCGCCCCTCGCCGATGCGGTCGAGCGTCAGGAGCGGGCGATCATCGAAGCCTTGCATCACGGTCGTCGCAGTCTCGGGGACCAGCACATCCACAAGCCGGAACCAGCGCCCCCAGCCGGGCAGGTCGTCGGTCGCGCCGGGCATCAGATCGGCCAGCCCTTCGGTCACCGGATGCCGCTGCCCAAGGTCGCTGATCAGGGGGGTATAGCCCTGCTCGAACACCCGCGCGGTCGGTGCGCCGGGCAGGATCGCGCCCAAAGGCGAGCGATAGATGCTTTCCGCCCCGCCATACTCGGGCCCGGACGAGACCAGCACGGCACCGCCCTGCCGGACGTAATCGACGATGTTCTCGAAATAGGTGCTGGGCAGGATGCCACGGCGACGGTAGCGGTCGAAGATGATCAGGTCGAAGTCGTGGATTTTCTCAAGGAACAGCTCGCGCGTCGGAAAGGCGATCAGCGAGAGTTCATTGACCGGCACGCCATCCTGCTTTTCCGGTGGGCGCAGGATGGTGAAATGCACAAGGTCCACCGCCGAGTCGGACTTCAGCAGGTTGCGCCATGTCCGCTCGCCGGGGTGGGGCTCGCCAGAGACCAAAAGCACGCTCAGCCGGTCGCGCACGCCGTTGATCTGGACGACGGTGGCATTGTTGCGGTCGGTCAACTCGCCGTCCTCGGTGGGCACGGTGAATTGCAGAACGTTCATCCCGCCACGGGGCAGGGTGATGGGCAGGCGCACGGTCTCGCCGATGGGCACGGGCACGGTCAAGGGCGTGTCACCGTTGATCGCGATCGTCAGCGGCACAGAGACGGCATCGGGGGCCGCCCCCTGATCCTCGACCCGCAGGTTCAGGTTCACTTCTTCGCCCAGGATGGCGAAGGCGGGGGCGTTCTCGACAACCAGCCGCCTGTCCCAGTCATCGGGCTGGCCGGTCAGCATAAGATGCGTCGGCGCAGGCAGGGCGGGCGCGCGATCCAGATCGTGCAGGCGGCCATCGCTGATTAGAATGATCCCCGCGACACGGGCCTGCGGTTCTTCGGCCAGCGCCTCGGTCACGGCGGTCATCAGCGTGGTGCCAAGGTCCCCCTCGGCATCGCGCAGGGTCACCTGCCGCATGTCGGTATTGGGCAGGCGGGCCAGTTCCTCGGCGATATTGGCAAGCGCTGCGGCGTTCTGTGCCGGCCTGTCCGAGACCCGCTGGCTGGCGCTTTCATCGACAACGACCAGCACGATATCGGACAGGGGGTCGCGCTGTTCCTGCTGAAGCGACGGGTTGGTCAGGGCCGCAAGCAGCGCAAGGCTGGCCAGCGCGCGCAGCCACCAGCCGGGCAGGCGGCGCCAGACGGCAAGGATCACCGCCACCGCCGCAAGTGCCGCCGCTGCGTAGATCAGAAGCCACGGCAGCAGCGGATCGAAGATGATGCTGCCCCCCGTCATTGGCCGAGCCTGTCAAGCAGATCGGGCACATGCACCTGATCGGATTTGTAGTTGCCGGTCAGCACATGCATGATGACGTTCACGCCGAAGCGATAGGCGATCTCGCGCTGCCTTTCGCCCGACATGCCGCGCCCGACAGGGAACATGCGCCGCCCGCTGTCGTCGATGGCCCATGCGCGGGCCCAGTCGTTGCCGCCGATGATCACCGGCGTCACGCCGTCGTTGAGATTGCGAAACGGCATCCCCTCGGCCAGTTCGGCATCGGGGGGTGCCGCCTCGACCCAGACATCGCGGCTGGCGTAGCGCCCCGGGAAATCCTGGAGCAGATAGAAGGTGCGGGTCAGCACATGGTCGCCGGGGATCGGTTCGATGGGCGGGATATCCAGCGACCGGGCCATGGCCTGCAACCGGCGCCCCTCGGGCGAGGCAGAGCCGAACCGCGCCGTGTCCGCATCACGGGTGTCGAACATGATCATCCCGCCGGTGCGCAGGTAATTGTTGAGCTTGGCATAGGCCTCGCGGCTGGGAAGCGGCTGGTCGGCGGTGATCGGCCAGTAAAGGAAGGGAAAGAAGGCCAGTTCGTCCGTTTCGAGGTTCACCCCGATGGGGGCCGCAGGTTCGATCGCGGTGCGCCGGAACAACGTGTCCGACAGGCCGCGCAAACCGGCCTCGGCCACATCATCGATTGCGGGGTCGCCGGTCAGGACATGGGCAAGCACCACCTCGGAGGTGGCGCGCAGGGCGAATTCGTCGCGGTCCTGCGCCTGGGCGGCCTCGGGTGCGAAGACCAGCATCAGCGCCAGGGCCGCAGCCACGTCCGCGCGCGGTCCCCGCAGCCGCCCGCCAACGGCGAGCGAGGCGACAACATCCGCCAGCAGCATCAAGAGCGCGGCACCCAAGAGCCAACCCTTGAGCGGCGTTTCCTGCGCGGCCTCCATCCCTTCGACCACGACCGAGGCGGGCCATTGCGCGACCGAGAACGAGGTCTCGGCCCCGATCACGTTGACCGCCAACTGACGTCCTTCGCCATCATAAAGACCCGGGCGCAAGTCCGGCCCGGCCTGCAGTGTCGCCAGAACCTCGCCCGAGACACCGGGCAGCGCGCTGCCGTCCTGCAAAGCTCCGAAACCGTCCAGCACCTGATTGGGCAACCATGTCGTGCCTGCAAGCGCGTCGGCGTTGTCTGTCACGACACGGGTCGATACGGCGAGGCGTTCCAGCATTTGGACAAAGAGCCCCGAAAGCGGCAAAGACGACCATTCGGCATTGGCCGTGACGTGAAACAGCACCACTTGCCCCGCGCCGGACAGTTTGCGCGTGACCAGCGGTGTCCCGTCGGACAATTGCGCGATCACACGATCCGCCAGTGTCGGGTCAGGCTGCGCCATGACCTGCGATGTGACTTCGACATCATCGGGGACGGAGAGGCCGAAGAAGGGGCTGTCTTCCGCGAAGGGCGCCAGTGCCTTGGGTTCGCCCCATGACATCGCCCCACCGACCGAGCGTCCGCCGGACCGCAGCCTGACCGGCAGCAGCGGGTCCTCGTTCGCGCGGCCAACCTCCGAGGCGGCAAGGCGCGGGCCGGCAAAGCGCAAGAGCATCCCGCCGTTCTCGACCCAATCGATCAGGGCGTCCTGCTCGGCCGGGGCCAGTTGCGCGACATCGGCAAGGATGATGACATCGGGGTTTGCCAGCAGCAGATCGGCAAGCGGTCCTTCGATCACATCCGCCGTCGGCGCCAGCGCCTCGCGCAGGTAATAAAGCGGCGACAGAAGATCGAGGCTTTCGCGGTCGACACGGCCGGCGATCAGCGCCACTTCGCGGCGGCGCAGCGCATCATCGGCAAGGCTGATGGCCGCGGCGGTGCGCTGGCCTTCGATCTCGAACCGCGTGATCCGGTTGCGCAGTTCCGGCGGTAGCACCATTGCGGTCTCGGCCGTGGGCTCGCCTGCGACAAAGCGCAAGGGCACGGTCGCCAGCCTCCGTTCGACCCCTGCCGGATCAAGGCCAATGGCGGCGACGGTCACATCGGTCTCGGCCCCGATCGGTGCCCGGGTTGCCGAGACCAGCACCTCGCCATCGACGAATTGCGCGGGGCGCAGGCCGGTGACCTGACGCGGGGTCTGAAAGACGGTCACGTTGCCGCGATCCTGCAGGGTATCAAGTAGGGCGTCGCGCCCGTCCCAATCCAGCCCGTCGGAGATCCAGTAGGTCTCGAACCGGCCATCCTGTTCGGCGAACCAGCCTGCGATGTCGCGCGGTTGCCAGGGTTGCGGTTGCAGGTTGGCAAGGCGGTTCTGCCAGTCAGTCGGGGCCGCGAAAGGCATCCCGTCGTTGGGCAGGTCGTTGAGGTTGATCACCGCGACACGCCGGTCGGCACGGGCGGCTTCCGACAAGAGCGCATCCACGCGGTCCATCCGCGCAGGCCAGTTCGCAGCCCCCGCCCAGGACCCATCCAGCGCGATCACCAGATCACCGCTGCCGTCGCGCACGTTCTGCGGGTTCAGGACAGGCCCCGCAAAGCCGAGGATCACCGCCGCCACGGCCAGCGTCCGCAGCAGCAAAAGCCACCATGGCGTCCGGTCGGTCTGGGTGTCCTCATCCGCCAGACCCAGCAGCAGCGCGACCCCGGGAAACCGGCGCCGGATCGGTGCAGGCGGGACCGCGCGCAACAAGAGCCAGAGGATCGGCAAGGCGATCAGCCCCAGCAAAAGCAGGGGTGCCGTGAAACCTATGGGGCCAAGCGTGAACATCAGCACCGATGCTCCATCGCGCCGAAAAGCCACAACAGCGCGGCAGCGGCGCTGTCGCCGGTGTGGTGTGTGCGGAACTGCCAGCCGGTGGTGCGGGCCAGCATCGCAAGGCGGTCCTTGCGTTCGGCCAGACGGTCGAGATAGCGGGCGCGCAGGTCGCGGGCCTTTTGCGTCTCGTGGCGCATGGCACCTGTCATGCTTTCGAAGATCGTGCGGCCGTCGAAAGGAAACGCCTCTTCCTGCGGATCAAGCACTTGCAGCAAGGCCCCGCCCACGCCCTTGTCGGCCGCACGGGTCAGGGCCGCCTCGACGGGTGCGATATCGCCGAGAAAGTCGCTGATGAAAAGCGCGCGCGAGTGGGGCAGCATCCCTTGTGCCTCGGGCGTGCCGTAGTCCTCGGCGCCTGCTTGGGAAAAGAGTTCCGCCATCCGCCGCAACTGACCGCGCCCGCGCCGGGGCGGCAGGCGCAGGCCCGTCAGCCCCACACGCTCGCCGCCGCGCACCAGCAGGATCGCCGTCGCCAGCCCCAGCAGGCGGGCGCGGTGGCCCTTGGTCGGCAGGGTCTTGTCCGAGGCAAAGCCCATCGCCGCCGCCTGATCCACCCAGAGGATCACCGACTGCGCGATCTGCCATTCCTTTTCCTGCACGAAATTCACATCCGCCCGCGCCGACCGCCGCCAGTCGATGGCGCGCGCGGCGTCATGTGCCTGCGCGGGGCGATATTGCCAGAAAGTATCGCCTGTGCCCGCCCGCCTGCGGCCGTGATCCCCCAAAAGGACCGTGCTCGCCAGATGCTCGGCCTCGGCCAAGAGCGGCGGCAGCGGCGCGGCAAGCGCTTCCGCGTCGGACCTGAGGGCGAGCGGTTCGGTCATGCAGCAGCGGTGACCGTAGTGATCTGGTCTGCGACGGCGTTGATGACGTGCTGGATGGTCTCGCCGCGGGCGCGGGCGGCAAATGACAGCGCCATCCGGTGTTCAAGCACGGGGACGGCCATTTTGCGCACATCCTCGGCCGAAGGGGCAAGCCGGCCTTCCAGCAGGGCCTGCGCACGCACGGTCAGCATCAGCGCCTGTGCCGCGCGCGGCCCGGGCCCCCAGCTGATGTTCTGGCGGATGATGTCCGGTGCGGTCGGATCGGCAGGACGGCAGGCGCGCACCAGATCGAGGATCATCTCCACGATCTGCTCGCCCACGGGCATCCGCCGCAGCAGGGTCTGCGCGGCCAAGAGTTCGGCGGCGGTGAAAACCTCTTGCGATTTCGCCTCTGTCACACCTGTCGTGGCGATCAGGATGTCCTTTTCGGTTGCACGGTCAGGATAGGGCACGTCGATTTGCACAAGAAAGCGGTCCAACTGCGCCTCGGGCAGGGGGTAGGTGCCTTCCTGCTCGATCGGGTTCTGGGTGGCAAGGACGTGGAAAGGCACGCCGAGCGGGCGGTGTTCGCCTGCGATTGTCACCTCTTTCTCCTGCATCGCCTGCAACAGGGCCGACTGGGTCCGCGGCGAGGCGCGGTTGATCTCGTCGGCCATCAGAAGCTGGCAGAAGACAGGCCCTTCGATGAAGCGGAAGGCGCGCTTGCCGTCGCTTGATGTCTCAAGCACCTCAGAGCCCAAGATATCGGCGGGCATCAGGTCGGGGGTGAACTGGATGCGGTTGCCCCTGAGCCCCATCACGGTCGAAAGCGTGTCCACCAGCCGCGTCTTGCCAAGGCCCGGCAGACCGATCAGCACCGCATGGCCACCGCAGATCAGGGCCGTCAGCGTCAGGTCCACGACCCGTGGCTGACCGATGAAACGCGCCGAAATACTGCTGCGAGCCTCTGCCAGCTTGGCGCTGAGCACTTCGATTTCCGCAACAAGATCGGCGTCGCTGCCCATGACATTCCTCCGGATGGGTTATATGTTCAGTTCAACAGATAATCGTATCTCACCCAATGGCAAAATTAATGACCACACAAAAGATTGTGACTCCTTCCGCCGAAAGCATCGCCGCAAGCGCGCGCGCTGCGCAAAAGCGCGGTTTGCCGCCGGTGCATCTGTGGAACCCGCCGCATTGTGGCGACATCGACATGCGCATCGCGCGGGACGGGACGTGGTTCTACATGGGCACGCCCATCGGTCGCGCCGAACTGGTCAAGCTGTTTTCGACGATTCTGCGCAAGGACGGCGACGACTACGTGCTGGTCACTCCGGTCGAAAAGGTCGGCATCACCGTCGAGGATGCCCCTTTCGTCGCCGTTGATTTCAACCGCAAGGGTGACGGTCTGGTGTTCGAAACCAACGTGGGCGACACCATGACAGCCGGACCCGATCATCCCATCCGCGTGGTCCGCGACCCCGACACCGGCGAGCCTTCTCCTTATGTGCTGGTGCGCGCCAATCTCGAGGCGCTGATCGACCGCAAGTCGTTCTACCGGCTGGTGGAGTTGGGCGAACACGCCGACCACGAGGCTACGCGCTGGTTCGGGGTGCGGTCGCAGGGTGTGTTCTTTCCCATCATCCCCTCGGCCGATCTGGGAGGCTAGGCGTCACTTTGCCCAAGTTTTGCGCCAACCTGACATGGCTCTTCACCGAGCGTCCTTTCATCGAGCGGATCGGGGCCGCGGCAGAGGCCGGTTTCGACGCGGTCGAGGTGCTGTTTCCCTATGACACCAACGCCCAAGAGATCGTGAATGCCCTGTCGCTGCATCAGATGCCGATGGCGCTGATCAATTGCCCGCCACCCAACTACACCGGCGGCGATCAGGGCTGGGCCGCCGTTCCGGGGCTTGAGGCGCGGTTCGAAAGGGATTTTGCGCGCGCCTTGCGTTATGCGCGGACCCTGGGGGCCAAACACCTGCATATCATGTCGGGCGTGGCCGAGGGGGCCGATGCGAAGGCCACGCTTCTGCGCAACCTGCGCTGCGCCGTGGCCGAGGCACCGGATCAAAGCCTGACCATCGAGCCGATCAACAGCGAAACCATGCCGGGGTATTTCCTGTCCGAATTCGATCTTGGCCGCGAGATCGTCGAGACCATCGCCGCCCCCAATCTGCGCTTGCAGTTCGACACCTTCCATGCGGCCAAGATCACCGGCGATGTGCTGGGGACTTGGGCGCGGATGCGCGAAGTCACGGCGCATGTGCAGGTGGCCCAGATCACCGACAGGGGCGAGCCGGACAGGCAGGCTTTCGACTATCCGGCGTTCTTCGATCAATTGGATGCCGAAGGCTATTCCGGCTGGGTCTCGGGCGAATACAAGCCGCGCCGGACGACCGAAGAAGGCCTTGGCTGGATCATGCAGGGCTGAACGCCCCCTCCTGAAATCATGCTGACAGAACGCTGTCAGCAGGGGTATGGTTTACCCACCTCATCAACCAGCAAAGGAGATGAGACATGGCTGATCGCGATATCATGGTCTGGGGTGAAATCCCCGTCACCGACATGGAGAAATCCGTGGCATTCTATTGCAAGGTCTTCGGCTACGAGATGGAAATCGACCATTCCGGTCCCAACCCGATGGCGAACCTCGGGGGGGTGATGAATACGGCGGGGGCGCATCTCTACCCCGGCAAGCCTGCGGCGGATGGTGGCAATACGATCCATCTGGCGTTGCCCGATGCGCTAGAGGCCGGGATGGCGCGCTGCACCGCTGCGGGGGGCGAGATTGTCAGCCCGCCGATCACCATTCCGGCGGGCCGCTTTGCCTATGCCAAGGACCTTGATGGCAATTCCATCGGTCTGTTCGAGGCCGCGTCCTAGATGCGCAGGGCCGACCGCCTGTCCCAGATCCTGCAATATCTGCGGGGCGGTCGGCTGACCACGGCGGCGCAACTGGCCGAAAGGCTCGAGGTCACACCGCGCACCATTTACCGCGACATCGCCCATCTGATCGGATCCGGAGTGCCGATCGAGGGCGAGGCGGGCGTCGGCTATCTGATGCGTGACGGTTACGACCTGCCGCCGCTGATGTTCACGCAAGAGGAAATCGTGGCGCTGGTGTCGGGTGCGCGGGTTCTGCAAGCCTTCGGCGGGACCAAGATGGCCGCCGCCGCGCAAGAGGCGCTGGTCAAGATCGACGCGGTCCTGCCCGAGGCCGCCCGCGCCCAGGTGGGGCAGGTTGCGGTCCACGCGATGCAGGGTCCGATACCGGGCGGACACTGGCGCGACTACCTTGACACTTTCGAGGCGGCGGCGCAGTCGCAGACCCGGCTCGGGATCACCTATGCCGATGAACATGGGCGCGGGACCGACCGCATTGTCCGGCCTCTTGGCGTGTGGTTCTGGGGCAAGGTCTGGACCGCCGTCTGCTGGTGCGAATTGCGCGACGCCTTTCGGATGTTCCGCCTCGATCGCATCTTGCGGGTTGCGGAACTGGACCGCTTTCGCCCCATCAAGGGCCAGACCTTGCGTGATTTCTACGAGACCGAGGCCTACCGCCACTGACCCACGCAAATGTGCGTGGTCAATCGGGCGGCGCCGATTATCTTTGCGCCCATGACACAAGTAGTCATGACCCGCCGAACGATGCTTGCAGGTGCCGCCGCCGCGCTTGCGACACCTGCGCTTGCGCAAACCGACCCTTGGGCCGCTGCCCTTGGCAAAGCCCGGGGTTTTGACCAATGCAACGCGATGATGCTCTGGCAGGACGGGCAGCCGCAATTTGCAGAGGTCTTTCGCGGACCGGCCCTGTCGCGGACGGTGCCGGTCAAATCGGTCTCGAAATCGGTCGTCGCCGCCCTTTTGGGCACGGCCATTGACCGTGGCGAGGTCGCGGGGGTCGATGCCCGTCTGGGTGACGTCGCACCGCGCCTGATCCCTGCGGGTGCCGACGCGCGCGTCGCCGACATCACGCTGGCCAATCTTGTCACCATGCAGGCCGGGCTGGAGCGGACATCGGGCGCGAATTACGGCGGCTGGGTGAACAGCCGGAACTGGGTGGCCAACGCGCTGTCGCGGCCCTTTGTGGCGGAACCGGGCGCGGGGATGCTCTATTCCACCGGATCGTTCCATGTGCTGGGGGCGGTCCTGTCCGAGGTGACGGGGCAATCGCTGCTGACTTTGACACGACAACGCCTTGGCACCCCGCTGGGCATCGAAATTCCCGCATGGGTCCGCGACCCGCAAGGGCGCTATCTGGGCGGCAACGAGATGGCCCTGACGCTGGAAGGCATGGTCCGTTTCGGCGAACTCTACCGCTTGGGCGGCACCTATGGCGATGCACAGGTGTTGAGCGGTGATTGGGTCGCGCAATCTTTCCAGCCGCAAACGCGGTCGCGGTGGTCGGGGCTGGGATATGGCTACGGTTGGTTCCTTGGGCAGGCGGCGGGGGCCGACTTTGCGCTGGCGCGGGGCTATGGCGGGCAGATCATCTGCGTCGCACCGGAGCTTGGCGTGACGCTGGCGATCACATCCGATCCGTTGCGGCCCGCGCGGTCGGGTGGATATTTCGGTGATCTGCAGCGTCTGATCGCGCAGGATATCCTGCCGGTCGCCCGGACACGGATGG
>NZ_DAIPIW010000009.1:41796-54003 GCF_036770585.1 Yoonia sp. | reverse complement strand
CAGCATGGCGCGATAGTCCTTGGCCAGATTGGTCATCTGGTCGAAATCGCGCACACCCCAATAGTAGATCCATTGCCAGATCTGGCCCACGCGCATCTTGGCCTGCTTTTCGGGCGTGCCCGCAGCGATCAGCGCATCGCGCATGGCGTCACGGGTCAGGCCGACCAGATTGGTCGGACCTTCGGGCAGTTTGCGCGGAATGGTCAGCACGTCCTGCGTGATCGGGGCCTTGACGTCCATGGGTGCGGTCTCGCGGTTTTTGGGGCTGAAGGGCATATAAGACAAAGCGGCGGCCTTCTCAAGAAAGCCGCCGCTATCGGTGGAATCTGTGTTCTCTCAGCCGTTGCAGCGGCGCTCGGCTTCCTCGACCGCGGCCGTAAAGCCCAGAAGGCTGAACGTGTCCTGCGTCTGGGTGCCGCGCCCTGACACGGCGGTCAGCACCGCATTCGCGCCGGCCTTCATCGACTGGACAAAACGGGCATCGTCTTCCGCTGTCGCGGGCCAAGCGGTTTCGCCTTGGGTGAACATCTCGTAAGACGTATCGCCGATCCGGAAATTGACGGTCGAGCCTTCGCGGAACGGATAGCCCCCGGTGAACATGACCTGACCGGCGACATTCTCGGAGGGGCGGTAAAAGACGATCAGCCGGATATCGCCGCGGCGGACCTCGACGACATTGCCGTCGCGCGTGTTGACCGTTTCCCGTGGTGCCGAGACCGCCCAGCATTCCTGAGGATCGGATTCGACAAAAACGCTCCAGTCGGTTTCGGCGGCGACCCGATTGCTGCTGTCTTCCTGCGCAACGGCGGCAGAGCCAATCAGAACGGCCGCAATCGCGGCGGAGATACGGGATGGTGTGAATGTCATTACAGCCTCCAAGCTGTCCTTGCCTCTGGAACCCATTGTCCGGTCCTTGCTGCCTCTTGAGGGTGCAGCTTTTCGACTGGCAGGGCATTGTTCAACTCGATAGCCTAGAGCATAGCAAATTTCCGCGCAGCGGGGAAAGCCCCAGGCGTCCGTGCCAAAGGGCCTAACCCATCCCGCTGCGGTTTCCAAGAAGGGAAAATATGTCGAAACCTGTCGATTTCATTGAGGTTTGGCGTGGCGATCTGGTGGAATGTGTTCATCAGGGTCACGCAGTTGTGTGCGACGAACGGGGCGAGATCGTCGCCGCATGGGGTGATCCGGCGGCGGTGATCTATCCCAGATCGTCCTGCAAGATGCTGCAGGCGCTGCCATTGGTGGAAAGCGGTGCGGCGGCGCGACTGACCACCGAACAGCTTGCGCTGGCCTGTGCCTCGCACAACGGGGCGGCGATCCATACGACCCGCGTGAACGCATGGCTGGCCGATCTGGGGCTTGATGACGACGCCTTCCGCTGCGGGCCGCAGATGCCCGACGACCGCGAAGCACGCGAGGGTATCATCCGCGCCTACGGCAGTCCCTGTCAGGTGCATAACAACTGTTCGGGCAAGCACGCGGGGTTCCTGACGCTGACGGGACACCTCGGGGCAGGGCCCGACTACATCGAGATCGACCACCCCGTGCAGCAGGCCTGCAAGGCGGCTTTCGAAGACGTCACCGAAGAAACCAGCCCCGGTTTCGGGATCGACGGGTGTTCGGCCCCCAACCACGCCTGCACTTTGCACGGGCTGGCGCGAGCGATGGCCTTCTTTGCCTCGGCACATAACCGCAGCGACACCCGCAGCATGTCGGCGGACAAACTGGCGCGGGCGATGATGGCCCATCCCGAACTTGTCGCAGGCGAGGGGCGGGCCTGCACCAGCCTGATGCGGGCGATGGATCACAAGGTGGCCGTCAAGACAGGGGCCGAGGGGGTATTCATCGCGATCATCCCCGAACGGAAACTGGGCGTCGCGCTCAAGATCGTGGATGGCGCGACACGGGCCAGCAATGCGGCAATCGCGGCGATCCTCGTGAAACTCGGCGTGCTCGATCCGAATCATCCGGCGACCAAGGCACATATGTTTGCGCCCCTGCCGAATCGCCGCGATATCGTGGCGGCCTCATTGCGGCCCACGGCGGCGCTGCTCTGATCCATGGCCGGTGTCCGCGACCAGTACGAGGCTTTCCCCTATCCCGCGCGCGATCCCCGCGACGAGACCAAGCGGCTGATCACCGGCTCGCCCTCGTTTCCCGCCGAGATGGACCACCACCTCTGGGCAGGCCAGCGGGACTGGTCGCAGGAATTGCGGGTGCTTGTGGCCGGTGGCGGGACCGGAGACGGGCTGGTGCAACTGGCGCAACGGATGCATGGCGCGCACCGCCCCTATCGGATCACCTATATCGATCTGTCCACCGCCTCGCGCAAAGTGGCCGAGGCGCGGGTCGCGGCCCGCAAACTGCCCGATGTGACCTTCCACACCGGATCGCTCTTGGATGTGCCGCTGCTTGGCACCTTCGATTACATCGACTGCTGCGGCGTGCTGCATCATCTGCCCGATTCCGACGCAGGGCTGCGGGCGCTGGGCGCGGCCCTTGCCCCTGACGGCGGCTTGGGCTTCATGGTCTATGCGCCTTACGGACGGTCCGGCGTCTATCCCTTGCAGGCGGCCTTCAACCGGCTTTATGGGCATCTGCCGCCCAAAAGCATGCTGAAACACGCCAAGGCGACGATGAAGGCGGTGCCTGCATCCCATCCGCTGAACCGCAATCCCGTCGTCGGCGATCACAAGCAATCGGACGCGGGGTTCTATGACCTGCTGCTGCATTCTCAGGACCGCGCCTATACCATCGGGCAATGGTCCGAGGCACTCGGGCGCACCGGCTGGCATCTGGCGGGCATGGCGCAGCCGGGGCTTTACGATCTTGCGGGGCTGGCTGAACCGCCCGAAGGGATGGACCCGATTGCGCGCATGACGACCGCCGAAGAACTGCGCGGCTTCATCAAGTCCCATGTCGGCTATGCCCGCCGCGACACCGGGCCGACCGTAGACGATATCCCCCTTCGGGACAGGATCCCGCATCTTGCCAACATCGCGTCCGGCGCGCTTGCCAAGGCCGTCGCCACCCGCAGCTTGCGCAACATCACCGTCGGTCCCGAGAAATTCCCCGTCGCACTCCCGCCCGAGGCCGCCAGCCTGATCGCGGGGATCGACGGAAAGACGACCCTCGGCCAGATCATCGCGCGCGAAAGCGCGGGCGAGGACAGGGCGCTGCGGCTTTGGACCAAGATAGAAACTGCCCTTTTGCCTTGGGGCATGATGCACTATTCCCGATGGCTTGTGGACTGAGCCCGAGAAAGGAAACCCATGCCCTTTACCCTTGCCACATGGAACATCAACTCGGTCCGCCTGCGCGAAGGGATCGTGGCCAGATTGCTGGCCGAAGAGGCGCCGGACGTGCTTTGCCTGCAGGAATGCAAAAGCCCGGTCGACAAGATCCCCGTCGAGACCTTTCAGGCACTGGGGTATCGCTACATGGTGGCGCGCGGGCAAAAGGGCTACAACGGTGTGGCGATCATCTCGAAACTGCCGATCGTCGAGGCAGGGGCCGAGGATTTCGCCAGCCTCGGCCACGCGCGCCACGTCGCCGCACGGCTTGAGAACGGGGTGACGATCCACAACCACTATGTGCCAGCGGGGGGCGATGTGGCCGACCGGACGGTGAACGAGAAATTCGGCCAGAAGCTCGATTACCTGACCGAGATGCGCGATGCCTTCCACCGGCAAAAGCCGCAGAAATCCATTCTTGTCGGCGATCTCAACATCGCCCCGCGTGAGGATGACGTCTGGGATCACAAGAAACTGCTCAAGGTGGTCAGCCACACGCCGATCGAGGTGGAACATTTCGCCGATGTGATGGCGGCGGGCGGATGGTCCGACGTGACCCGCAACGATATTCCCGACGGGCGGCTATATAGCTGGTGGTCCTATCGCGCGCCCGATTGGGACGCCGCCGACAAGGGACGCCGCCTCGATCACATCTGGGCCACGCCGGATATCGGCAGCGCCGCGCATGGCAGCCGCATCCTGCGGGACGCGCGCGGCTGGGAGCAGCCAAGCGACCACGCGCCGGTCTTCGCGACCTTCGATCTGTGAGGAGCACCATGAACCTGCCATCCCAAATGCGCGCCCTTGTCCAACTTGGCGACGGCTTTTCCGGCACCCGGACCGGGCCCGAGATCGACGATCTTGCGCCATTCCTGACGCTGCGGTCTGTGCCCGTGCCGGATGTCGGGCCGGGGCAGGCGCTGATCAAGGTGCATCTGGCCGCCGTGAACCCGTCCGACATTCATTTCATCAAGGGCGAATACGGCCAGCCGCGTAGCAAGGGGATGCCTGCGGGTTTCGAGGCGGTGGGCGAGGTCGTGGCGGGCGATACCCCGCTAATGGGTCAAAGGGTCAGCTTCTTTGCGACCGCCTCGGGCGCTTGGGCGGAATATGCGCTGACCGATGCCTCCCGGCTTGTGCCCTGCCGCCCCGATCTGTCCGAGGTGGCCGCCGCCGGGCAGCTTGTCAATCCGCTGACCGCCATCGCCATGTTCGACCTTGTGAAAGAGGCGCGGGCCGAAAGCTTTGTGCTGAACGCCGCAGGTTCGCAGCTTGGCAAATACCTGATAGCACTTGGCAAGGATCACGGGATTGCGCCGATTGCAGTGGTGCGCCGCGCCGATCAGGCAGCGCCGCTCAGGGCCTTGGGTGCGGCGCAGGTCATCGTCTCGTCCGAAGAGGACGCGCTGGCCAAGGCAGAACAAACCTTCCGCAACCTGCCGCCCGCGATCCTGCTTGATGCCGTCGGCGACCAGTTCACCGCCGATCTGTTCTTTGCGATGCCGCGTCATGCGACCTGGGTGAACTACGGCAAACTGGCGACAGAGGCGCCGAGACTGACCGAACTTGGCCAACTGATCTTCATGAACAAGCGAATCACGGGGTTCTGGCTGACGCGCTGGATCAATCAGGCGGGCCCCGACCGTGTGCGCGCGGCCTTCGTCGAAATTCAAACGCGGTTCGTCAGCGGGACATGGACAACCGATGTCGCCGCGACCGTCCCCTTGTCGCAGGCGATGACGGACCTGCCCGCCGCATTGGCGATCTCCGACGGCAAGGTCTTCATCGATCCGCGCCGATAGACCGCCCCGCCCCCCGCGCGCGTGCCTTTCGCTATTGCAGGCAAACCGCGCTTTCGATAGGCCCTCGGCCTCGCGCAACCCATTTGTTGAAATCGTGGCGCGTGATTGCTAACGTGCAAGCATGCCCAGCACCGGGGCCGATACGGTGCGCTGTAAGGAGGACAATGCACTGTCTCTTTCTTCATCGGCTGCACAGGCAGCCCATGCCGGAGCGAACCCCATGAGCGCTCTTCAGACCGCCAACAGCGAAACGCTGCTTGCGGCCATTCTCAAATCACTCGACGACGACAAGGGCGAAGACATCGTGCAGATCAATCTGCGCGGCCGTTCCGAGATGGGCGACTACATGGTCATCGCCTCGGGTCGTTCGACGCGTCAGGTGACGGCCATGGCCGAAAAGCTGGCGGACCGGCTGAAACAGGACTTCGGGATCATTTCCAAGACCGAAGGCAAAGAGGCCGGAGACTGGGTGCTGATCGATACAGGCGATGTGATCGTGCATATCTTCCGTCCGGAAGTGCGCGATTTCTATCAGCTTGAAAAGATGTGGCAGCCCGGGGTTGCCGCCGCGCGCTGATGCGCGTGCAGATCTGCGCTGTGGGGCGGTTGCGCAAAGGCCCCGAGCGCGCGCTTTACGACGACTACCTGACCCGGTTCGACCGGACGGGACGGGCGCTGGCCCTTGGTCCCGCGCAACTGATGGAGGTCGAGGACAAGAAGGGCGGCGGCATGGCGGCCGAGGCCGACCTGCTGTCCCGTGCCGTGCCCGACGGTGCCCTGATCTGCACGATGGATGAACGCGGCAAGGTCATGTCATCCCCCGATTTCGCCAATCTGCTTGCCCTCTGGCGCGATCAGGGGCGGCAGGATGTCAGCTTCATCATCGGCGGGGCCGACGGGATCGACCCTTCGTTGCGCGCCCGCGCCGATGCGTCGCTGAGTTTCGGTGCGATGGTCTGGCCGCATATGCTGGTGCGCGTGATGCTGGCCGAGCAGCTGTATCGTGCCGCCGCGATCCTCTCGGGCGGTCCTTATCATCGGGTGTAGGGTGCCTCCGGCGGGAGTATTTTCGAGCAAAGCGAGGCAGGCCGGTTCCACTTGCCGAGGGGCTGCTGTATGGGTAGGCCAAGCAATCGAGGGAGAACGGGATGTCGGCGCCGAAACCTGTGGTTCTGTGTATCCTTGACGGCTGGGGTCTGCGCCGCGAACCTGCGGGCAATGCGCCGCTTCTGGCCGAGACCCCGAATTTCGACCGCATCATGCAAGGGTCCCATGCGCAGCTTCTGACCCATGGCAACGACGCGGGCTTGCCGAAAGGCCAGATGGGCAATTCCGAGGTCGGCCATACCAACATCGGCGCGGGCCGCGTGGTCGCGATGGACCTTGGCCAGATCGAGCTGGCCATCGCGGACGGCAGCTTCTTCAAGGCCGAGGCGTTGCAGGCCTTCGTCGACAAGATGAAAGCCAGTGGCGGGACGGCGCATCTGATGGGCGTGGTGTCTGACGGTGGGGTGCACGGGCATTGGGACCATATCGTCGCAGCGGCCAAGGCCCTGCGTGACGCGGATGTGCCGGTCGCGCTGCATGCGATCACCGACGGGCGCGATGTGGCACCGTCATCCGCCAAGCACTTCATGGACACGGTTTTGCAGGCGCTTCCCGAAGGTGTCACGATTGCCACCGTCATCGGCCGCTATTTCGCGATGGACCGCGATAACCGGTGGGAAAGGGTCGAAACAGCCTATGACGCCATGATCAAGGCGGAGGGACACCGCGCCGCCGATCCGATGGCGGCGATCGAGGCGGCCTATGCCGATGGCAAGACCGACGAATTCATCCCCGCGACCGTCATCGCCGACTATGCGGGCTTTGCAAAGGGCGACGGATTTTTCTGTCTCAACTTCCGGTCTGATCGCGCGCGCGAGATCCTCGCCGCGATTGCCGATCCCGATTTCGACGGCTTTGCCCGTGAACAGGTCGCACCTGCCGCCCTTCTGGGCATGGTCACCTACTCCGACCGGCACGACGCATGGTTCCCTGCGGTCTTTCCCAAGCGCGATATCCAGAACACGCTGGGCGCATGGGTGGCCAGACATGGCTTGCGCCAGTTCCGGCTGGCCGAGACCGAGAAATACCCGCATGTGACCTTTTTCCTCAACGGCGGGATCGAAACGCCGGCCCCGGGCGAGGATCGCCATATGCCCCAATCGCCCAAGGTCGCGACCTATGATCTGCAGCCCGAGATGTCGGCCGCTGAAGTGACCGAGACATTCGTCTGGGCGATTGGCGAAGGGTATGACCTGATCGTCACCAATTATGCCAACCCCGATATGGTCGGCCATACCGGCGATCTGGCCGCTGCGATCAAGGCCTGCGAGGCGGTGGATCAGGGCCTTGGCCAGGTGTTGGACGCGCTGGAAAAGGCGGGCGGCGCGATGATCGTCACCGCCGATCACGGCAATTGCGAAACCATGATCGACCCCGAGACCGGCGGCCCGCATACCGCCCATACGACCAATCCGGTGCCGGTGGCCCTTGTCGGCGGGCCTTCGGGTGTCACCCTGCGCGATGGTCGTCTGGCCGACCTTGCGCCGACGGTGCTTGACCTAATGGGCCTGGACCTGCCCCCCGAAATGACCGGACGGAGCCTGATCGTCACATGATCCGCCTTGCGGCCCTGATGATTTCGCTGGCCGGTGCCGCCGCTGCGCAAGACATCGCGACGGATGCGCTGGACCGACTTGCCGATGCCGAGGCGCAATTGCTTGGGGCAGAGACGGCCGATGACCGTCTTGCGGCCCTGACGCAGGCTGTGGCCGCCTATGACGCAAGCCTTGGTCTGTTGCGCGAAGCCGCCCGCGATGTGGCAGAGGCAGAGGCCGCGCAGGCCGCGACGCTGTCCGCGCAAGAGGCACAGATCGCGCGATTGCTTGGTGTTCTGACCACCGTTGACCGGACACCTGACATCATCCGCCGTGCGCAGCCCATGGGGCCTGTCGCGACCTATCGCGCGGGCCTGCTGGTTGCGGGCATGACCCCGGTTCTTGAGGCAGAGGCCGCCCGTCTCGAAGACCTGCTCGGCACGCAACGCGCCTTGGCCGACCAGCAGGCCGCCGTCGCGCGCGCGCTTGAGGACGGGCGCGAGGGTGCGCTTGCCGCCCGTGCGGCGCTGGAAACCGCCATGGGCGAGGGGGGCGTCCTGCCGCTGCTTTTTGAAGAGGACCCGGTCGAGGCGACGCTCTTGGCGGCCAGCGCCGAAAGTCTGGGTGCCTTTGCCCGGTCCCTTGCCGAGGCCCGCCCCGATCCTGAAACCACGCTGGAACGGCAGGGCAACCTTGCGCTGCCCGTCGCGGGCCTGATCCTGCCCAATGACGGCAGCGGTCGTCCCGGGGTGCGGATCGCGACCGCCCCGCGCGCCCTTGTCACGACGCCGGTGACCGCCACGGTCCTCTTTCAGGGGCCGCTTCTGGATTATGGCACGGTCGTACTTCTGGAACCGGCCCCGGACCTGATCTTCGTCCTTGCCGGACTTCACGAGGTCTTTGCCGAGACCGGTCGTATCCTGCCTGCGGGCGCGCCGATTGGCCTGATGCCGGATACGCAAAGCTTCAATGACGGGATTTTGACCGAGAATATGGGTCTGGAAACGGGTCAACCGGCGCAAAGCCTTTATCTTGAAGTGCGAGAGGGGCAAACTGCCTCTCAGACCGACGCATGGTTTGCGCTGGAATAGACAAGGAATGATGATGAAAAAGACGCTTTTGGCCGCCGCAGGTGGCGCAATCCTCGGGTTGGTGGTGACAAGCCAGATCGCGGGGCCGCTGGTCGCGCAAGAGAATGCATCCCGCGCCAGCGTCTATGAACAGCTTGACCTGTTCGGCGATATCTTCGAACGGATCCGTTCCAGCTACGTCGAAGAGGTGGACGACGCCGAACTGATCGAAGCGGCCATCGACGGGATGCTGCGGTCGCTTGATCCGCACTCCAGCTATCTTTCGCCGGAAGATGCCGACCGGATGCGCGTCAGCACCTCTGGTGAATTCGGCGGTCTCGGGATCGAGGTCACGCAGGAAGAAGGCTGGGTCAAGGTCGTCTCGCCGATGGACGGCACCCCCGCCGATGCCGCCGGTATCCTTGCCGGTGACTTCATCACTGCCGTCGATGGCGAAAGCGTCATGGGCCTGAGCCTGGACGAGGCGGTGCAACTGATGCGCGGCCCGGTCGGTGCCGAAATCATCATCACGGTCGTCCGCGAGGGTCAGCCGGAACCCTTCGATGTCTCGATCATCCGCGATACGATCAAACTGACAGCCGTGCGCAGCCGGACCGAAGGCAAGGCCATCGTCCTGCGTGTCACCACCTTCAATGAACAGACCTTCCCCAACCTGCGCGACGGCATCACCGAACAGGTCGAAGCTGCGGGCGGCTGGGGCAATGTGGACGGTTTCATCATCGATCTGCGCAACAACCCCGGCGGTCTGCTGAGCCAGGCGGTCTACGTTTCGGACGCCTTCCTTGACGCGGGCGAGATCGTCTCGACCCGCGGGCGGCTGATCACGGACGGGGACCGCTTCAATGCGACCCCGGGTGACCTGGCCGAGGGCAAGCCCATCGTTGTGCTGATCAACGGCGGCTCTGCCAGCGCCTCCGAGATCGTGGCCGGTGCGCTGCAGGATCACCGCCGCGCGATTGTCGTGGGCACCAATTCCTTCGGCAAGGGATCGGTCCAGACGGTCATTCCTCTGGGAAGCGACGGCGCGATGCGCCTGACGACCTCGCGCTATTACACGCCATCGGGCCGGTCCATCCAGGCGCTGGGTATCTCGCCCGATATCATCGTCGAACAGCCCCGCCCGGCCGAAGTGACCGAGGACGAAGAGGAAGGCCGCCAGCGCACCGAAGCCGGCCTGCGCGGGTCGCTGGTGAACGACAGCCTGTCCGAGGACGAGCTGAGCCTGATCGAGGAAGAACGCGCAAGGGCCGAGGCGACAGCCGCCTTGCGTGAACAGGATTACCAGTTGGCCTATGCGATCGATATCCTGAAGGGGCTGAACGCACTGGGTCCGTTGAACGGGCAGTAGGCGGGTGGCCTCATCCATCGTTCGTTTGCGGATGGTGGTCAAGCTATCTTGGCCCCACCTCCCCAACTCTGCTCACCGCTCGGCGTGAAACCGTAACCCCGATCCTGCACGACAAGCGAAGAGGTCGCTTTACGTCACCTCTTCTTAGAAGGTTCGGGCAAGGTCGACCTCTGTGCCTTCTGTGATACCTGCACCAATTGGCCAGCCTGTCGCCGCATCGCCGAGCCTTGGTGGGAACAGTCCCGGTTACACATCAGTGCCACGGTAGGAGATGATTGTTTCATCTATATTGTCGTTATCGTAGTCGTAGGAGTATGCGGTGGCGAAGAAGCCTAGCTGCTCAGACCCATCAGGGATTGGCACGTTGAGCAGCGTCGCTGAGCCGAGTTGTGAGCCCGCTCCTCCCAATCCCTCTATTCCTTCACCATAGCCTCGGTTGTAGGAATCCATTGATAGGATTGCCAACATCAGGTCGTTTCAAATTACCATCTCTCTAACCTCGAATAAAATCACCGACGCGCAGTGTCGCCGCGACTGAAAAGTCGAATGGATCAACGTCGCCGATAATTGGTGCTTCGGGACTCTCGCTAAGCCATTCTAGAACAAGTCTGATTGTTTGCTCCGAAACCTCATCGGTAATCATCAGCGTCATCTCTTGCAGCCGCACGCCTTCACCGAACGCACTTACCAAATCGTCCGGCGCAACCAGCCGCACGCTTGTGGGGTCGCTGATGTCCTCGAACATCACCATCATCGGATAGTTCGCCGGAGGAACAATGCCGGGTTCGCGATGGCGCGCGATTTGGCGTGCCCACCGCGCGAATTCGCTGCCTCGCCGATAAGGGATCACGTCTTCGAAAGCCCGGAATGCGAGATTGTCCACCCCTTTCAAAAGGACGAACAGGTACTTGCCCGGCAAAACCTCGACGACGACGGCCTCGCCCGCGAGTTCCGACTGCACCCCCCGTGCCTGAGGTAACGTGAATGGCCCGTCGCTGACGATCTTTGTGACCTGCGTCACGCTCGACCCGGTGACCACGCCGTCTGGGGTCTGGATCACAACCGTCAGCTTCTGGTTCCAACCATATGGATTGCAGGCGGCGAGAGACATCACCAACAAGAGAGCTAATGCTCGTCCGAACCACCGCATACGACTTCGCCCCTGCTGCCGGAACCAATCGTATCGGCGTGAACTTTTCGCAGTCAACTAGTCTCTGGGTTGTGGCGCGCGTGAAGGACTGACTAAACCTTCACCCTCTCCCCCTTCGGATCATAGAACCCCTGCATCTGCGCCTCGGCCCGGACCTTCGTGCCCATCACGTCGATCTCAAACGTGCTGGACAGCATCTCGGCCACGCTTTCGCCCGCGCAGGGCACATAGGCCATCCCCAGCGCCCCGCCCACGTGGTGCCCGTAGACGCCCGAGGTCAGGTGCGAGACCACCTTGCCGTCCCGCAACACCGGTTCGTTGTGATAAAGCAGCGGTTCGGGGTCGGTCAGTTTGAACTGCACCAGCCGCTTGGCCAGCCCCGCCTCGCGTTTGCGCAGCACCGCGTCGCGGCCGATGAAATCCGGCTTGTCGGTCTTGACGGCAAAGCCCAAGCCCGCCTCCAGCACGTGATCCTCGCAGGTGATGTCATGGCCGAAGTGGCGAAACCCCTTCTCGGCCCGCGCGCAGTCCATCATGTGCATCCCGCAAAGCTTCAGGCCCATGTCCTGCCCCGCCTCCCACAGCGTTTCGAACACATGGCCCGCCATGTCGGATGCGGCGTAGACCTCCCATCCCAACTCGCCCACGTAGGTCACGCGATGTACACGGGCAAGGCCCATCCCCAGTTCGATCTCCTGCGCCGTGCCGAAAGGGTTGGCGGCATTCGAGAAATCGGCGGGCGAGACTTTTTCCATCAGCGCCCGTGCATTCGGACCCATGACGGCCAGCACGCCTTCGCCTGCGGTCACGTCCGTTATCACCACGTTGAAATCGCCCTTGTGGCGTTCCATCCATGTCTGATCCGCCAGCCGTGTCGCGGC
>NZ_DAIPIW010000009.1:14529-41696 GCF_036770585.1 Yoonia sp. | reverse complement strand
AAGACCGCCCCGCGTTCGGCCAGATGATGGTGAAACGGCGTGCGCCGCACCCCGCGCGCGGTGGCCTTTTGCCGGTAAGGGAAGTGGTCGGCGTAGAGCAGGCCCAGCGTCTCTTTCGAGCGCTCGAAAAGGTATGTCTTGTTCCCCTGAAACGGCTGCATGCGGGAGATATCCACATCGCCCAGATCGAAAGGCTTTTCGCCGCCGTCCATCCACTGCGACAGCGCCATGCCCGCGCCACCCGCCGACTGTATACCGATGGAATTGAAGCCGGCGGCGACCCAGACGTTGTCCATTTCTGGCGCAAGGCCAAGGTGATAGGCATCGTCAGGGGTAAAGCTTTCGGGGCCGTTGAAGAAGGTATGTATCCCTGCCTCGGCCAGCATCGGCATCCGATTGACGGCGTTTTCGAGGATCGGTTCGAAGTGATCGAAATCCTCGGGCAGTTGGTCGAATTCGAAATCCTCGGGGATGCCGTTTATGGCCCAGGGTTTGGCGTTGGGCTCAAACGCGCCCAGCAGCATCTTGCCCGCGTCTTCCTTGTAATAGGCACATTCATCGGGCACCCGCAGGACGGGCAGTTGGGTCAGTCCGGGGATCGCCTCGGTCACGATGTAGAAATGCTCGCAGGCGTGCAGCGGGACATTCACGCCGGCCATGCGGCCCACCTCATGACCCCACATGCCCGCGCAGTTCACGATCATGTCGCAGGTCATGGTGCCGGTTGCCTCGCCTTGCGCCCAGTTCACCGAAGTCACGCGGCGCCCCGTCCTGGTGATACCCGTGACCTTGGTGCGTTCCGCCACGACAGCGCCCCGCATCCGCGCGCCCTTTGCCAGCGCATGGGCGATATTGGCCGGATCGCCCTGCCCATCCAGCGGCAGGTAAACCCCTGCCTTCACATCGTCGGTGTTCAGGTGTTCGTAGCGCGCCTTCACCTCGGCGGGTGAGATTTCCTCGATCTGCACACCAAAGGCCCGCGCCATACCGGCGGAACGGAAGATCTCTTCCTTGCGTTCCTCGGTCAGCGCCACGGTGATCGAGCCCACGCGCCGAAAGCCCGTCGCGACCCCCGTTTCCTCTTCCAGACTGCCGTAGAGTTCCTGGCTATACTTCGCCAGCTTCGTCATGTTCGCCGTCGCCCGCAATTGCGCGATCAGACCGGCGGCATGCCAAGTGGTGCCGGATGTCAGTTGCTTGCGTTCCAGCAGGACAACATCGGTCCATCCCAGTTTGGTCAGGTGATAGGCGACAGAACAACCGATCACACCGCCGCCGATGATCACGACGCGGGCATGGGTGGGCAGGGCGGTCATGCGGGGACTCCTTCAAGATCAGGGGCGACAATCCTGTGCCCTGCGCTGGTGATGGCTTCGGCAAGTCTGGCGATATGGGCGGGGCCGACCTCGCAACAGCCGCCGACGATGGTGGCGCCTTGCGCGATCCAGCCCATGGCGAAGGCGGCGTAAGCCTCGGGGTCGAGGTCCGCCCGCGCGGTCAGCGCATCGACGGTCGGTTTGTCGGCAAGAAACCCGGCCGAGATTTTCGTGAACCCGTTGGCATAGCCGCCGAAAGGCCTGGTGCCCGTCGCCAGCACCTTGATCGTCTCGGAAACCGCCTCGGGGACCGAGCAATTGGCCAGCACCGCCGCCGCGCCGTCCAGATGGGGCAGGGCATCCGCCACCGCCTCGCCCGAGCGCAGGCGTGTGCCGTCCGTGTCATCCACCGTCAGCGCGACCCAGACAGGCTTGCCGCTGGCCGTTGCCGCCTCAAGCGCCGCGCGGGCATGGGCGATGGAGGCCACGGTCTCGCAGATGAACAGGTCCACATGCGGCGCAAGCAGGGCGACGACCTCGGCATAGGTTGCGACGGCCTTGTCATGTGGCGGCATCAGGTCGGGACGATAGGAGGCCCGCAAGGGCCCCAGCGATCCCGCAATGACGCCAACGCCCGCCGCCTCTTTCAGGGCGGCCATGTGCAGGGCTTCGAATTGGCCCTCCATCCCTGTGCCCTCAAGCCGGTCGCGGTGGATGGCGTAGGTGTTCGCGGTGTGCACCGTCGCACCGGCCGCGCGATAGTCGGCATGGACCTCCGCCACCAGCCCGGGGTGATCGACCATCACTTGCGTCGACCACAAAGGCGTCGGGCGGTCACCGGCACGATGCACCAGTTCCTGCCCCATGCCGCCATCGAGAAGAATGATATCTGTCATGGAAAGACCTTTCCGTATTTGTCCTTGTAGAGCGCGATCATCTCGTCCTCGGTCACGCCGTCGTCATAGGGCGGTGTCCGGATTTCACTAGCCGCCGCGATGTCGATCTCGACCAGCGCGCCGATGCGGCGGGCCAGATCACCGAAAGCTGTCTGCCAGCGGGGAAGCATGTCCGAGAAACTGCCGGTCCCCTTCAGATGCACAGCCGCCTTGCCCGCCACGCGCACCGCCTTGCGGCGGAAAGGGTCGATGAAATTCACCTCGACCCGCGGGTCGGCGGTCAGGTTCGCACGGGTCTGGGGCGAACGGATGTCCGCGAAGGCCAGCCGCCGATCATCGAGAACAAGAAACGTCCCCTTGGGCGAGACCGCAGGTCCCCCATCCGCCCTGACAGTCGCGACAAACCCCAAGGGAAAGGCCGCGATCAGATCTTTCATCGATTGGGTCAGCATCAGGCCCTGATCCGCGCGTTCTCGGGATCCCACAAGGGCGCATCCGCATGGATCGTGGCCGGATAGCGGATCCCGTAGATATCCACCTCGACCTTGGCGCCCGGCACGGCAAGGTCCGCGCGCAGCATCCCCAAGGCGATCGACTTGTTCACGCGGTAGCCCCATGCGCCGGATGTGGTTTCGCCCACGACCTGATCCCCGACCCAGAGGGTCGACATGTAAGGCGCATCCGAAGGCCCGGCCTGATCCAGCGTCAGCGTCACGAACCGCTTGGCCACGCCGCGCTGCTTTTCGGCCAGCAGCGCCGCCTTGCCGGGGAACTCCTGCGGCTTGTCGAATTTGACGAACCGGTCCAGCCCGCCTTCCAGCATGGAATAATCCGTGGACAGATCGCCCTTCCACGCGCGATAGCCCTTTTCCATCCGCAGGGCGTTCAGGGCGAACATCCCGAAAGGCTTCATCCCCAAGGGCGTCCCCGCCCGCAGCAGCGCGTCATAGACCGCCGGGGTGTCCTCGACCTTGGAGTGAACCTCCCAGCCCAATTCGCCCGCGAAACTGACCCGGACCAGTTGCACCCAAGTGCCGTCCAGTTGAGCGGATTGATGGGTCAGCCAGGGCAGGGAAAGGTCGGCATCCGTCAGGCCGGCCAGTATCTGCCGCGATTTCGGACCGGTCAGGATCTGGCAGGAAAACTCTTTGGTTACATCCGTCAGGGTGAAGGCCGCCGCTTCGGGCAGATGCTTTTGCAGCCATTCCATGTCGTGCCACTGGGCCACGGCGGCGGTGATCAGGAAGAAGAAATCCTCGTCCAGCCGCATCGCTGACATCTCGGTCACGATGCGCCCGCGATCGTCGGCGAAGTAGAGCAGACCGATCCGCCCCACCTTGGGGATACCCCCCGTGCAAAGCCCGCGCAGAAAGTCCGCAGCCCCCGGCCCCTGCAAGCGGTAACGCGAGAAACCGGGCAGGTCGAGCAAGCCCGCCGCATCGCGCACCGCCTCGCATTCTTCCTTGATGCGCGGCTGCCATGGCCCTGCGCGGTCCCATGTCTGGGTCGCGGCCTCGGAGGTGTCGTCGCCTTCCTTGGCGAACCAGTTCGCGCGCTCCCAGCCGTTATAGGCGCCCATCTGGCCACCCAGAGCCTTGATCCGGTCATGCACCGGCGACAGCTTCTTGTCGCGCCCCGCGGGCCATGCGTGATGCGGAAAATGCATGCCGTATTCGTGGCCGTAGGTCTCGACCGCTTTCTGGTGGCAATAGTCGTGGTCGGTGTAGTCTGTATAGCGGCGCGGATCGCAGGACCACATGTCCCATTCGGTCTTGCCATCGACGATCCATTCGGCAGCGACCTTGCCCGCACCACCGCCTTGGGTGATGCCGAAGGTAAAGACGCAGGCCTCGAAGGCGTTCTTCACGCCGGGCATCGGCCCCAGCAGCGGCAGGCCGTCGGGGGCGTAAGGGATCGGGCCGTTGATCACACGGCCCACACCGGCAGACCCTAGGATCGGCACGCGCGCCATCGCGTCTTCGATGATCGCCTCGAGCCGGTCCAGATCGTCGGGGTAGAGCTGAAAGCTGAAGTCATCGGGCTGCGGATCATCCGGCGTCACCCAATGTGCCTTGCAGTTGGGTTCATAAGGGCCAAGGTTCAGCCCGTGCTTGTCCTGCCGCAGGTAGTAGGACACATCCACATCGCGCAACAAAGGCACCTTGTGACCCTGCGCCTCGGTCCATGCCTTCAAGGCGGGGATTTCCTCGGTCAGGAAGAACTGGTGGGACATGGTGACCATCGGCACCGTGCGCCCACCGTAGGGCTTGAACCATTCGCCGACGCGCTGGGCGTAGTAGCCCGCGCTGTTCACCACGATCTCGCAGTCGATATCGCCTTTCTCGGTATGCACGGTCCATGTGCCGTTGGGGTGTTGGGTCACACCTGTCGCGGAACAAAAGCGTTCGATCTTCGCCCCCATCTGCCGCGCGCCCTTGGCCAGCGCCTGCGTCAGCTGGGCAGGGTCGATATCGCCATCATCGGGATCATAAAGCGCGCCCTTGATGTCGTGGGTTTCAAGGAAAGGGTGCAATTCCTGCGCCTCTTCGGGGGTCAGCAGGCGCAGGTTCAGCCCCTGATAATTGCCCATCCCCATTGCGCGGGCGAATTCCTGCATCCGTTCCTTGCCATGCGCCAGCCGGATCGAGCCGGTGACGTGGTAGTTCATCGGATAATCGACCTCTGCGGCCAGCCCCTTGTAAAGACCCAGCGAATAGCGCTGCATGTTCATCACGGCCCACGAGGTGCTGAAGGACGGACAGTTCCCCGCCGCGTGCCAGGTGGACCCGGCGGTCAGCTCGTTCTTTTCCAGCAGGACGCAATCGGTCCAGCCCTTCTTGGCAAGATGATAGAGGGTCGAGACGCCGACGACCCCGCCACCGATGATGACGACACGGGCGGAGGTGGGAAAATCTGACATGCGTGCGGCTCCTTGGGTGTTGGGGCTAGTAGACGGGGGGCGAGATCACCCAGATGATCTCGCATGGCGTGGGGCCGGGGTTGGCCCAAGTGAAGGCTTCGCCGCGCAGGCGGAAACTGTCGCCTTTGGCAAGGGCGAAGGACCGGCCGTTCACGCGCAGCTCGAACCGGCCCGAGACGACATAACCCACCTCTTGCGTTTCGCGCACCACGGGTTTGGTGATCGCGGCACCGGGGGCAAAGCTGGAATGGATCACCTCGAAGTCATCGGCCAGATCGGGTGACAACAATTCCTCGGACAGGCCCGGCACGCGGTTTCCAATGGGGCGGCGGGCATCGGCGCGCACGATGATGCCCAATTCCTCTTGGGCGGCACCGACCTGCATGAAACTGGCCAGCGAGACATCCAGCAGCTTTGCCATCCGTTCGAGATCGGCGTTCGAGGGCAGGGACTTGTCCCGTTCCACCTGACTGAGCCAGCCGACCGACCGGTCCAGCGCCTCGGCCATGTCCGTCAGCGTCATCTTGCGCGACTTGCGCAGGGCGCGAATATCCGCACCCAGTGTCGGCACGGTGGTGCGTTCGGACAGAGCGGCAGTGGCGTGAAAAATTCCCATGAATTTTCATAGCACGGGATTTTGATTCCGCTCAAACGGAATTTCTGCGGAAAGTTTCAGCGCCTGAAAACCGCCCCCAGAATGGCACCCAGCCCCTTGGCGTCATCTTCGGTAAAGGCATCCGGCTGGTCGCTGTCGATGTCGAAAACGGCGATCAGATCACCCTTGGCATCCAGCACCGGAAGCACGATTTCCGACCGCGTGCTTGATGCACAGGCGATGTGACCCGCAAAGGCATCCACATCGGGCACAAGCTGCACCGCGCGCGTCCGCGCCGCCGCCCCGCAGACCCCGCGCGAGAAGGGGATCACCAGACAGCCATGCCCGCCCTGATAGGGCCCGATCTTCAGCATCTCGGGGCCGGTCACACGGTAAAACCCCGTCCAGTCGAAACGGTCGTCGCTGTGATGCACCTCGCAGGCGACCGTCGCCATCAGGGCGATCACGTCATCCTCGCCCTCGGTGAGCGAGGCGATGGTTTTCGACAGATCGTCATAATCGACGCGCATGGTCAGTCTCCGGTCGGGTGCTTCACTTCGAGGACGATCTTGCCGGTATAGGATTTCCTTGCAAAGGCGGCCTGTGCCGCGACCATATCGCGCAAAGGATAGGTGGCTGCAACCAGCGGCTTGATCGCCCCGCCTTCGATCAGCCCGATCAGGTTGCCGAAGACCTGCGGTTCCAGCACCGTTCCGCCGAAAAAGCTCAGGTCCTTGAGGTAGAGCGTCCGCACATCCAGCGCGACAATCGGCCCGCCGACCGCGCCCGAGGTCGCATAGCGCCCGTGGCGTTTAAGGACCTCGAGCAAGGCCGCAAAGCCGGACCCTGCCACCAGATCGACGACAACGTCGACGGCCTCTTTGCCCAGCATCGCCAGCAGGTCGTCGTTGCGGTCGATGCAACGGTCGGCACCAATCGCATGCAGATCATCCATCTTCGCCGCAGTGGTCAGGGCAATCACCCGCGCCCCGCGCGCCTTGGCCAGTTGCACCGCCGCCGAGCCGACACCACCCGATGCACCGGTGACCAGCACCGTCTCGCCCGCTTGCAGGTTCGCGCGGGTCAGCAGGTTCTCGGCCGTCGCATAGGAGCAGGGGAAGCTGGCCAGTTCGAGGTCGCTCAGGTCACTGTCGATGGCATGAGCATGCCGTGCGGCCACCACGCAGAATTGCGCAAAGCCGCCGTCGCAGTCCGACCCCAGAAACCACGGCGGGTCGCGCATCTGCCCGCCCGCTTCGGTCAGGCAAGGCTCGACCAGCACGCGCGCGCCGATGCGGACGGGGTCGACACCCGCGCCGACTGCCACGATATGCCCGCAGACGTCGATCCCCTGAATATGCGGAAAGCGCAGCGCATTGCCGGCCCAGCCTGCATCCGCGGCGTCATTGTCGCCTTTCGAATACCAGCCGACCCGCAGGTTGATGTCGGTGTTGTTCACCCCCGCCGCCGAGACCGCGATCAGCACCTCGCCCGCCTTCGGGACCGGCTTGGGCAGGTCCGTCCGCCATGCCAGACACTCCGGCCCGCCGTGACCCATCAGCGCCATGCCGAACATCGTCTTGCCCATGTCAGAGCCGCTCGATCGCAACGGCCGTGCCTTCGCCGCCCCCGATGCAGATCGCCGCCACCCCGCGTTTCAGGCCGCGCTTTTCCAGCGCATTCAGCAGCGTCACGATGATCCGCGCGCCTGACGCGCCGATCGGATGGCCAAGGGCACAGGCCCCGCCGTTGACGTTGATGCTGTCGCGCGGCACGCCGAGGTCCTTCATGAAGGCCATGGGCACGACCGCGAAAGCCTCGTTCACTTCCCACAAATCCACGCTGCCGACGCTCCACCCGATCCGGTCAAGCAGCTTTCGTGTGGCACCCACGGGGGCGGTCGTGAACCATCCGGGCGCCTGCGCATGTGTGGCGTGGCCAAGGATGCGCGCGCGGGCCTTGCCGCCATCCGACGACAGGACCAGTGCTGCCGCCCCGTCGGAAATGCTCGAGGCATTCGCGGCCGTCACCGTCCCGTCTTTCCTAAAGGCGGGCTTCAGCATCGGGATGCGTTCGGGATGTGCGCGGCCCGGCTGTTCGTCCACGGAAATGACGTCCTCGCCGCTGCGGGAATGGACCGTCACCGGCACGATTTCATCGCGGAAGGCCCCGCTGCGTTCCGCCGCCAGCGCATTGTCGAGCGACCCGATCGCGTATTGATCCTGCGCCTCGCGGGTGAACTGATAGGCCCCGGCACAGTCCTCGGCAAAGGTGCCCATCAGGCGGCCCTTGTCATAGGCGTCCTCCAGCCCGTCAAGGAACATGCTGTCCTGCACCGCCTGATGCCCGATCCGCGCCCCGCCGCGCATCTTGGGCAGAAGGTAAGGCGCGTTCGACATGCTTTCCATGCCGCCTGCGACGATGGTCTGCGCCGCCCCCAAGGCGATCTGGTCATAGGCGATCATCGCGGCCTTCATGCCCGATCCGCACATCTTGTTCAGCGTGGTCGCGGGCACATCTTCGGCCAATCCCGCCTTGAAACCGGCCTGCCGCGCCGGTGCCTGACCTTGCCCCGCAGGCAGAACGCAGCCCATCAGCACCTCGTCCACGGCCGGTTTTCCGGCCTTGTCCAATGCCGCCTTGATCGCCACACCGCCCAGCGTCGGCGCATCCACTTCCGAAAAGATCCCCTGAAATCCGCCCATCGGTGTGCGGGCGGCGCCTGTGATAAAGACTTCGGCCATGACTCCCCCTCCCTTGCGTGATCCAAGGCTACGCCTGCGACCCCTGAAGGGAAAGCCCTTCGATTGACATTGCAGCGGACGGCAGAGGCTTTAGATTGCCAGCGACCACCAAGGAGGACCCATACGATGCGCGATTATCATCTCCCTGGCCGCTCGCCGGTTCTGGCCAGCAACGGCATCTGCGCCACCTCGCATCCGCTGGCGGCCAAAGTCGCCGTCCAGATGCTGGAAGCAGGCGGCAACGCCATGGACGCGGCGATTGCCGGTGCGGTGCTACTGGGCATCGCCGAACCGCAGATGACGGGGATCGGTGGCGATTGCTTTGTGCTGTTCACCCCACCCGGCGAGGACCGCGTGATCGGCATGAACGGATCGGGCCGTGCGCCTGCCGGTTTCGACGCGGCCATGCTACGCGATCAGGGGCTGACCAAGATGCCGGTCTACGGGGCCACGCCCGTCACGGTCCCCGGGGCCATCGACGCCTTTTGCACATTGTCCAGGGACTGGGGCAAACTGGGCATGAAGGCGATCCTCGCCCCGGCGATCCACTATGCCGAAACAGGGATCCCCGTCGCCCCCCGCGTCGCCTTCGACTGGGCGCTGGCCGAGCACAAGGACGAAGAGGGCGGGCTGCAAGGCATCGCCCGCGATCTCTACCTCAGGGATGGACGCCCCTATCGGCAGGGCGAGATCTTCGCCGCCCCCAAACAGGCCGAGGTGCTGCGCCGCATCGCCATGGACGGCCGCGCCGGTTTCTACGAAGGCGAGGTGGCCGAGGATATGGTGAACTCGCTGCGTGCCGCGGGCGGGACCCACACGCTGGACGATTTCGCGGGTCACGCCAGCACCTATACCGACCCGATCATGGGCGGCTACGGCGGTCTCGACCTTTACGAGCATCCGCCGAACGGGCAGGGCGCGACGGCGATCCTCTTGCTCAATATCCTCAAGCATTTCGACATCGCGCAGATGGACCCATGGGGTGCTGCGCGGGCGCATATCGAGGCCGAGGCGACCAAGCTTGCCTATGACGCCCGCAACCGCTTTCTTGCCGATGCGGACCACACCACCAGGGCCGATTACATGATGGCCCCCGAGACGGCCGCGAAGCTGGCCGGCCTGATCCGGATGGACAGCGTGCTGCCCCCCGCCGCCCTGCCGGTGGAAGAGGTGCACAAGGACACGATCTACATCACCGTGGTCGACAAGGACCGGATGTCCGTGTCGCTGATCTATTCGATCTTCCATTCCTTCGGATCGGGTCTGGCCTCGGACAGGTTCGGCATCCTCTTCCAGAACCGTGGGGCGGGCTTCACCCTGACCGAGGGCCACCCGAACGAGGCCGCAGCGGGCAAGCGGCCGATGCATACGATCATTCCCGGGCTGCTGAAGAAAGACGGTAAGCCCTACATGCCGTTCGGTGTCATGGGCGGGGCCTATCAGGCCACGGGCCATGCGCGCTTTGTCAGCAACGTCACCGACTTCGGCCTCTCGCCGCAAGCGGCGATGGATGCGCCGCGCAGCTTTGCGATCGACGGCGAACTGCGCATTGAACGCGGGTATGACGACACTGTCCGCGCCGCCTTGGCCGAGAAGGGACACAAGATCGTCACGCCCGAAATCGCCATCGGCGGGTCTCAGGCGATCATGATCCACGACCGTGGCGTGCTGGAGGCAGGCAGCGATCACCGCAAGGACGGCTGCGCGCTGGGCTATTGATGAAAGGGGGGCGAAGGCCCCACTTTTTTCCTGCGCCATGATCGGCGCAGCCGCTGCCAGGCGGTTGGCTAACCCTTCTTCAACGACCGCAGGAACAGCCCCAATCCGCCGACCAGCAGGATCAGGATGATCAGCAGATCGAAGGCGCTCATCCGGGCCAGTTGCAGGGTCGTGTTCGCGATCACCCCGAAGACCAGCGCGACCAGCGCGCCACCGGCGAGGGCCCAGCCGATCCAGCTGCGGGCGTTGTAGAAGATCATCCCGACGCCGAACATGAAGGGGATCAGGATCATGCCGGTGGTGACAGGAAAGCCGCCGATGCCGAACATCCGTGACCCTATCCCAAAGACCGGGCGCACGACGATACCGTTCAGCAGCAGATAGCCCCCGCCGATCATCATGATCAGCCCGATGATAAAACTGCTGGTCCCGCCATCCGAGCCGCCCGCGCCACGTGCCATGTGATCCCCTGTCTGCACTTCCCGTCCGTGGAAATTAGGGTGCGGTGACACCGAAATCCAGAGGCGGGCAGCCAGAACAGGTATGGCAGGCTATATGCGCGCTTTCAGCGCGTCCATCAGCTCGGTCAGAAGTTTGACGGCGAAGTCGTCGGTCAGCTTGCCGGTCTCGTCGAAGGCCTTGCCGGAATTGGCCAGCATCATCTCTGGCCCTTGCAGGATGTCGGGGCGGAACGGCGTCATCATCAGGCGCAACGCGAACTGCGACCGCTCGCCCCCGGCACGTCCAGCCGCCGCCGACATGATTGCGACAGGCTTGCCAGTCCACGGCCCGCCCTTTGTCCGGCTGACCCAATCCAGCGCGTTTTTCAGAACGCCGGACGGGGCCTTGTTGTATTCCGGTGTCGAGATGATCACCGCATCCGCCGCTGCGATCTGATCGGCAAGTCTCTGAACAGACTGCGGTATCCCCTCTTGTGTTTCTATGTCCCCGTCATAGAGAGGCAGGTTGAGGTCCGCCTCGACAAAGGTGTCGGGCGCAAAGATCTCGGCCGCGGCGCGGATCAGTTTGGTATTCGTGGATGCCTTGCGCAAAGAGCCGGATATCCCGAGAAGTGTGGTCATGTCTGTTCCCTTTGCCGCTGTTCCGTCAGACCTAGGGCTGTCTTGCGAAACTGCAACCATCGCGCTTGCACAGGGCCTGTGCTTGGCACATTGTGAGCCGCAAAAGGGAGGCGGCGATGATCCGGCACGGCGGCAAAATCCTCAGCGACCAATTGGTGAAACTGGGCGTAAAGCGGGTCTTCTCCGTCCCCGGCGAAAGCTTCCTCGCCGCACTCGACGGTCTTTATGACAGCGGCATCACGAACATCGTCTGCCGTCAGGAAGGCGGCGCTGCGATGATGGCCGAGGCTTACGGCAAGATGACCGGCACACCCGGCGTTTGCTTCGTCACGCGCGGGCCGGGGGCCACGAATGCGGCGGCGGGTATCCACATCGCGCGACAGGACAGCACGCCGATGGTCCTCTTCGTCGGCCAGATCGACAACCGCCACACCGACCGCGAGACCTTTCAAGAGGTTGATTACAGGGCGGTATTCGGCGGTCTTGCGAAATGGGTCGCGCAGGTGGACCACACCGACCGGTTGCCCGAATACATCGCCCGCGCTTTCCGCGTGGCCATGTCGGGCCGCCCGGGTCCCGTGGTGCTGGCCCTGCCCGAAAACATGCTGAGCGCCGATGCGGATGTCGCGGATATCGCAATCCCTTCCCTGCCCGCCGCCCAGCTTTCGGGCGCAACGATCCAGTCTGTCATGCACGCGCTGGCACAGGCCGAACGTCCCCTGATCGTCGCAGGCGGACCGCATTGGTCGCCCGAGGCGCAGGCCGATTTGCAGGTCTTTGCCGAGACCCAGAATGTGCCGGTCGCCGTCAGCTTTCGCAGGCAGGACTATATCGACAACCGGCACCGCTGCTATGCCGGTGACCTGAACGTCGGGGTGAACCCGCGCCTTGCCAAACGGATGCGCGAGGCGGATTTCCTGATGCTGATCGGAACCCGTTTCGGCGATATCGCGACGCAGGCCTATACGCTGGTCGACCCTGCCGATCCGCGGAAAACGATCGTGCATATCCACGCGGATGCGGACGAGATCGGGCGGGTCTATGCCCCTTCCATCGGCATTGTCGCGACCGCCCCCGTCGCACTGGACCAGCTGGCGAATACCCCCCCGGCAGGAGACTGGGGCACATGGACGTCCGAAGCCCGCGCCGACTACGAGGCATGGCTTGCCCCGCAGGAAAGCCCCGGCGATCTCAAGCAGGAGGTCGTGGTGAAGTGGTTGTCCGACAATCTGCCCAAAGATGCGATTGTCACGAATGGCGCAGGAAACTATGCGGCATGGCTGCACCGCTATTTCGTCTACAAGCAGTATGGCACCCAGCTTGCCCCGACCTCGGGCTCGATGGGCTATGGTTTTCCTGCCGCCATTTCCGCATCATTGGAACATCCCGACCGGACGGTCGTCTGTCTGGCGGGGGACGGTTGTTTCCAGATGACCTGCAACGAGATGTCGACGGCCGTGCAACACGGCGCCAAGCCGATTGTCGTGGTGATGAACAACGGGCGCTATGGCACCATCCGCATGCATCAGGAAAAGCACTATCCGGCCCGCGTGTCAGGAACCGCCTTGGTCAATCCGGACTTCGCCGCCTTTGCCGACGCCTATGGCGGTCATGGCGAGCTGGTAGAGCGCAGCGAGGATTTCGCGGCCGCATTCGCGCGGGCGCATGCCTCGGGAACTGTGGCGGTCATCGAATGTCGGGTTGACGAAGAGGCGCTCTCGACGGGTGCGACACTGTTTGCCGTCCGCAACGCCGCATCTTCATGATTTCTTCAGGGTGCCTGCGACAGACTTTCTAGAAAGTCTGTGCGGGGGTTAGACATTTCGCCACGCGGTCGGACTGTTCTCCTGCCATGCGTTGCGATGCAACAGCGGCGTGTCGTCATCCGATGCCGCCTTGCCCAGACAGAAATAGCCCGTCAGCGACCAGCTTTCCGGCACGTCGAGCGTCTTGCAGATCCCCACAGGATCAAGGATCGACACCCACCCCATCCCGAGGTTCTCCGCCCGTGCCGCAAGCCAGAGCGTGTGGATCGCGGCCACGGTGGAATAGGCCAACATCTCAGGCATCGTCTGGCGCCCCAGCCCGTGTCCCGCTGCGGGATCGGTCTCGGTGAAAATCGCAAGATGCACGGGGGCATCGCGTAGCCCTGCCAGCTTCAGGGCGTTATAGGCCGTGCGCCTGTCGCCCTTGTAAGGCGTTGCGGCCGCAGCGTTCGCCGCCTCGAAATTGGCGGTGACCGCCGCGCGTTTGTCGGCCGAGACCACGTTCAGCACCCGCCACGGTCGCGCATTGCCGACAGAGGGGGCCAGATCCATCGCCGCGCGCAGGCGGTCCAGAACCGCACTGTCGATCGGGTCGGGCAGGAAATGCCGCACATCCCGCCGCCAACGCAGGATCTCGTGCAGGGCATCGCGGTGGGCTTGGGTCAGTTCCATATCAGTCTCGCATCGCTCTGCGGCCCCGGCCTGGCTGCACGGTCTGGTGCCAGGGCCGCATTCAGTGAGGACGGGATTTTGCGCATCGTAGCCTCCTCTACCTTGCACGGTAGAACAGCTTGGTGTCCGATGACCACTGCAGTCCGGTCTTGCGGGCCAGTCGTTTGCAACTGTCATCGAGACCGAGCCGATTGAACATCCGGCCCCAAGAACGGATGGGAATGGCATGGATATCGCCGAAGCCGTCAACAAGCACGCATTCGCGCGGCCCCTTGTGGCCGCCGATCACCCGCTGACCGAAGACAAAATTGCGGGCCGTCATGTCACCGACGCGCACATCGTAAAGATAGAGTCGTCGGATGGTGTCATTGAAAAGTCCCAGGTCCGTCGCTGTCAGCGACCCGTCACCCGTCTTTTTCTCCAGCGTCGATCCAAGATTGCCATGACCGTCAAGCACGGCATCGCACAGGCAGCCAAGGCCGAGGGTGGTGGCGACAAAGCCATACATATGTGTGATCGGGGGACGGATCTTGTCCGAGTCGGGACGCAGCATCATGCGCAGGTATTCCTGATATTCCTTGCGCACCCAGCGGCGGCGCAGATTGGGGAAAAGGCGCTCTCCTGTTGTGGCCATGCGTGATCGGCCCTGTGCTTCGGGCATCTTGCGCAGCAACTTGATCAGGCGTGTCGGATCATCCGGGTGACGGTAGACCTCGCGCTGGGTGCCGCTGGCCAAACAGTCGGCCGGGTCGATGTGCAGCTTGGGATCCGGTGCCTGTTCCTGGACAAGGCGGTCCGCGATCAATACTCGACCCCGATCTGCGCCTTGATGCCCGACCGGAAGGGGTGTTTGACCAGTTCCATTTCCGTGACCAGATCGGCGATCTCGATCAGGTCGTCGTGGGCGTTCCGGCCTGTCAGGACAACATGTGTCATCTCGGGCTTGTGGTCGCGCAGGAAGCCCACAACCTCGGCGATATCCACATAATCATAGCGGATCGCGATGTTGATCTCGTCCAGCAGCACCATATGGTTGCTTTCATCGAGGATCAGCTCTTTCGCCTTGGCCCAGGCGGCCTGTGCCATCTCGGTATCGCGGGACTTGTCCTGCGTTTCCCAGGTGAACCCTTCGCCCATGGTGTGGAATGCGCAAGTATCGCTGAACCTCGACAGGATCAGATCACGCTCGCCCGTGGACATGCCCCCCTTGATGAACTGCACGACGGCACATTTCATGTCATGCGCGATGCAGCGGAAGATCATCCCGAAAGCGGCCGAGGATTTGCCCTTGCCCTTGCCGGTGTGGACGATGATCAGACCCTTCTTGTCGGTCTTGGTGGCCATGATCTTGTCGCGGGCGGCCTTCTTTTTGGCCATCTTCATCGCGTGGCGGTCGGTGTCTTCGGTCATGATCATCCCTTTCCCTCGTCTGTCGTTGCAACCCTAGAGCAATCCCGCAATCCGCGCACGGGCCGAGTTCGATTTCGGCTGCCAGAGCTTGCGGTCGATCGCCTCCTGCAGGCGCTGAGCGATTTCCCGCAAGGCGGGGGCATTGGCTTCGGCAATAAAATCGCGGGTGTCCTGATCCGCAAGAAAGGCTTCTTCGACCAGATCGAAGTGGTGGTTGCGCACGGCCCCCGTCGTGGCGGCAAAGGCAAAGAGGTAATCCACCGTGGCCGCGATCTCGAAAGCGCCCTTGTAGCCGTGACGTTTGACGCCCGCGATCCATTTGGGGTTCACCACGCGGGACCGGACAACGCGGCCGATTTCATCTTCCAGTGATCGGATGACGGGACGTTCGGGGCGGGAATGATCGTTGTGGTAGATCGGGCGGTCCCGGCCCTGCAGGGTGCTGACAGCGGCAGCGGCCCCGCCTTCGAACTGGTAGTAGTCGTCGCTATCCAGCACGTCATGTTCGCGGTTGTCCTGGTTCTGGACGATGGCCTCGGTCTGGGACAGGCGCGCCTCGAAAGCCGCGCGGTCGCGGCGTCCCGCGGCGCCCGATCCATAGGCGTAAGAGCCCCATTCCAGATAGGCCTCGGCGAAATCGGATTTCTCGGCCCAGATGCGTTCGTCGATCAGCGCCTGCAGGCCCGCGCCATAGGCCCCCGGCTTGGAGCCGAAAACGCGGGTCTGGTCCTCGCCTGCCTTGGTGTGGGCGGCGGCGGGGTTGAGGTCTGCGGGTTCGTCCAGCGCCTGCACGGCGCGGGCGGCTGAATCGACCAGCGCGATCAGTTGCGGGAAGGCATCGCGGAAGAAGCCCGAGATGCGCAAGGTCACGTCCACGCGCGGACGGCCAAGCACGGATTGGGGCAGCACCTCGAACCCCGTCACGCGGCGGTTGGCGCTGTCCCATGTGGGCTTGACCCCCATCAGGGCCAGCGCCTGCGCGATATCGTCACCGCCTGTGCGCATATTGGCCGTGCCCCATGCGGTCACCAGCATCGTGCGCGGCCAGTCGCCGTGGTCCTGCAGGTGTTTCTCGATCAGCAGGTTGGCGGATTTCCAGCCCAGGGCCCAAGCGGTCGGGGTCGGCACCGCGCGGCTGTCGACGGAATAGAAGTTGCGCCCCGTCGGCAGCACGTCCAGCCGCCCGCGCGTCGGCGCACCAGAGGGGGCGGGGGGGACGAATTTGCCGTCAAGCGCGCGCAGGATACCTGCGCCTTCGTCCGGGCCGCATCTTGCGATGATCGGGCGGATGCGGTCGGTGATTTCGGCCAGAACCTCGGCCGCGCGGGGGCCGGGCGGCGTGGCATGCCCGTCGAGCAGCCGCTGGGACATCAGTTCGAGCCGTTCGACGGTATCACCATTCGTGCGCCACGTGCCTTGCCCCGCAAGAGCTTCGGGCTTTTTCGCCGCCGGTGCCGCCAGATCGCAGTCCAGCGGATCGAAGGCCAGCCCCAGATCGGCAGCCAGCGCCCGCAGAAGCGAGGCATCGCGGCCCTTGCCATCGCCGCGCGGCACGCGGGCCAGCGCGATGGCAAGGTCGCGTTCCTGCATACCTTCCGGCGACTGCCCGAAGACATGCAGCCCGTCCCTGATCTGCGCTTCCTTCAACTCGCACAAGTAAGCGTCCAGCTTGCCCAGATCGGTTTCCTGATCACCGGTGAAACCCGCGTCCTTGGCAAGTCCGGTAACATCCGAGAGCGAGAGAATGTCCTTGCGCAGATGCGCGATGCGGCGCGGGTCGACGCCTGCGGCCTCGTAGTATTCGTCCACCAGCGCTTCCAGATCGCGCAGGGGGCCATAGCTTTCGGCACGGGTCAGCGGCGGGGTCAGGTGGTCGATGATCACGGCGCTTGCGCGGCGCTTGGCTTGCGTGCCTTCGCCGGGATCGTTGACGATGAAAGGGTAGATATGCGGGGTCGGGCCAAGGATCGCCTCGGGCCAGCAGGTCTCGGACAGGGCGACGGCCTTGCCCGGCAGCCATTCGAGGTTGCCGTGTTTGCCCATATGCACGATCGCATCCGCGCCCCAATGGTGCCGCAGCCAGAAGTAGAAGGCGAGGTAGCTGTGCGGCGGGACAAGGTCGGGGGAATGGTAGGTGTCGGTCGGATCGATGTTGTAACCGCGCGCCGGTTGCAGCCCGACGACGGCAGTGCCGAAGCGGTGGATCGACAGGGCGAACCCGGTCAGCGCACCCTTCGCCAGAATGAAGGGGTCGTCGTCCGGTTGCCCCCAGCGCGCGGTGATCCGATCTTTCAGGTCCCAAGGCAAAGCGTTGAAATGCCGGTTGTAGACGTCGAGGGGCAGCACCTCGCCGCCCTCTTTTTCGGCACGGTCGGTCAGCCAGTTGGTGGGGCCTGCCATGATCCGCGCCATCAGGGCGGCGCTGTCGGCGGGTGGGGTGACCCTGTGCCCCGCGTCCTGCAGAAGGTTCAGCACATGCATCGTGCCCGCAGGCGTATCAAGGCCGACGCCATTGGCCAGCCGCCCGTCCTTGTTGGGGTAGTTGGCAAGGATCAGGGCGGTTTTCTTGTCGGCGGCAGCGGTGCGCCGCAGATCGGCCCAGCCCTTGGTCAGTCGCGTAACAAAATCGATCCGGTCGCCGCGCGCCTGATAGGTGGCGATGGGGCATTCGGTGGCCGCGTCAAAGAAGGCCTCGCCCTTGAAGCTGACCGCGCGCGACAGGATACGCCCGTCCACCTCTGGCAGGGCCACGTTCATCGCGATGTCGCGGGCGGACAGACCGTGCAGACCCTCGGCCCACGATGCCTCGGACCCTGCCGAGAGGATCACCTGAAAGATCGGCGCGTCGTTGACCAGAAGCGGGTTCTCGGGGCTGTCGTCGCCGTCATGCGGGCTGCCCACGGCGAAGGCGGTGCAGTTGAGGATCACATCCGGCGGGGCCGCGCCGAAGAGGTGGGCAAGGGTCGCGGTGCTGACAGGGTCTTTCAGGCTGGCGACAAAGACGGGCAGCGGGTTCAGGCCAGCGCGCAGCAGGCTGCGGGTCAGGCGGTTGATCGGGTTCAGCCCGCCGCCCTGCACCAACGCGCGATAAAAGACGATCGGCACGATCGGCGCACCCGTCGTCCATTCGGCCTCAGCCGCGCCGAGGTCGGCGATGCCCGCACCCGGCCAATAGACGCCTGCGCGCAGCAGGGGGCTGGCGGCGGCAGGCTTTTCCGCACCTGTCAGCATCGCCTTGGCATAGGTCAGAAAGCCGGTGCTGTTCTGCGGCCCGCCCTCGACCAGATAGGCCCAGAGCGCGTCGTAATCCCCCGCGCCGACAGTCGAGAGTTCACGCAACTCGGGGTCGGGCTTGTCATCGCCCGGCAGGGCTACGAATGGCACACCCGCCTCTCGCAGTCGCGCGGCGTATTGGATCAGCCCGTATTTCCAATAGCCCGCCCCGCCAAGGATACGGGCGATGACAAGGCGCGATTTGGTGGCGCAGTCGTCGAGATGCAGATCGACCGACATCGGGTGCGTCTGATGCATCATGTTGGCCAGCCGCAGGGTTGGTGGGTCCACCATGTCCGAGCGTGCCTCGGACAGCGCCGCAAGTTCGGTATCGGCGGCGGAAATGAAGACGACATCGGCGGGGGTCTGACCCAGATCGACAGGCTCGGTCCCGTCGGAAATCGCACCGGGGGTTGCAGCAAGCAGGTGCATCAGGGGTTCCGCTGTGCTAGGGCGCGTGCAAACAAGAGGGTTCCATCATGGACTACAACGCCGCCGGTGCGCCGAAAAAGGGCAAGAACGCCCCGAAACATACCGAACACAACATCCACGGCAGTAGCAAAAAGCCGTTCGGACAACGCCCCGACAAGGCCGAACTGCTGGCCCGCCTGAAAGCGGCGGCCGAGGCAAAGAAACCGAAGTAGCGTCAAAGCCGCTTCTCCATGAAAACCGAAGAGCCGTTTTCGACGTAGTCGGCAAAGGGGCCACGGTCATCGTAACCGAGCCGTGCATAAAGCCTGATCGCCGCTGGTGACGCCAGACCTGTCTCAAGCCGCATCATGGCCAACCCCTCGGCCCGGGCATGGTCTTCGCAGGCGGCAATCAGGGCATCAGCCCATCCTGCGCCGCGATAGCCCGGTGCCACGTAGATCCGCTTGAGTTCGCCGTAAGTCCCGTAGTTTCCGTAGCCGCCGCAAGTGGCCGGGGTTTCGCCGTCACATCCGACGAAGAACCGCACATCCCCGTCAACCAGTTGCTGCGGTGAAAAGGCGAACCGGACCTCGGGCGGATAGAGCGCCGCCTGCTCGCGCTCGGAGCCTTCGATCAGGATCAGCGCCTTGGGGTCCAGCGGCGAGGTGCGTTCGATCTGCATCGGCTTTGTCAGCGCAGCAAGGCGTCGGTAATGCCTGCGCGATCGAGACCGGCCTCGCCGATCACGACCAGACGGGTCTGGCGCGGGGTGGCGCCGAACGGCTGGTCGAAATAGGTATCCACGCGCGGCCCGACTGCCTGCAGCGTCAGGCGCATCGGCTTGCCTGCAACTGCGACGAAACCTTTCAGGCGCAGGATGTCATGGGCGCGGATCACATCGGCGACCTGTTCGGCGAAAGCCTTGGCATCCGTCACCTCGCCGCGTGTGACGACGAAACTTTCGAATTCGTCGTGGCCGTGTTCATGCGCGTGGTCGTGGTGATCGTCGTCTTCGTCATCATGGTGGTGATGGTGGTGGATTTCATGCCGCGCTTCCAGATCGCTTTCCGCACCGATCCCCTGTCCCAGAAGAACATCGACCGGCAGGGCGCCCATCGCGGCTTTCACGACCTGCACGCCGGCGCGCGCCTCGGACTTCAGCCTGCCGGTCAGCGCCTCGGCCTCGTCCGCCGCCAGAAGGTCGGTCTTGTTCACCACGATCATGTCAGCGCAAGCGATCTGGTCCTCGAAGAGTTCCGACAGCGGCGTTTCGTGGTCGAGGTTCTCGTCCATCGCGCGCTGGGCGTCGACGGCGGCGACGTTATGGGCGAACTGGCCGTCATGGACCGCGCGGCCATCGACGACCGTGACGACGCCGTCGACCGTCACCTTGGTGGAAATACCGGGCCAGTTGAAGGCGCGCACCAAGGGCTGCGGCAAGGCAAGGCCGGATGTCTCGATCACGATGTGGTCCGGTTTGACGTCGCGCGCCAGCAGCGCCTCCATCGTCGGGATGAAGTCATCGGCAACGGTGCAGCAGATACAGCCATTCGACAGTTCCACGATATCATCTTCGGAACAGACCTCATCCCCGCACCCTTTCAGGATGTCGCCATCGACGCCGAGATCACCGAATTCGTTGATGATCAGGGCGATCCGCTTGCCTTGGGCGTTTTGCAGCATGTGCCGGATCAGCGTTGTCTTGCCTGCACCCAGAAAGCCGGTGACGACGGTGGCGGGAATTTTGGCGGGCATGGGTCTCTCCGGAAAATGGCGGTCGCAACGCTCATGTTTTGGCGGCGTGGTCGCCATGATGCAAGGGGCGACTGCGCGCAGGCTGGCCCCGGCGCGACCATGGGTCCGCTATTCGCGACACCTCCCTGTCGGACTGTTTCCCTGTTTCGGGGCAGAGACGCGACCTGGGGCGGCAATTCGTGCGAAAATCCCAATATCTTGTGGATAAGCAGGCGAAGTGTCGCACATCCTGCGGTTCCGGCGTTGACTCGTGGCTTGGCGGGGGGCGATGCTTGGGTCCTGACCGGAATCAACGGGCGACGAATCATTGCGCTTTAGCAAACTTCGACTGAACGGCTTCAAAAGCTTCGTGGACCCGACCGATTTGATCATCGCGGACGGGCTGACCGGTGTTGTCGGCCCGAACGGCTGCGGCAAGTCCAACCTGCTGGAAGCCTTGCGCTGGGTCATGGGCGAAAACCGCCCGACCGCGATGCGGGGCGGCGGCATGGAAGACGTGATCTTCGCCGGTGCCGCCACGCGCCCCGCCCGCAACTTTGCCGAGGTCGCGCTGATCATCGACAATGGCGAGCGGTTGGCCCCCGCCGCCTTCAACGACAGCGACCAGCTCGAGATCATCCGCCGGATCACCCGCGATGCGGGCTCGGCCTACAAGGTCGGCAGCAAGGATGTGCGGGCGCGCGATGTGCAGATGCTGTTCGCCGATGCCTCGACCGGCGCGCATTCGCCCGCGCTTGTGCGGCAGGGCCAGATTTCGGAACTGATCAACGCCAAGCCCAAGTCGCGCCGCCGTGTTCTGGAAGAGGCGGCGGGGATTTCCGGTCTCTACCAGCGGCGGCACGAGGCCGAGTTGAAGCTGAAGGGTGCCGAAGGCAACCTGACCCGCGTCGACGATGTGATCGAGCAACTAGCCAACCAGTTGACCCAGCTTGCCCGTCAGGCTCGTCAGGCAGCGCGCTATCGCGAGATCGGCGAGAAACTGCGTCAGGCCGAGGGGATGTTGCTTTATCGCCGCTGGAAAGAGGCGGACGAGGCATTGATGGCGGCCAGCGCGCAATTGCGCGAGCGGACGACCGATGCGGCCAAGGCCGAGACCGCAGCGCGCGAGGCCGCCAAGGCCCGCACCAGGGCCGAGGATGCCCTGCCCCCCCTGCGCGAGGAAGAGGCGATTGCAGCCGCCGTCCTGCAACGCCTTCAGGTCCAGCGCGACACCCTGTCGGATCAGGAACAGCGCGCCCGCGACATGATCGACACGCTGACCGGGCGGATCGACCAACTGACCCGCGACATGGAACGCGAAAGCGGGCTGAACCGCGATGCGGGCGAGACGATCGAACGGCTCGAATGGGAAGCGCGCGAGATTGCCAAGGCGGGGCAAGGGCACGAAGCGCGGCTTGATGCGGCACAGGCCGAGGCGCGCGAGGCCGCAGGCGTGCTGCAACAGCGCGAGACCGATCTGGCGCAACTGACCGAGGATGTGGCCCGCCTTGCCGCCCGTCACCAGTCCGCGCAGCGTCTGCTGGACGACAATCGCACCACGCTGACCAAAAGCGAGCAAGAGGCCGCCAAGGCCAAGGCCGCCGTGAAAGAGGCCGCAGCAGCCCTTGCAAAGGCCGAAGCCGACTTTGCCGCGGCGGGCGAGGCCGAGAAAGCCGCCGTCGCCGCAGCCGCAAGGGCCGATGCCGCCCTTGTCGCCGCTGAAGCCGCCCGCGCCGATACACAGGCCCGCGAAAGCGACGCCCGCGCGATGCGGTCGCAAGCCGAGGGCGAGGCGAACGCCCTGCGTGCCGAAGTCGCGGCCTTGGCCAAACTTGTCGAACGCGATACCGCCGAAGGGGGGCAGGTGCTTGACCTGCTGCGCGTTGAAGCGGGCTACGAAAAGGCGCTGGGTGCGGCCCTTGCCGATGATCTGCGCGCGCCCGAGGTCTCGGGTGACGGGCCTTCCGGCTGGGTCGCCCTGCCGGCCTATGCCCAGGCCCAGACCCTTCCCGATGGCGTCAAGGCGCTGACCAATTTCGTGTCGGTGCCGCCGGTGCTGGTGCGGCGGATGGGGCAGGTGGGTCTGGTCGCCGCGGCCGATGGGCCAGCCTTGCAGGCAAAGCTGAAGCCGGGGCAGCGTCTGGTCTCGATCGAGGGCGATCTGTGGCGGTGGGACGGTTTCCGCGCGGGGGCCGAGGATGCGCCGTCGGCGGCGGCGCTGCGGCTGCAACAACTCAACCGGTTGACCGAGCTGAAGCGCGATCTGGAAGAATTGAACGCGACGGCCCTCGGGGCGGCGCAGGCGCATGAGACGCTGACCCAGCTTCTGCGCACCCAGACCGAGGCTGACCACGCCGCCCGCGAGGCGCGCCGCAATGCCGACCGCGCGGTCGCCGATGCCAATCGTGCCGCAAGCCGCGCCGAGGCGGACCGGAACCTGTCGCAAGGGCGGCTTGAAAGCCTTGGACTGGCCGTGAAACGCCATGAAGAAGAGGCGATGGCGGCCCGCACCTCGCTGGCAGAGGCCGAGAAAGCGGTCGCCGAACTGGGCGATCTTGCGACCGCCCGCGCCTCGGTCGAGGACGTCAAGATGACGGTCGAGGCCGCGCGGATCACGATGATGTCGCGCCGCTCGGCCTTTGATGAGATTCGCCGCGAAGGCGAGACACGGCTGAAGCGGTCACAAGAGATCACCAAGGAAATCAGCGGCTGGAAGCACCGGCTGGAAACCGCAAACAAGCGCACCGCCGAACTGGCAGACCGCAAGGACGCCTCCGAGGCGCAACTGCGCGAGGCCAATGCCGCCCCCACCGAGATCGCCGCCAAGCGCGCGGAACTCGCCGATGCGATCGACGCGGCCGAGGCGCGCCGCAAGGCATCTGCCGACAAACTGGCCGCGGCGGATGGCGCCTTGCGCGAGGCGGGCCATGCCGAACGCGAGGCCGAACGTCTGGCCTCGGAAGCGCGCGAGGCCCGCGCCCGTGCCGAAGCCCGCGCCGATGCCGCCCGCGAAACGGTCGCCTATGCCGAAGAACGCATCATGGAAGCGCAAGAGGTCACACCGGCGCAATTGCTTGAGGCACTGGGCATGGATGTCGACCAGATGCCCGCTGCCGAAAAGGTCGAGGCCGAGGTCAACGCCCTCAAGCGCCAGCGCGACGCACTTGGTGCGGTGAACCTACGGGCCGAGGAAGACGCCAAGGAGGTGCAGGTCGAGCATGACAATCTGGTCAGCGAAAAGGCCGATCTGGAAGCCGCGATTGCCGCGCTGCGGTCCGGTATCGCCAGCCTGAACCGTGAAGGCCGCGAACGTCTGCTGACCGCCTTCGAACAGGTGAACGAGAATTTCGGCCTGCTCTTCACCCATCTTTTCGGCGGGGGTGAGGCCAAGCTGGTGCTGGTGGAATCCGACGACCCGCTCGAGGCTGGACTGGAAATCATGTGCCAGCCGCCCGGCAAGAAGCTGAGCACCCTGTCGCTGCTGTCAGGCGGCGAACAGACGCTGACCGCACTTGCGCTGATCTTTGCGGTCTTCCTTGCCAACCCCGCCCCGATCTGTGTGCTGGACGAGGTGGACGCACCTTTGGACGATGCCAACGTCACCCGCTTCTGCGATCTTCTGGACGAGATGACCCGCCGGACCGAGACCCGTTTCCTGATCATCACCCACCATGCCGTCACCATGAGCCGGATGGACCGCCTGTTCGGCGTGACCATGGGCGAGCAGGGCGTATCGCAGCTTGTCTCGGTGGACCTCAAAAAGGCCGAGGCGCTGGTGGCCTGAGCCGCGAACGGGCGGAGCCCAGTGGGCCAATAATGACGACAGTGGAGCGCCCAATCCTAAAGTCGGTTCAGCAGTTCCCTTGTCGGCCATGCGTCTGCGGGCAGACCAAGACGGATTTGTTCGGCCTGGACCGCCTCTCGTGTCATCGCGCCTAGAATCCCGTCGATCCCGCCAACGTCATGTCCGCGCGCGGTCAGTTTCTGTTGCAGGGCGACCATCTCTTCCCCTGACAGGGCGGGCGAGGGATTGCCTGCGTCATAGACCGGCGCGCCTTCCAGCCGTGTCGCGAAGTAGGCGGCGGTGGTCACATAGACGAAGCTCTTGTTCCAGTCGAAATAGACCTCGAAATTCGGATAGGCGAGGAAGGCCGGACCGTTGCGGCCCATCGGCAGCAGGACCGAGGCTTGCAGGTTCGCAGGCCCCAGCGATCCGGTGCGCGCGCGCACGCCGCGATTGGCCCAGTCCTGCACGCTGGCCTTGTGGTTCAGACCCGTCTGCGCCCAGTCAAGGTTTTGCGGCACCACGATTTCCTGCAACCAAGGTTCGTTGGGTCGCCAGCCAAGGGACGACAGCACATTCGCGCCGGTCATCAGCGCATCGGGGGCGGATCCCTTCAGATCGACGATCCCGTCGCCGTCGCCATCCATCCCTTGGGCCACGATCTCGCGCGGGAGTTTCTGAAGCTGTCCGATCTCGCCCGCCCATGCGCCGGTCGTGGTCGCGGGGTCCATACCGCCGCGCCGGTAAAGCTCGATCGCGGCCAGCAGTTGCGGCCGGAACAACTCGGGGCGGCGGCAGTCATGCGCAAGCGTCAGCAGCGCGTTGCGGGTGTTGAAGCTGCCCTGCACCTGCCCGTAGTCGGTCTCGAACGCCCAGAAGGCCAGCAGCACGCCGCGCGGGATACCAAAGCGGCGCTGGATCTCGTCGAAGGTCGCGTCGAACCGGTTGCCGTAGAAGGCGCCGTTGTCGATGCGGTTCTGGCTGATCAGGCGGCGCGAGAAGTCGATGAAGTCGCGCTGGAACACGCCTTGTGCGCGGTCGGCGCGGATCACGGCGGGGTCGATGTCGGCCCCGCGAAAGAAGGCGTCGATCGTGGCGTCAGGCAGGCCCTGCGCCCTCGCCTCGGCTTTGACCCCGTCGATGAATGCCCCGACAGGGCCGCCGCAGGTCTGGGCGGTCGCAGTGCTGGCAAAGAGCATCAGGGCAAGGGTTGTGCGCATGGGGTATCTCCGCTCGGGTCTGTTTTGCGGGTAGCCTAGCAGCGGCGGTATCAGGTGCAAAGGTGTTGCAGGGCAACGGTGCGGGAAATGGCCGACCCGTCAGAGAAAGGCCAGCAGCATCACAAGGCCAAGTGATATCGCCCATGTCTTCCAGAGGGTGGCGACGGCGGCATCGATGTGATCGGGGCCGAGGTCGCGCGCGCCTTCCTCATTCACGAAAGGGTAGTCACGGATTTCGCCGTCATAGCTGCGCGGTCCGCTCAGCGCGATGCCAAGTCCGTGCGCCATCGCCGCCTCGGGCCAGCCCGCGTTGGGCGAGCGGTGCAGCGGCGCGTCCCGAAGAATGGGGCTCGGCGCGGGGCACTTGGTTGCGGCCCAGATCAGCAGGGCCGTCAGCCGCGCGGGGATCAGGTTCAGCAGATCGTCGAAACGGGCGGCGGCCCAGCCGAAGGCCTCGTGCCGCGGTGTCCGGTAGCCGATCATGCTGTCGGCGGTATTGGTGATCTTGTAAAGCAGCAGCCCCGGCAGCCCCGCGACGGCGCACCAGAAGATCGGGGCGATGACCCCGTCCGACAGGTTCTCGGCGGCGCTTTCGATGGCGCCACGGGCCACGGCGGGTCCGTCCATGCCGCGCGTATCACGCCCCACGATCATGGCAACGCTGCGGCGGGCGTCCCCGACCGACAGCCGCAGGGCATCCGCAACAGCCTGCACATGATCGACAAGGGATTTCTGCGCCAGCAGCACCGCGATCACGATCACATCCAGCCAGACACCCGGCACAAGCGTGATCAGCCAGCCAAGCATCAGCGCGCCGGTCCCCAGTCCGACCATGACAAGAAGTCCGTTCCGCTGCCTCTGCTCGCCGGTATTGAACTGCCGGTCACACCATCCGACCGTTCTGCCCATCAGCACCGCCGGATGCGGCAGCCGCGACCAGATCCAGCGCGGTTCGCCGAAGACGGCATCGAGGATCATCCCGAGAACGAGGCTCACAGCGCAGTTTCCAGCCGGTCCCATTGATCCGGTGCAGGCAGGCCAAGGCGCAGCCAGCGCGGATTATAGGGAAAGGTGCGCGACCAGATGTGATGCCGTGCAAGGCGGTCTTGCCATGCGGCGGCAGTGTCCACCTCATAAAGCCGAAAGAGTGCCGTCCCACCGACCAGCATCGCACCCTTGCCGGTCATCAGCCCGTCAAGCCGCGCGGCATCCGCTTCAAGCCGCAGGCGCGTCTCGGCGGCCCATCCGGTGTCCGCCAGTGCCGCAGCGCCGATGCCAAGCGCCGGTCCCGATACCTGCCAAGGTCCGAGGATGTCACGCAAGGCACCGATCAGCACGGGGTCACCGATGGCAAACCCCAGCCGTAGCCCCGCCAGCCCCCAGAACTTGCCGAAGCTCTTGAGAACGATGGTGCCCGCGCGGGCCGCCTGCGCGATCAGGCTCTGGTCCGGCATCACATCGCAAAAGCTTTCGTCGATGATCCGGTGGTCGGCGGCCAGATCCGAGACCTGCCACAGCCGCCCGTCGGGGTTGTTCGGGTGGACGACCACCTTGGCATGGCGGGTTTCCGCAGACCGCGCCCAGCCTGCCGCCGCGAAGGCTGCGGCGTGTTCGTTGTAGGTCGG
>NZ_DAIPIW010000009.1:0-14429 GCF_036770585.1 Yoonia sp. | reverse complement strand
CCGTGATCGCGCTTGGGCGTCATTCGTCCACAGGCAGCGGCGGATGGCGTGTCACGAAATGGCCCTTGATCGCCACGGGCCATTCCCGAAAGGGGACCTGTCCCGTCTCCGAGGCAGCGTGCATGCGCGCATAGGCAACAACGCCTTGGGCCGCATCCGGATCGGGCGTAAAGTTGCCCAGCGTATAGTTCAACTTGCCAGCCCCCTGGATCGCCACATTGCAGCCATGTTTGCAGCCCATCAGGCAAGAGACCCTGCGCGTGCGCACTGCGTCAAGATCGTCTGCCGCAGCCTCGATCAGGGCGGCAAACGCCTCGCCGTCGGTTTGCGCCATATCGCCGGATTCCCAGCCTTCGCGCTTGCAGGTATCGCAGATCGTGATCCAGGTGGTCATTGCGCTTGCCTATTTTTTGTCCCGTCCTTCAAGCGGATTCTCGCCGGTTTTTCAAGCTTACGTTAAGGGAACTGCCTTTTGGTCACTCGCCCTGCCGGCGTTAACCTTTCGTTAAGAATTTGGGCGGAATTGAGGTTCAGGAAGATTTAAGAATGCCTTCTGATTTGTAATCGAAGGAGTGAAGAGTTTGTGATGAATTGTCTGATCGTTGAAAGCAACGCGACCTTGGGATCGCTTTGGCAGCGCCATCTTGAAAGGATCGGTGCCCGCGTCCGGGTTGCGACCACGGGCGAGCGGGCGCTGAACCTGATACAGGCGCTCCCGTTCGATGTGATCGTGCTTGATCTGGTGCTCTCGGAAGGAAGCGCGCTGGCGGTCGCCGATCTTGCACACTACCGCCAACCGCAGGCCAATGTCGTCTTTGTCACCGACACCACGTTCTTTTCGGACGGGTCCATCTTTCAGCATTCCCCCAATGCCCGCGCCTTCCTGATGTCGGCGACGCCGCCAGACGATCTGGCGGCAATCGTCATGCACTACGGCGGTCGGTCCCACGCCCGTGCGGGGCATCGAGATCAAACACCGGATTGATCGGGATGATCCGGTGCGGATTGATCGTTTCATGACTGTAGTGATAGTGCCGCACGATATGGTGCATGTTCACCGTGTCGGCGATCCCCGGCATCTGGTAAAGCTCGCGCAGATAGCCTGACAGGTTCGGGTAGTCGGCGATCCGCTTGCGATTGCACTTGAAATGCAGATGGTAAACCGGATCGAACCGCACCAACGTGGTGAAGAGCCGCCAGTCGGCCTCGGTCAGGCGGTCACCCATCAGATAGCGGTTGTCCGACAGCCGTGCCTCCAGCCAGTCGAGTGTTTCGAACAGCGGATAGACGGCCTTGTCGTAGGCCTCTTGGGTTGTGGCAAAGCCGGATTTGTAGACGCCGTTGTTCAAGGTGTCATAGATGCGGTCATTGACGGGTGCGATGGCCTCGCGCAGGTCGGCGGGCCAGTAATCGTCGGTATTGCCGGTGATCGCGTCGAAGGCGCTGTTGAACATGCGGATGATTTCCGACGATTCGTTCGAGACGATCGTGTCCGTCTGCTTGTCCCACAGGATCGGAACCGTGACGCGGCCGCTGACATCCGGAACCGCGCGGGTGTAGATGTCGCGGGCGAAAGCGGAACCGAACAGCTTGTCTCCTGTCGCGCCGTGATCGTCCGTCTCGAAGGTCCACCCGTCCGACAGCATGTCGGGATGCACGGCAGAGACGTCGATATGGTCCGTCAAACCTTTCAGTTCCCGAAAGATCAGCGTCCGGTGCGCCCAGGGGCAGGCATAGGAGACATAAAGGTGATACCGACCGGATTCGGCCTTGAAGCCCCCCTCGCCGGAAGGTCCCGGTGATCCGTCTGCGGTGATCCAATTGCGAAAGCTGGCATCCTTGCGCACGAAGGCGCCGCCGGTGGATTTCGTATCATACCAGACGTCGTGCCAGACACCGTCGACCAATTGTCCCATGTTTTGTGCTCCTCTTTGCTTGCCCTTTACGTAGTGGTGAAACAGGAACGAACAAACTGCAGCAATGACCAAACGACGGTGCGCAGATGCACAAGTTTGCCTTTGCCCGTGCCGCCCCGCGCCAGTGTTGCGTCGCTTAAGCGTTTGCCCTGACGACACCGCGCCAGTATACCCGACCCGACGAAGCCCGCGAGGGTCAGAGAGGTTGGTGGCGACGGGTCGACCCTTGACGGGGACCAGGGGCTGCATCGTCAAGCACCGCATCAGGCGGATCTCTGGCTGTCGCGTGACACGAAAGGATGCCCGATGCGCGGATTGCTGACACTCGCCTTGATCTTTTTCGGCACGACTGCTGCCGCCCATCCCGGGCATTGGGGTGAATTGATCGGCCATGACCATTGGGTAGCCGGCGCTGCGATCGGCTTGGCGGGTCTTGCGGCGATCTGGGGTGCGCTGAAGGGCAAGAAGAAGGCGGATGACGACAGCGCTGCCGCCGAGGAAGAGCTGGAAGAGGAAGCGGCATGAAAACCGGCGTGATGATCTGCGGCCACGGCTCGCGCAGCCAGTCGGCGGTTGACGAGTTCGCAACCCTTGCCGAAAAGCTCCCCGACTATCTCCCCCCCGACTGGATCACCGACTACGGCTATCTGGAATTCGCCAATCCTGTGATCCGCGACGGTCTCGATCATCTGCGCGCGGCGGGGTGCGAGCGTATTCTGGCGGTGCCGGGAATGCTCTTTGCGGCGATGCATGCCAAGAACGATATTCCAACGGTGCTGAACACCTATGCCGCCAAGCATGGCATCAAGGTCAGCTATGGCCGCGAATTGGGCGTCGACCCCAAGATGATCGCCGCCGCCGCCGCCCGCATTCAGGAAGCCGTGGACAAGGCCAACATGCGGCATGGCGCGCTGCCTCTGACCGAAACCTGCCTTGTTGTGATCGGCCGAGGCGCCTCGGACCCCGACGCCAACGGCAATGTCGCGAAAATCGCGCGGATGCTGCAAGAGGGCATGGGCTTTGGCTGGTGCGAGACAGGCTATTCCGGCGTGACCTTCCCGCTGGTCGAACCCTGCCTGCAACATGTCGCGCGCCTGCCATACAAGCGCGTGATCGTTTTCCCTTATTTCCTCTTTTCGGGCATCCTGATCGACCGCATCTACGGCTTCACCGATCAGGTGGCCGCTGAACACCCCCATATCCAGTTCGTCAAGGCGGGTTATCTTGGCGATCACCCCAAGGTGCTGCAAACCTTCGCCGAGCGGATCATGGAGCAAGACAGCGACACGCCGCCGCCGAACTGTGGCATCTGCGCCTACCGCGAACAGGTGCTGGCGCTCGAAGACAGCCGCCACCATCACATCAAGCCCGAGGACCGCAAGCACCCCGCCTTTGGTGCGGTGCCGCCGCCGACCTGCGTGCTTTGCAAATACCGTGTTCAGGTGCTGGGCTTCGAGGCCGAGGTGGGCGCAGTTCAGGAAAGCCACCACCACCATGTCGAAGGACAAGGGGCAAATGCGCCGGGGTCGAACGTGGCCGATTGCGTCCATTGCGACACATTCTGCACCGGCATGTGCCGTCTGGTGGCGATGGATCATGACCACCATCACCATCACCACCATGATGATCACGACCACGATCACCACCATCACCACCACGCGCCCTACCCCCATGCAAAGCATCCGCATGGGCCGGAAAGCGCACGCAAGGTGAAATCCACCTGACCCTCGCTTTGCTCGAAATACTCCCGCCGGAGGCTCCGGCGGTCGCCCCCCGATCCGAAAGTCCGATCTTGCGCCCCTACGAGAAAGACCCATCCGCCATCTACGCGGCCAGCTTTGCGACCGTGCGGGCCGAGGCGCGTCTGGAACGGTTTCCTGCGGCCATGCAGCCGGTGATGACGCGGCTGATCCACGCCTGCGGCATGGTCGAGATCGCGGACCGGTTGTCCTTTTCCGCCCGCGCGGCAGAGATCGGGCATGCCGCGCTAAGGGCAGGCGCGCCCGTCATTTGTGACTGCGAGATGGTGGGGGCGGGGATCATCCGCCGCTATCTGCCGTGCGACAATCAGGTCATTGTCACGCTCAACGACCCATCCGTGCCGGCGCGGGCGAAAGACATCGGCAACACCCGCTCTGCCGCTGCCGTGGAGCTGTGGAAAGATCATCTGGCCGGTGCGGTCGTCGCCATCGGGAATGCGCCGACGGCACTCTTTCACCTGCTGGAATTGCTCGACGAGGGCTGGCCCAAACCCGCGATCATCCTGGGCTTTCCGGTCGGTTTCGTCGGTGCCGCCGAAAGCAAGGCGGAACTCGCCCGCGATGCGCGCGGCTGTGACTACATCGCCTTGCGCGGACGGCGGGGCGGGTCGGCCATGGCCTCGGCCGCTGTCAATGCCCTTGCCGCAGGATTGCCCGAAGATGTCTGACCCCTGGCTGCATATCGTCGGGATCGGCGAAGACGGAATGGACGGGCTGGTGCCCGCAACCCGCGCGGTCGTCGAGGCGGCCGAGGTCATCATCGGCGGCGACCGACACCATTCGCTGACCCAGACCGTCACCGCTCAGCGCGTTGCCTGGCCGCATCCTTTCGATGCGCTGATCGAGACGATCGAAGGATTGAAAGGCCGCCGTGTCGTCATTCTGGCGACAGGCGATCCGCTCTGGTTCTCCATCGGTGCGCGCATCGGGCGGGCGATTGACCCGCGCCAGATCGTCTATCATCCGCAGCTTTCGGCCTTCCAACTGGCCAGCGCCCGCATGGGTTGGTCCTTGGCGGATGTCGAAACGCTGACCGTGCATGGCCGCCCGGTCGAGCAGATGATCGCCTTCATCCAGCCCGACGCGCGATTGCTGGTCCTGACGACAGGGGCAGAGACCCCGTCGCAGATCGCGAAATTCCTGACCGAACGTGGTTTCGGCAAATCCCCTATGACGGTCCTCGCCGCGATGGGCGGCAAGGATGAAGCAAGGTTCGATGGTCTGGCCGAAAGCTGGGACCACACGGTGCCCGCCTTCAACACGCTTGCCGTGGAATGTATCGCCGCACCCGACGCCGCCCTTTTGCCGCGCGTGCCCGGGTTGGCGGATGACCTGTTCCAATCCGACGGCACCATGACCAAGCAAGAGGTCCGCGCCGCGACGGTCGCCAAGCTGATGCCGATGCGCGGGGCGCTCTTGTGGGATATCGGCACGGGCTGCGGGTCCGTCGCGATCGAATGGATGCGCGCCGCCCGCTATGCCCGTGCCATCGGGATCGAACCGCGTGCCGACAGGCGGGCCATGGCGGCGGCCAATGCGCTGGCGCTGGGTGTGCCAAAGCTGGAACTGATCGACGGCACGGTGCCCGAGGCGCTGGACGGCCTTGCCCCGCCCGACGCGATTTTCATCGGCGGCGGTCTCAGCCGCGAGACCTTCGCCGCCGCATGGCAGGCCCTGCGCCCGCTGGGGCGGCTGGTCGCCAATGCGGTGACGCTGGAAAGCGAGGCGGAACTGATCGCGCTGCACAAGGACTTTGGTGGCGATCTGGTGAAACTCTCGGTCCACCGCGCCGAACCTGTCGGACGGCTGACCGGCTGGCGGCCCCTGATGCCCGTCACACAATGGAGCCTTGTGAAGCGATGAGCGGGGTTCTTTACGGTGTCGGCCTTGGTCCGGGTGCGCCCGACCTGATCACGCTGCGGGCCGCAAGGTTGATCGAAGGCGCGCAGGTGATCGCCTATCCGACACTTGCGGGCGCTGACAGTTTCGCGCGGTCCATCGCGGCGGACCTGATCAGGCCGAGCACACGGGAAATCGTCATGGACACGCCCATGACCGTCGCGCGCCAGCCTGCGCAGGATGCCTATGACAGGGGCGCCGCCGAAATCGCCGTGGCTTTGGATGCGGGGGAGGATGTGGTCTGCCTCTGTGAGGGGGATCCGTTCTTCTACGGTTCGTTCATGTATCTCTTCGCACGGCTTTCCGAGACCTACCGCGTCGAGGTCGTGCCCGGCGTCACATCCGTCACGGCCTGCGCGGCCAGTGCCGGCATGCCGCTTGCGGCGCGCAACGAGCGTCTGACGGTCCTGCCCGGGCCGCTGCCCGAAGACGAATTGCGCAGCAGGATTTCCGGCGCGGAAAGCGTCGTCATCATGAAGGTCGGGCGGCACCTGGCCAAGATCCGCGCCATCATCGAGGACCTCGGCCTGACGGAGGCCGCCGTTTATGTCGAACGCGCGACCTTGCCGCAAGAGGTGGTCCTGCCGCTGGCCGATGCTCCAGAGAAGGCCCCCTACTTTTCAATGATCCTGTTGACGAAAGGGGCCGATCCTTGGCTATGAAACCTGTCGTGCTGGCCCTGTCGCGGTCGGGCGAGCCTGTCGCGCACCGTATCGCCACCGCCTTGGGCCTTGCCGTGCATGGCCGTGAGGGTCGCGTGGATCGGGCCGACGCATGGTTTGCCAATGCGCTGGATCATGCGCGTGATCTCTTTGCTGCTGGCGTGCCGATCATTGGGGTCTGCGCCTCGGGCATTCTGATCCGTGGGGTGGCGCCCTTGCTGGCGGACAAGCGCAGCGAGCCGCCGGTGGTGTCGGTCGCGGATGACGGATCGGTGGTTGTGCCGCTTTTGGGCGGGCATCGCGGGGCGAACAAGCTGGCGGCAGAGGTGTCAGGGGTGCTGGGCGCCGTTGCGGCGGTCACGACGGCAGGCGATGTGGCACTGGGGATCGCATTGGACGCACCGCCCGCAGGCTGGCGGCTGGTCAACCGCGATGACGCCAAGGGCGCGATGGCGGCCCTGCTGGCTGGTGGCGGCGCGACGGTCACAGGCGATGCCCCGTGGTTGGCCGACCTTCCGGCGGGCAAGGCGCTGCGCATCTCTGCCACGACGGCGCGGCAAAGCGATCTGGGCGAGGACCATCTGCACTTCGCGCCGCAGCAAATCACGCTGGGCGTCGGCTGCGCCCGCGACTGCGATCCGGCAGAACTTGATGCGCTGGTGCAATCGGCGCTGGATGAGGCGGGCCTTGCGCCGCAGGCGATCCATTCGGTCAATACGATCACGCTGAAGGCCGACGAACCTGCGATCATCGCGCTTTCGGACAAGCTTGGTGTGCCCTTGCGGCTCTTCGATGCGCAAGAGCTGGAGGCTGAGACCCCGCGCCTTGCCAATCCGTCCGATGTCGTCTTTGCAGAGGTCGGCACACATGGCGTGTCGGAAGCGGCAGCGCTTGCGCAGGGCGGGCCGGAGGCGGACCTTTTGGTCGCCAAACAGAAGACCAAGAACGCCACCTGCGCACTGGCCCGCGTGCCCGCGCCCTTGACCGAGCTGAAAGGCCGCGCCCGTGGTCGCCTCTCCGTTGTCGGTATCGGCCCGGGTCAGGCGGCCTGGCGCACGCCCGAGGTCTCGCGTCTGGTCGCAGAGGCCGAGGAATTGGTGGGCTATGGTCTCTATATCGATCTGCTGGGGCCATTGGCCATCGGCAAGGAAAGGTCCGACTTCCCCTTGGGTGGCGAGGAAGACCGTTGCCGCTATGCGCTGGAACAGGCGGGCAAGGGCAAGAACGTGGCCTTGGTCTGTTCGGGTGATGCGGGCATTTATGCCATGGGTGCGCTGGTGTTCGAGCTTCTGGACCGTGGGCCTGACCAGATGGGCGTTTCGGATGCCGCGCGGCGGGTCGAGGTGATCTGCTCGCCGGGTGTCAGCGCGTTGCAAGGGGCGGCAGCACGGGCGGGGGCACCCTTGGGCCATGATTTCTGCGCGATCTCGCTGTCGGACCTGCTGACCCCGCGTGAGGATATCATCAAACGCCTGCACGCGGCGGCGCAGGGTGATTTCGTCGTCGCCTTCTACAACCCCGTCTCCATGCGCCGCCGGACCCTGCTGGCCGAGGCGCGGGATATCCTGTTGCAACACCGTCCGGCCGACACGCCTGTCATGCTGGCCAGTTCGCTGGGACGGCCCGAGGAACATCTCCGCTATCGCCGTCTGGCCGATCTGCAGGCGGACGAGGTGGATATGCTGACGGTGGTGCTGGTGGGGTCGTCCAACTCGCGGCTGGCGCATTTCGGCGAGGGGCCGCGCATGTATACGCCGCGCGGTTATGCGCGAAAGATCGACGGTGATCTGGCCGGATAGGGCGGATGCCTCCGGCGGGAGTTTCACGGGAGAAAGAAGATGAAGGTAACGCGATGACCGTCTACTTTATTGGTGCCGGACCGGGAGACCCCGAGTTGCTGACGCTCAAGGCTGCGCGGATCATCGGCACCTGTCCGGTCTGCCTTTATGCGGGTTCGCTGGTACCAGAAGCCGTCGTAGGCTGTGCGCCTGACGATGCGCTGGTCATGGACACGGCCCCGATGACGCTGGACGAAACCCATGCGGAAATCGTCAAGGCCCATGCGAAGGGGCAGGATGTTGCGCGGGTGCATTCGGGTGACCCGTCGCTTTATGGCGCGATCGCCGAACAGATCAGGCGTTTGAAGGCCGATGGCATCGCCTATCAGATCATCCCCGGCGTGCCCGCCTATGCGGCGGCGGCGGCGGCGCTGGGCACAGAACTGACCATCCCCGAGGTCGCGCAGTCGATCATCCTGACCCGCATGTCGATGAAGTCGACCTCGATGCCTGCGGGTGAGACGCTGGAGAATTTCGCGCGCACGGGGGCCACCCTTGCGATCCATCTGGGCATCCGCGCCCTGCGCGAGATCGAGCGGCAACTTGTCCCTTACTATGGCGAGGATTGCCCTGTGGCGGTGATCTACCGCGTCGGTTGGCCCGACCAGATGATCATCCGCGGAACTCTGACGGATGTGCGCGAAAAGGTCCGCGCGGCGAAAATCACCCGCACCGCGCTGATCCTTGTCGGCCCCGCCTTGTCTGATTCGCACGGCTTTCCGGACTCGGCGCTTTATGATGCTGCCAAGCCACATGTGCTGAGGCCCCGCGCGAAGGCCTGATTTGCAAGGGATTTCCGCACTGCGGCGGAAAAATTCATTTGAAATTTACAGACTTGGGATCATTCTCTGGCTCACAAGCGAGAGGGAAGCCCGATGTATGCATTCTTGCCCGAAGCGGTGCGTGAAGGATTGGAACAGGCCCGCAAGGCCGCGCTGAAACGCAAAGACCGTCTTTCGGTCCATGACGGCGATGCGACCTATCGGATCCGGCGCTTCTGGGACGGCGGGTTCGCCCTTGATCTGGAAGGCTCGGAAAAGCTGCGCGGGCACGTCGATATCTATGACGGCCCGAGGCATCTTTATCAGTGTCTGGTGGTTTCTTCGATCGAAGAAGATGACGAACGCATCTTCGAGTTCAAGTGGTCCACACCCGTGGCAAGCGGCCCCGCTGCGGACTATGAGCGGCCCGAATTCGTCCCCGCCGGACTGATCTCGCGCTAGATCGCCTTATTGCAAATCGGCAAAGGCGGCTTGCAGACGGCGGACCGCCTCTTCGACGATGTGCCGCTGTGTGGCGAAATTGATCCGCATGAAACCTGCGCCACCTGTCCCGAATGTGGGCCCGTCAGAGGCCGCGATACGGGCGTCGACACGAAAGCGCCGCGTGATTTCATCGGGTGACATGCCGGTGCCAGTGAAGTCGGCCCATGCAAGATAGGTCGCTTGCAACGGCATGCAGCGGACGCCGGGGATCTGGCCCAGACCCGCATGCAGCAGGTTGCGGATTTCGGTCAGGTGATCCATCTGCGCGTCGGCCCAGACCGCGCCTTCGGGCGAATAGGCCGCCGTGATCATCTTGATGCCCATCGTGTTGGGCTGGTAGTCCATCTCGTTCAGGCGGCCGCGCATCCGGGCGCGCAAGCCATCGTCGGGGATGATCATGTTGCCGGTCCGCAGCCCTGCGATGTTGAAGGTCTTCGAGGCGGCGGTGATGTAGACGGTGTTGTTGGCGGTCTCGGGCGCGGCCAGATGCATCGGCACGAAGGTTTCGCCCGCGTAAACCAGATCGTGGTGGATTTCGTCGCTGATCAGCAGCATCCCGTTTTCTTTCGCGAAAGCCGCCACTGCGCGCAGTTCGTCCGCCGTCCAGACGCGGCCAGAGGGGTTCTGGGGCGAGCACCAGATCAGCATCGTTTCCTTGCCCGTCAGGCGGGTCTTTGCATCCGCGAAGTCCAGAACGTAACGCGCGCCATCCAGAACCATCGGGCATTCGGTGACCACGCGCCCCGCCTTGCGGATCTTGTTGGCGAATTCGTGGTAGACCGGTGTGAAGATCGCGACCGCATCGCCCTTGCTTGTCCAGACGTCCAGCGAGGTTGCGATGGCATGGCCAAGCCCTTGGGTCGAAAGGATCCAGTCGGTGTCGATGTCCCAGCCGTGGCGGGTCTTCATCCACCACTGGATCGCGTTCAGATAGGCGGCGTCTGCCCACCCATAGCCGAACACCCCCAGATCGACGGCCCCTTGCAAGGCATCGCGGACACAAGGCGCCGTCGGATAATCGGAATCCGCCGTCCACATCGCGAGGCCATCGTCGGGTGCGACGCCGTAGAGCGTCTCCATCCTGTCCCATTTGCTGGAGTTGGTGTTGCGGCGGTCGATAGGGGCGTTGAAGTTCATCTGGGTCTCCTGAATGCGATGCAAAGACTGCGGTGATGCGCGGTGCACTTCAAGCCGATAATGCGCATCGCTTGCGGCGGATTGCCTGAGGCTCTAAATGGTGCGCATGACTTTGCGAAACATTCTTCTTCACCCCGATCCGCGCCTCAAGAAGGTCGCGACACCGATTGCCGCGGTGACGGACGAGGTGCGCCGTCTGGCCGATGACATGCTCGAGACGATGTATGACGCCCCGGGCATCGGGCTGGCCGCACCGCAGATCGGCGTGACCGAGCGCATGCTGGTGATGGATTGCATCAAGGACGAAAACGCGAGCCCGCGGCCCATGGTGCTGATCAACCCCGAGATCACATGGGAATCCGAGGCGCTGAATGTCTACGAGGAAGGCTGTCTGTCGATCCCCGAGCATTATGCCGAGGTTGCGCGTCCCGCAGAGGTCGAAGTCACTTGGACGGGTCTTGATGGAAAGATCCAGCGTGAACGGTTCGACGCGCTTTGGGCGACATGTGTCCAGCACGAGATCGACCATCTGAACGGCCGGCTTTTCATCGATCACCTCAAGCCGCTGCGGCGTCAGATGATCACGCGCAAGATGCAGAAGCTGAAGCGCGAGCTGGCGCGGGCCTGACGCGATGGTCGTCCGGCCATATGTCATGTGGCCGCATCCGGCCCTGCGCCGTGTGGCGTCGCCGGTGCCCGAGATCACCGACGCGGTGCGCAGGGTCTGGGACGAGATGATCGTCGCCATGGACACCATGCCTGGTGTCGGGCTGGCGGCGCCGCAGCTTGGGATCGATATGGCGCTGGCGGTTGTCGATGCCTCGACCACGCGCGGGCAGGCGATCCGGATGGCCAATCCCTCGGTCCTGCACGCCAGCATCGAGCTGCGCGAGCACGAGGAAGGCTCGCCCAATCTGCCGGGGGTCTGGGCCAAGGTGAAGCGGCCCCGCGCGGTGACGGTGCGGTTTCTGAATGACAAGGGACAATGGGACCGGCAGGACTTCGTGGGGCTTTGGGCGACATCCGTGCAGCACCAGATCGACCATCTGAACGGTCGGATGTTCTTTGACCGGCTCGGCCCTGTGAAGCGGGATATGCTGATCAAGAAGGGGCAGAAACTGAAACGGTCCGCCGGTTGAGGGCTGGGATGCCTCCGGCGGGAGTTTCCTTGGGAGAAAGAAGAGGGCAGGAGATGCGCATCGTCTTCATGGGAACCCCGGCGTTTTCGGTCCCTGTGCTGGAGGCGCTGGTGGAGGCCGGCCACCAGATCGCCGCCGTTTACTGTCAGCCGCCGCGTCCGGCGGGACGGGGCAAGAAAGAGCGTCCCTCGCCGGTGCAGGCGCGGGCCGAAGAGCTGGGGCTCGAGGTGCGGCATCCGGTTAGCCTGAAATCAACAGAGGCGCAGGCCGATTTCGCCTCGCTGAAGGCCGATATCGCGGTGGTCGTGGCCTATGGTCTGCTTTTGCCGCAAGCCATTCTGGATGCGCCAAGGCTTGGGTGTCTGAATATCCATGCCTCGCTTTTGCCGCGATGGCGCGGGGCGGCGCCGATCCATCGCGCCATCATGGCCGGTGACGGTGAAACCGGTGTCTGCATCATGCAGATGGAGGCGGGGCTGGATACCGGACCGGTTCTTCTGCGCGAGGCGACACCGATCGGTGCGGAAGAAACCACCGGTGCTTTGCATGACCGCCTGTCGGCCATGGGCGCGCGATTGATCGTCGCGGCCTTGGCGCGGCTTGACGAACTGGCACCGCACAGGCAGCCGGAGGCGGGTGTCACCTATGCCGCCAAGATCGACAAGGCCGAGGCACGGGTGGATTGGGCCAGACCCGCCGTTGAGGTCAGCCGACTGATCCGCGGGCTTTCGCCTTTCCCCGGGGCATGGTGCGAGGTGCAGGGCGAGCGCGTCAAACTGCTGGGCGCGCGTGTCGTCGCAGGATCAGGCGCGCCCGGCGAGGTTCTGCAAGGCTTCACCATCGCTTGCGGCGACGGGGCGGTCGAGATCACATGGGCGCAACGTGCCGGAAAAAAGCCGATGGAAGCCGCGGAGATACTCAAAGGGTTGCAACTTGGGGCAAAACTCGGCTGAGTTTCGCTGCCTTGCGGCGGATGCGTCACGGTTTTGTGTGAATCTTGGCCTTGGAACTGGAAGACTCCCGAGAAATCGTTGTAGACCCCACCGGTATCATGCAGGGCGCGGAGATGACGGTGCAATATCTGACCAGACGAAGCTTTACGGCCATGGCCCTGATGGGGGGCGCTGCGGCCTGCGCGCCGCAGCTTGATGTGGAAGACGAGATCCCTGTCACACAGGCGCGCGTGGACTTCATCGAAGGCTATGGGCCGATCGAGGATGCAGGTTACATCCTGCCGGCAATTCCCGCCGAATACACCCAAGGCGTGAACCGCCGGATGAGCGGGATCTATCAGGGTGAGGCGCCGCCGAATTCGCTGGATGTCGATCCTTACGCAAAGTTTCTCTACCACGTCAAAGAGGATGGCACCGCGACGCGCTATCCCGTGGGGGTCGGTCGGGCCGGTCGTTCGATCCGCGGCCGGGCGCGCCTGCAATTCAAGCGCAAATGGCCAAGCTGGACGCCGACGGCGAACATGCTGCGCACCGAACCCGAGGTCTACGGGCCCTTCGCCGCAGGTTTACCCGGCGGTTTGCGCAGCCCCTTGGGCGCGCGGGCGCTGTATCTGTTCCGGAACGGGCGTGACACGCGCTATCGGATCCATGGCACCAATGATCTTGAATCCATCGGCAACTCTGGCTCGGCCGGCTGTATCCGCCTGTTCAATCAGGACATCATCCATCTTTACGATCAGATCGACGCGCCCATGACGGTGCTGATCCGCTCGGAAGAAGAATCGCAGCGCATTGACCCCGAGTATTTCGGCCGCGGTATCGAACTGCCGCCCAAGATCATCGATCCCGAGGAACTGCTGGGCGAAGAGGCGATCGCGAACGACCGTCCGCCGGTGTTTGACCTCGAGGATGAGGCGTAAGCCCGCACCATGGGTGACCTTCTGTCAGAAGGGCTGATCCTGCCTGCGCTGCTTTTGGGCCTTGTCGGTTTTGTCGTCCCGCAGCTGCTGGCGCGTCTGCTGCCTGAAGGTGTCATGCCCCTGATGATCAACGGGGCTGTGTCTACGGTTCTGACCTTCGTGCTGGCGTCGGGCTTTTTCTATCTGCTTTACCTCTGGCAGGGGGCACCGCTTGACCGGCTTGGCGACGCCGGGACGGGGGCGCTGATCTTTCATTTTGGCAGTCTGGGCCTTGCCTCGGCCCTGATCTGGGCGCCGGTAATGATCCTGTCCCTGGCGGGGCTGCCGCGCAAGTGGAAGCATGAAACTTGGTAGGTCACGGCGCTTGTGCGTTGATTTTCGGGGCCATCAGGCCCAAATGAAGCGGAGACACCACAGGAGGGACACATGGCCTTTATCAAACTGGTGGCCGTCGGATTTGTCGGTCTCACCGTGATCTACTGGTCAATCTCGCTTTATGCACGGTCGGTGACCAAAGAACGTCTGGAGAAGGACTTTGACGTCGATCATCCAGAGGGTGACAAGGCGGCGCGTGATGCCTTTGTGGCGGCTGGCCTGAAAGACTATGACAGCTCGCTCAGGCCCAAGCTGATCGGTCTTGTCTATGTCGTGCCTGCCGTGGTGGTCGGGACGATCATCTATACCATCAACGCGACGTAGGGGCAGCGATGCAGCGGATCAAGATCATCTTTCGGGTGCTGGTGTTCGTCGTCATCGGCGCTTTTTTCCATTACACCTTGCCGCAGCACGACATCGTGCGCGTCACCTCGACCGAGATCATCCGCACCGATTTCAGCGGCTGGAACCGGCTGTTCTTTGCTACGGCGGATGCGGGATCGGCGGATCAGGACACGCGGGACCTGCGGCTGATCAACACGCAAAAGCAGAATACATGGCTGTT
>NZ_DAIPIW010000070.1:0-13893 GCF_036770585.1 Yoonia sp. | reverse complement strand
GTCAAACTCGCTGCAACACGTATCTGGTTGAAGGTTTATGAGTCGGTGGCCTAGGATGCGTACCCATAAAGGGGATTCACGCGTGCTTTGATCGGTGATTCACTGCGACCAGCGATGGAGGCAGTTATGGCACGTTTTGATCTGACCGATGTTGAGTGGGGGCTGATCCAGCCGTTACTTCCGAACAAGCCCCGCGGTGTGGCGCGGGTAGATGACCGGCGGGTTCTGAACGGGATTTTCTGGGTTCTCAGGACCGGCTCGCCCTGGCGCGACCTTCCCGAACGCTACGGCCCCTACACCACCGTCTACAACCGGTTCAACCGCTGGGCCAAGGCCGGGGTCTGGGTGCAGGTATTTGAAACACTTGCGGAAAAATCCCCCGACAGCATGCAATTCATCGACAGTTCGATCATCCGCGCGCATCAGCAGGCAGCGGCTCAAAAGGGGGGTCGGATCACACCCTTGGCCGTTCTCGTGGCGGACTGAGCACCAAGATCAACGCGATGGTCGACCATCGCGGCCTGCCGCTGGCGATCACGCTGTCGCCGGGGCAGGCCTCGGACAAGGCGGCGGTGGCGGATCTGCTGGCCGCCCATCCTGCACCGGGTGACGTGGTTGCCGACCGCGGCTATGACGCCCGCGCGGTACTCGACATCATCGCGGCCCGTGGCGGGCGCGGCCACATCCCCACCCAACGCGACAGAAAGCTCCAACGCTCCGTCGATCCCGCGCTCTACCGAAAGCGCAATCTCGTGGAGCGGTTCTTCAACAAACTCAAACACTTCCGCAAGATCGCTACACGATACGAAAAGTCGGCCAGGAACTACCTCGCCGCAATCCTGATCGCCTGCTCAAGGCTATGGGTCAGACATTATGAGTCCGCATCCTAGGCTACTCGGCCGCCAGACGCTCGACCGATGGTGCGCCGATTGCCACGATTTCGGCCACCACGCCTTCGAGCACCGCCTTGAAGGCATCGAAATCGGCGTTTGGTTCCAGCCGCGCTTCGTCCATGTAAAGCGCGCGGTTGATTTCGATCTGAAGCGCGTGCTGACGGCGCGAGGGGCGGCCATAGTGTTGTGTGATGAAGGCCCCGGCGAAGGGCATGTTGCGGGCAACACGCAAGCCCGCGCTGGCAAAAGCCGCCTCGACCTGTTCGACAATCTCGGCCGAGGCCGTCGCGCCGAAACGGTCGCCCAGAACGATATCGGGCCGGGCACTGCCGGGCGGGCCGACATTCTCGACCGCCTCGTTCGGCATGGAATGGCAGTCGATCAGGATCGCCTCGCCAAAGTGATTGCGGCTTTCGTCGAGCAGGGTCTGCAGCCGGTCGTGATAGGGCCGCCAATAGCTGGCGATCCGCCCATGCGCGTCTTCAAGCCTGATCTTGCCATGATAAATCTGGCGGCCATTGGCCACGACGCGCGGGATCACGCCAAGGCCGCTGGCAATGCGCGGGTTATGCGGATTGCGGCGGACACCTTCGATCAGGGCAGAATCAAGCTCGTCCGGGCCACGGTTCAGGTCCAGATAGGCGCGCGGCGCGGTGGCTGTCAAAAGCGGCGCACCGTGGCGGGGCACGATTGCGAAAAGCTGATCGACAAAGGCATCCTCCGACGACCGGATCTGATGGGCGTCAAGCACCGCCTGCCGCAGGAAATCATCCGGATAGTCCCGCCCGCTATGCGGCGAAGCGAAGACGACGCTTGTGCGCCGCGTCTGAGGAAGCTTCAGCTGATAGGCGGATTTGAGCACGATTTCGGATCCCTTTCGACAGAAGATAGACCGGATTCGGAAAATTCCAAAAGTCCTTGATCCCTCTGACGACTCCTTTTATAGACCGCGGAACTGACGCGGATCACCCCGCGTCCTATTTCGTTATGGGGCGGGTGAAACGTGAAGGTCATGGACGATTAGCTCAGCGGTAGAGCACTTCGTTGACATCGAAGGGGTCACTGGTTCGATCCCAGTATCGTCCACCATGATTTCACGGGCCACCTTGGCCTTAATGCAACCCAAGGCGCAATCCGCGCGCCGCGACATGAAGGACACGCACCATGAAGGTCCGTAACTCCCTCCGCTCGCTCAAGCAGCGCCATCGCGATTGCCGCGTCGTGCGCCGCAAGGGCCGCGTCTATGTGATCAACAAGACGCAGCGCAAGTTCAAGGCCCGTCAGGGCTAAGACCTGCGACAGCAGAATTGACAAGGGCCGCACCCCTCCGGGCGCGGCCTTTTTCTTTGCCCGTCGGTGGCATCAGGACTGGCCAAGGCGATATGCGACGGGCTAGCCTTTCGGCATTGATTGATCCCCTATGACAAGGAAGACCTCTGATGACCCGCCTTCATTTGAGACAGACTGCCGCAGCGACACTGTTTATCGGCCTGGCAAGCCCGGCATTGGCACAAGACACTTTCTGCGGCGGGGTCGGTGCCGGAGGGACGTGGATCGGCAACAGCGAAGGCAATTCCGATATCTCGGTCGCGGACAATTACCGCGAACAAATGGCGCTGGTGCTTGGCGGCAATGCCTATGTCTCGCTCTTCACGCTGTCCGAGCCGACCTCTGTCCGGGTCGAGGCCGAGGGGCGCGGATCGGGCGATCCGATCATCGATCTTCTGGACAATGCGGGCGGCGTCATTCTGTCGGATGATGATTCCGGCGGCAATGCCGCCTCGCGCGCCGAGACCTTCCTTGAGGCCGGCACCTATTGCATGGCAACACGCAGCTATGACGGCGGGCCGATGACCGCATTCGTGCGGATCGGACGCGAAGAGCATGAGCCGCTGACCGCCGGTCTTTCCGATTTCGGTGGCGGTGAAAGCATCGGAAGCTGTGCCGAAGCGACGCCGTTCGGCCCCTTGGGCGCCTCGGTCAGCGCATCCGTGAACGAAACGCGCTTTTACAGCTTCGAGATCGACAGCCCCACGGCTGTGACGATTACCGCCGAGAACGAAGCCGCCGATCCGGTGATCACGCTTTATGATGCGAACGAAACCTACATCGACAGCAACGACGACTTCGATGGGCTGAACAGCCGTCTCGATATCACCAATCCGCTGGCGACCGGGACCTACTGCCTCGAGATGGCGGCGCTGTCGGATGAAAGCCTGCCGATTACGGTGACGATCAGCGCCTATAGCGCGGATGAAGCGCTTGGCTTGCTTTATGCCCGTGGCGAACTTGCGCCGCCGCTGGATGGCTCGGTCGCGATCACGGATCTTGGGGTGCTGCAGTCCCGTCTGAGACAGGATGTTCAGGCGACCGCTGATGTGTCGTGGTTCACCATGGATATCGAAGAGCCCAGTCTTGTCGTGTTCGAGGCTGTCGGAGGCGGCAACAGCGATCCGTGGCTGATCATTTATGACGACTTCGGGCGGCTTGTCGGGCAGAACGACGACTATGGCGACGGACTCGACAGCCTTGTGATGGCGCGGGTGCAATCGGGCACATATATCGTCGGGGTCCGTCAGTTCAACAGCGGCCAGGGCCTGATCCGGCTGCTGGCGGAACGCTATGTGCGGGCCAACTAGGCCCTGACCCCCTGAGGCCTGTTTGAAACGCCCCGCATCTTGCGGGGCGTTTTGCATTCAAGGCTGATCTATCTGCCGAAGGTATCGGCCAGAAGGCGCGCAAGGGTTGGCTGGTCCATGAAACCGGTCGACGTCAGATTTCGCTGCGACTGGTAGCTGGCAATCGCGCGGCGCGTATTGCCGTCGAACTGCCCGTCGATCGGGCCGGGGTTGAAGCCGAGACTGGCAAGGCGGCTTTCGATCAGGCGGCGCAGGGTCGAGTTGATGTTCAGGGCGTCCTCGCGGGCTTGCGCCTCAGAGGTATCTTCCTCGGCGAGTGCCTCGCGCGCTTCGTCCGCATAGATCCCGTTCGGATAGCGTTGCAGATAGGCGCGGTAGCCCGCATCGGTGCCTGTGGCACCCGTTTCTTCCCAATAGTCGCGGTCAAGACGCGCGGTCTCGGCCCGGGCGCGTTCCTCTTCCGCTTCGATCTCGGCTTTGCGGCGGCTGGCCTGCGCATCGAGGCGGTTGATCTGCACGGCATCAAGGAAGGATGTCTGCGCAAAGCCGTTGTCCTGCTGCCAGTTGCGGATCGCCGTGCGCGAGCCACGCCCGAAGATACCGTCCACACCGCGCGTGTCATACCCCAAGAGCGTCAGGTTGCTCTGGATCGCGCGACGGTCGTTGCGCGAAAGGCTCAGCGCGGTCTCGGCCTGTTCGGCAAGACGCGCGGGATCGTTTTCCAGTTGATCAAGCCGCTGGCGCGCCTGATCCGCGAAAGTGCTGCGCGGATAGGCGAAGATGAAGTCCCGATAGGCATCGGCGGTATTGGCGGCCCTTGCAGAATTCCATGCGGCAAGGCTGGGATCGATCTGGGGCCGCACGGGGATTTCGGCCACCCGTTCGGGCTGCATGATCAAGCTGCGCGGCTGAAAGCCCAAGCTGTTCAGACGCCCGTCATTCCGGACGAAGGCGATCACGTCGCCCCTTGGGACGACGATGGCGCCTTCGATGACATCGTCGATCCGGTTGGGCTCGCCGTAGATCACCGTCACGCCCTGCGGCACATCCGACAGCCCAACGCCTTCGCGCAGATAGCTGCCGAAGTTTCCAGAATTGCGTTGGTCATAACCCAGCAACAGGACCGACTGCCCCGGGGTGCGCGAAAGAACCGAAAGGATCATGTCCACGGACACCGCCTCGTCCATGTCGAATGGTGCGGGCACGTCAGAGTCGCGGCCAAGAAACCATGTCCGATCTCCATCGGTGGCAAAGCGTCCCGACAGCGCCACCACCAGCCGGTCGGCTTCCAGCGCCTCGTCCGACAGGCGGGACAGCATCCGCCGGATGTCCGCCGCCGTGCCATTCGACAGGGTCTGAACCTGATACCCCGCGTCACGCAGCGCATCGGCGCCGTCCAGAATATCGGTGGCGCTGCTGACGCGGCGCAGTTCGTCGTAGCGCTCGACCCCGATCAGGACGGCGGCATCATCCGAAAACACAGGGGTGGCGAGGCTCAGCAGAGCGGCGGAGAAGAGTAAATTGCGCATGGGACACCTGAAAGTCAGCTTGGGCGGCGGACACTGGATGCGCCCGCCTTGGTCCTGCCCAAGCTAGGTGACAGGGTCGTTGCTATTCAATAGCGCAAGACGGACCGGCCCTGTGCGGCGGCCCTACTCGGCCGCTGCATGGGTATCGGCTTTTTCCACGCGCACGGCGGCGAACTTGAATTCGGGGATCTTGCCGTAGGGATCGACCGCGGGATTGGTCAGGACGTTGGCCGCCGCCTCGACATAGGCGAAGGGCACGAAAACCATGTCCGGTGCGACCGCGCGGTCTTCCCGCGCCATGATGGTGATGCTGCCGCGCCGGGTGGTCAGGGTGACCATGCCGCCGGGTTCCACCCCCAGCCTGCGCAAGGTGGAGGGATGCAGCGAGCAGTTGGCCTCGGGTTCGACCGCGTCCAGCACCTTGGACCGGCGGGTCATCGACCCCGTGTGCCAGTGTTCAAGCTGCCGTCCGGTGGTCATGATCATCGGATAGTCCGCATCCGGCGCCTCGTCCGGCGGGATCACGCTGGCGGGGGTGAAGCGCGCGCGGCCATTGGGACGCGGGAAGCCGTCGCCGAAGACGATGGGCTGGCCGGGGTCCTCGGGCGAGAGCGACGGATAGGTGACTGCATTCTGCGCCTCAAGCCGGTCCCATGTGATGTTGGACAGCGATTTCATCGAGCGGGCCATTTCGGCAAAAACGTCGCGCGGGTGCTGGTAGGTCCAGCCAAGGCCAAGGCGTTTGGCCAGTTCGACGGTGATCCACCAATCCTCGCGTGCGTCACCGGGGGGCGATACGGCGGGGCGACCCATCTGCACCTGACGGTTGGTATTGGTCACGGTCCCCGACTTTTCGGCAAAAGCCGAAGCGGGCAGGATCACATCGGCGAAATTGGCGGTCTCGGTGATGAAGATATCCTGCACCACAAGATGGCGCAGCTTGGCCAGCGCGTCACGGGCGTGTTTGACATCGGGGTCGGACATGGCGGGGTTTTCGCCAAGGATATACATCCCGTGGATATCGCCCGCATGGACCGCATCGAGGATCTCGGTCACGGTCAGCCCCTTGTTGGGATCGATCGTGCCCTCTTGCCAGATTTCCTGAAAGGCAGACCGCACGCCATCGTCGCCGACCGGCTGATAATCGGGCAGGAACATCGGGATCAGGCCCGCGTCCGATGCACCCTGCACGTTGTTCTGGCCGCGCAAGGGGTGCAGGCCCGCGCCGCGTCGACCCACCTGCCCCGTCATCAGCGCAAGACTGATCAGGCAACGCGAATTGTCGGTGCCGTGGATATGCTGGCTGACACCCATACCCCAGAAGATCATCGCGGCCTTGGCACCGGCGAAGGTGCGGGCGACATCGCGCAGGGTCTCGGCGGGGATGCCGCAGATCTTTTCCATCTTCGCGGGCGGGAAGTCGGCCAGATGCGCCTTTTCGGCTTCCCAGTTCTCGGTGTAGGCCTCGATGTATTGCCGGTCGTAGAGACCTTCTTCGACGATCACATGCATGATCGCATTCAGCATCGACACATCGGCACCGGGCCGGAATTGCAGCATGTGCGAGGCAAAGCGTTTCAGCGCCTGACCGCGCGGGTCCATGACGATCAGCTTGCCACCGCGCTTGGTGAATTGCTTGAAATAGGTCGCGGCGACGGGGTGGTTCTCGACCGGATTGGCACCGATGACGATGGCCACATCCGCGTTTTCGATTTCATTGAAGGTCGCGGTGACAGCGCCCGAGCCGACGTTCTCCATCAGCGCGGCAACGGATGAGGCATGACAAAGCCGCGTGCAGTGGTCGACGTTGTTGTGGCCGAACCCCTGACGGATCAGTTTCTGGAAGAGATAGGCCTCTTCGTTGGTGCATTTGGCCGAGCCGAACCCCGCCACACCCTTGCCGCCGATATCCTTGAGTCCCTTTGCGGCGACATCGAGCGCTTCGTCCCATGACGCCTCGCGGAAGAACTGCTGCCAGTTGCCCGGATCGACGTTCAGGCCCTTGGGCGGCGCATCGGCCCGCCGGATCAGCGGCTTCGTCAGGCGGTGGTCGTGGTGGATATAGTCGAAACCGAAGCGGCCCTTGACGCAAAGCCGGCCTTCGTTCGCGGGGCCGTTGATGCCTTCGACGTATTTGACGGTATTGCCCTTGATCTTGAGGCTGACCTGACAGCCGACACCGCAGAACGGACAGACGCTTTCGACCTCGCGGTCATAGTCCTTGCTGTCGCCGATCTGGTTCTCGTCGGTGACGGTCGCAGGCATCAGCGCCCCGGTCGGGCAGGCCTGCACACATTCGCCGCAAGCGACACAGGACGAGGCCCCCATCGGATCGTCGAAGTCGAAGACCGGATAGGCCGTCGCCCCGCGTCCTGCCATGCCGATCACGTCATTGACCTGCACTTCACGACAGGCACGGACACACAGCCCGCACTGGATGCAGGCGTCGAGATTGACGGACATCGCCACATGGCTGCTGTCGAGCAGCGGGATATGATCCGACTTGGCCGGAAAGCGGCTTGTCGCGACATCCTGCTGTGCGGCCATGTCCCACAGATGCGCCGACTTGTCGTGCGCCACATCCTGCGCGGGCTGATCTGCGACAAGCAGTTCCATCACCATCTTGCGCGCCTGACGTTCACGCGGCTGGTCGGTGGTGACAACCATGCCCTCGACGGGTTCGCGGATGCAGGAGGCAGCGAGCGTGCGCTCACCTTGAATTGCGACCATGCAAGCGCGGCAGTTGCCATCCGACCGATAGCCGGGCGCGGGCTTGTGGCAGAGATGCGGGATCACAAGACCGCGGCCGTTCGCGACTTCCCAGATCGTCTCGCCCGGGGCGGCGGTGACGGTTTCACCGTTCAGCGTGAATGTGATGCGGTCGGACATGGTCGCCTCCAGTTCGTCTGGAGCATGTTAGACCATCCATGCGGGTCTTGTGAAATGGCCTGTGCGACCGCCGACGACGCATTTGCGCCATGGGCGCTTTCCGATACGCGACACGGGTTTCATGCCGCACCCTGTGCGGGTGCGGGGGGCGCGTGATCAGAAGAAGGCGCTCATGTTGTTGATCAGGAAGATTCGCAGGATCTCGATGCCGACCAGAACCACGATCGGCGTGATGTCGATGCCGCCAAGGTTCGGCATGTAACGCCTTATCCGGCCATAAACGGGTTCGAGGATACGCTCCAGCGTGTACCAGATCTGACCGACCAGTTCCTGCCGGATGTTCAGCACCTCGAATCGGATCAGCCAGCTCATGATGAAATGGGCGATGACGAAGAAACGGAAAACGCTCAGGATCAGAAGCAACGCCTGGATGATGGTCAGCATGGAAGGCCCTCGGTTAAGATGCCTGTGACCTAAGTCGTCGCGCGGCATTCGGCAAGCCCAAGGTTGCCGCGAGGTCAGAGTTGACGCGCACGTAAACCAAGCACAGTTTCAGGACGAAACGAGGGCCCTGCATGTATCCGATCATCCGCGTCATCAAGGAATTCCTGCGGGCGAAGTCCATGCCGCCATTGGCTGTGCTTGACGCGCATGTCTCGCACCATCGCTGCTGGCCGCAGGATATCGACCAGTATCTGGAGATGAACAACGGCCGCATCCTGACGATCCTCGATATCGGACGGACCGGGCTTGCCGTGCGGGTCGGGCTGATCGAGGCGCTGAAGGCGCACCGTTGGGGGCTGACCATGGCGGGCAATTCGGTGCGGTATCGCAAGCGGATCAGACCCTTCGTGCGGTTCCGCCTTGTCAGCCGCTGTGTCGGCTGGGATCATCGGTTCTTCTATCTCGAACACTCGCTCTGGATCGGGGGGGATTGCGCGGTGCAGGCGCTGTTTCGGGCCGCCGTCACCGACAGGAACGGCATCGTCGCGCCGTCAGATGTTTTCGCCGCTGTCGGCTATGATGGCACCGCGCCGGACATGCCCAAGTGGGTGCAGAACTGGATCGCCGCCGACAACACAAGGCCGTGGCCGCCGGAATTTGACGGAACGTCCGCCCCCGCCTCCTAAAGCTTTGCTTGCCAGAAATGGCTTTCTCTGTGTCTTATCCCGACAAGAAGGAAGCCGGGGAAGAGCGGATGAGTGCAAGCAAGAAGCGCGTGTGGGGCTGGATGGCGTTCGACTGGGCCAGCCAGCCGTTCTACACGCTGGGTCTGACCTTTATCTTCGGCCCCTATTTCGCCACCGTCGCCACCCAGTATTATCTGACCGGCGGCATGACAGAGACCGCTGCCGATGCGCAGGCGCAGGCGATCTGGTCCGCAGGCCAGACCGTCGCCGGCCTGTTGATCGCCTTTACTGCACCGTTTCTTGGGGCCTTTGCCGATAATTCGGGGCGCAAGGTGCCCTGGATCGCGTTCTTTTCGCTGGTCTATGTCGTGACGACCTTCGCGCTATGGGGGCTGACACCGGACGGGGCCTCGCTGATACTGATGCTGGTGATCTTCTATGCCGGGTTCTTTGCGGCAGAAAGCGCGCTGAACTTCGTCAACGCGATCCTGCCATCGCTCGGGAACGAAAAGGAAGTCGGACGGATTTCCGGATCAGGCGCGGCCTTCGGCTATTGGGGCGGTGTGGTCTCGCTCTTCCTGATGCTGCTGATCTTTGCCGAGAACGAGCAGGGCGTGACCCTGCTGGGCAATCCGCCCCCCTTCGGCCTTGATGCCGAGGCGCGCGAGGGCACACGCTTTGTCGGGCCGTTCATCGCGATCTGGTACATCATTTTCATCATCCCTTTCTTCCTTTACGTCCGCGACGACCGGAACGCGCCGTCCAAATCCACCAGGCTCGGCGCGGTCTGGGGTGACCTGATGCAGACCCTGCGCAATGTCTTTGTCCGCAAGAGCCTGCTGAGCTTTCTGGTCGGCTCGATGTTCTACCGCGATGCGCTGAACGCGCTCTATGCCTTCGGGGGCGTCTATGCCGCCCTTGTGCTGAACTGGAGCCTGATCCAGATCGGTGTCTTCGGGATCATCGCCGCCATTGCCGCCGCGATCGTCACATGGATCGGCGGCATCTGCGACCAGCGCTATGGCCCGAAACCGGTCATCCGCGCCGCAGTCTGGGTGCTGGTCGGTGTCTCGTTCATCATCATCGGCATGTCGCGCGAGTCGCTCTTCGGGGTGGTGCCCTTTGCGGAAGGCTCGCAAATCCCCGACCTGATCTTCTATGGCTGCGGCATCTGCATCGGTGGCGCTGGCGGCGCGCTTTATGCGTCATCGCGGTCGATGATGGTGCGGCACACCCACCCCGACCGGCCAGCCGAAGCCTTCGGCCTCTTTGCCCTGACCGGCAAGGCGACTGCGTTTCTGGCCCCCGCCCTGATCACCCTTTTCACGATCATGACGGGCAGCAACCAGTTGGGCTTTGTGCCGGTGATCTTCCTTTTCCTGATCGGACTTTTCCTGCTACGCTGGGTGAATAAAGACGGAGATCGCGCAGAATGGTCCGCTTCATCGCAGCAGTAATTCTGGCAGGCACGCTGGCCGCCTGTCAGGCCGAGGGCCCAGAAACCGTCAGCGTTTCGACCCAGAACCTCAATGATACCCGCGTTGCCAAATTCCTTTTTGGCGCGCAACCGACCGCATCACCGCAGTCGCCCGCCGCCATAGGAGGTTTCTCGCGCGGCTGTCAGGCGGGGGCCGAACAACTGGCCGAGACAGGGCCGACATGGCAGGCGATGCGCCTGTCGCGCAACCGCAACTGGGCACAGCCGATCACCATCGACTATGTGCAGGATCTCAGCCGGTTTGCCGCAACGCTTGACGGCTGGGCGGGCCTTTATGTCGGTGACATGAGCCAGCCGCGCGGCGGGCCGATGCTGACCGGTCATGCCAGCCATCAGTCGGGCCTCGACGCCGATATCTGGATGCTGCCGCCGAACCGGCTGAACCTGACGGTTGCGGAACGCGAAAGCATCTCTTCCATATCGATGCAACGCGCAGGCGGGGCCTTTGTGAACAGCAGCTGGACCCCACAGCACGAGGCGCTGTTGCGCGCCGCCGCATCCGATCCGCGCGTGGCGCGCATCTTCGTCTTTCCCGGCGCAAAGGTCGCGATGTGCAATTCCGCGACGGGCGATCGTGAATGGCTGCGCAAGATCAGACCGTGGTGGGGCCATCACTATCATTTTCATGTGCGGCTGAACTGCCCTACGGGTGATCGCGCCTGCGTCGATCAGGAACCGCCGCCGCCCGGTGACGGTTGCGACGATGCGCAGGCCTGGGTCGACCGTATTCTGAACCCGCCGCCGCCTGATCCCACCGCGCCGCCGCCCACCCCGCGTGCCGAACTGACCATGGCGCAGCTTCCCGGCCAGTGTCTCGACGTGCTGAACGCCAACTAGGTGATTGCGCGACTGTTCCTTGTTCTTGCGCTGGCCTGCAGCGCGGCGACGGCTGATCGGGCCGTCCTGCGTGGTGCTTTCGTCTGGGACGCGGATGATCCCGCATTCGGTGGTTTTTCGGGGATCGAGGTCACGGAAAACGGGCGCAGCTTCATTGCATTGAGCGATCGTGGGTATCTGGCGCGTGGGAGTTTCCAGCGCAGCGACGGGCAGATCACGGGCGCCACCCTCGAAAGCCTTGTCCGCCTGCGCGGCAGGGCGCGCGTGCCGCTGAGCCTTGCGGAAAGCGACAGCGAGGGGCTGGCGTTGGGGCCCGATGGGCGGCTTTTCATTTCCTTCGAATGGACGCACGGGCTGCGCGAAGTGATCTCTGATCTGGGCGAGACGGGCCCCTTGCTGACCACGCCGGACTTCGACACCCTGCAAGACAATTCATCGCTGGAAGCGCTGGCCATCGACGGTGATGGCGCGCTTTATACGATCCCCGAACGCTCGGGGCTCTACACGCGGCCTTTTCCGGTTTACCGCTACAGGGACGGTGTCTGGGACCAGCCGTTCGCGCTGCCACGGCGTGGGAGTTTTCTTGTGTCAGGAGCCGATATCGGACCGGACGGGCGGCTTTATGTTCTGGAACGGGACTTTATCGGTCTGGGTTTCCGCAGCCGTGTCCGCCGGTTCGAGATGGACGGGACGGGCGAGGTGACCTTGCTGGAAACCGGGCTTTTCACCCATGACAATCTGGAAGGGATCAGTGTCTGGCAGGACGGGGATGATCTGGTGATGACGATGATCTCGGATGACAATTTCCGCAGCCTGCAACGGACCGAGATCGTGGAATACCTGTTGACGGGCGATTGAAGCGGGGTTACGTCGCGGCGTCCCGAAGGGGGACCAAGTGCCGCAACCTTGTCAAAACGGATACCAGATATGACACGCATCCTTCCCGGCGTTCTCGCCATGGCGACCATCGTGGTCGCGTCCAATATACTCGTTCAATTCCTGCTACTTGATGGTCTCTTGACCTGGGGGGCGTTCACCTATCCGCTGGCGTTTCTGGTGACGGACGTGATGAACCGCGTCTATGGCGTGCAGGCGGCGCGGCGGGTTGTGTTTGCCGGTCTGGTCGTGGGCATCATCTGTTCGCTGATCGGCAGCCGGATCATGTTGCAAGGGGATGGCTTTGAGTATCCCGCCGTTGCGCTGCGGGTCGCGATCGGGTCGGCGACAGCCTTTGCGGTAGCGCAGCTTCTGGACATCGCGGTGTTCGACCGCCTGCGGGGCGGGTCGTGGTGGAAGGCGCCCTTGGGCAGCACGCTGGTGGGGTCGACCGTCGATACTGCGATCTTTTTCTCGATTGCATTTTCCAGCGTTTTCAACGGTTTGAGCGCCGCTGCCGCCGAAGATATCATCTGGGCGCAAGACCCGGCGCCCTTCCTGCTGACCGGGCCGGAAGCCCCGCTTTGGGTCTCGCTGGCCGTGGCGGACTGGGGTGTGAAACTTGCCATTGCCTTGCTCGCATTGGTGCCATTTCGCATCATTGTTGGGCGGATCATGGCACGGACCGCCTAAAGGCCATCGCTGGTATATTTTTACTTGAAATATACCAGATGTGTGCCAACTTGGGATCAGGCGAAACATTTGAAAGGAGGTGATCCAGTGCATCATGAGGTATTGGAGAAGTGTGTCGGGACAACTTGGGGGGCGCGCAGCTGAGGCAGCCCTTGGCTGAAGACAACCCAAGGTGGGCTTCCTAACCGAACCACCTCCCTTAATTCAGGAAAGGGCCATCCCGTCGCCGGGGTGGCCCTTTTTCATCGCTTGCCGCCGTCCGGACGGCGTATGGTCGGCCTATGGCAGGTGTATGGCTTGCGAATGGCACCCCGTGGCGACAGGTGGCATAGGCCGGTGCCTCCGGCGGGAGTATTTTGGAGCAAAGCGAGGCGGGATGCGGATAAACGACAAGATCGAGATCGCCGATTGGGAGATCACCGAGAGCTTTGTGCGCGCCTCCGGTCCCGGCGGGCAGAACGTGAACAAGGTGTCCACGGCGGTCGAGCTACGCTTCGAGGCCGAGCGGTCCCCCAACCTGCCCGATCCGGTGAAGCGGCGGCTGCGGCGGCTGGCGGGGCGGCGCTGGACCTCGGATGGCGCGGTGGTGATTTTCGTGCAGGAAACCCGCAGCCAGGCCCGCAACCGCGATATCGCGCGCGAGCGGCTGGCCGAGTTGATCGCCAAGGCCTGCGAGGTGCCGAAACGGCGGGTGGCGACGAAGCCGACCTATGGATCGGTCAAGCGGCGGTTGAAGGCGAAGAAGGTCAGGGGGGAGGTGAAGGTGTTGCGGGGGAAGCCTAATGACGATTAAGCTACTATAAGTTGACTATTCGGGAGTGGCCATGCAGCTCATCAAGAAGATTGAGGTAAATTATCTCAGGTCGCTGTATCGTCTCGAAATCCAAGATGCTGGGCATCTTAACCTAG
>NZ_DAIPIW010000069.1:4262-13925 GCF_036770585.1 Yoonia sp. | reverse complement strand
GAGGTCGCCAAAAGTAGGTTCTTCATGTCATTCTCCCAAGTTGGATATTTTTATCCTGTCGGCCAATTTATCAGTCCGTTTCCAAAAGGAAAGCGCGAACGCCAAGCCAAATGGCCTAATGGTGCGTGTTTGGCAGGCATTTTACCTTAATAGGGGCATCGGTGGCGGTTCGTGGCGTCTCTGCGGCGGGGTCTTGCAACCGGAACGCGAATTCAGACCGAAAGCCGCGAGGCGTGACTGCCCCGCTCGCGGTAAGGTGTGGTGTCGTAATGCGACCGGTAGCATTTCGAGAAATGCGAAGGCGAGGCAAAGCCGCAGGCCAGTGCCACGTTGATCACCGTCATATCCGTCTGCATCAGCAGGTTGCGGGCCTTTTGCAGGCGCAGTTCCATGTAGTATCGCTTTGGACTGCGCGACAGATAGCGCCGGAACAGCCGTTCGAGTTGCCGCGTCGACATGCCGACCTCTTTGGCCAGTGTCGCGGGGCTGATCGGGTCTTCGATATTCTGTTCCATCATCTGGATGACGCGGCTGAGCTTGGGATGGCGCACGCCGATCCGCGTGGGGATGGACAGGCGCTGGGTGTCCTGATCGGTGCGGATCGACGAATAGATCAGGATATCGGCCACCGCATTCGCGAGGTCCTCACCATGGTCATCCGCGATGATCTTGATCATCAGATCGATGGAAGAGGTGCCGCCCGCCGTCGTCATGCGGTTTCCATCGACGACAAAGACGGATTTGGTCAGGGTGACTTCTTCGAATTCCTCGGCGAAGCTGTCCTGATTTTCCCAGTGAATGGTTGCCTTCTTGTTGTCGAGCAGCCCGGCCTTGGCCAGCGTGTAACCCGCCGTGCAAAGTCCGCCGATGGTCACACCGCGCCGTGCCTCGCGGCGCAGCCAGTTGAGGATCCGCTTGGTGGTGGCCTTCTGCACGTCGATCCCGCCGCACATCAGGATCGTATCCTCACGCTCCATCTCGCCCAGATCGCCATCGACGCGGAAGACACAGCCGTTCGAACAGACCGCCTCTTGCCCGTCTTCGGACAGAATCGTCCACCGATAAAGCGTCTTGCCCGCGGTGCGGTTCGCAATCCGCAGGCTTTCGATCGCGGCTGCAAAGCTGAGCATGGTGAATTGCTGCATCAGGACAAACACGAACCGGCGCGGTTTGCCCGTGGTTGCGACGTCGACGATCTGTGGGTCGATATTCATCTTCGCGGTCTCGGATTGATCGTCCGAAGACCACACCAGCTTTGGGCGTCCTTCGCAAGTCTGAAGTGTCACTTGACGACATGCGATGGCGCAAACAGAGAGTGGTTTTTGGCATTGGCCCCGTCCGCCCGTCGCGCTATACGCAAGCCCTGATACCGCTAAACCGATCCGAAGATGGAGCGAGACCATGACCGAATGGCAAAAATCTGACTGGCGCAACAAGCCACGGGTTCAGATGCCGGAGTATACCGACGCAGCCGCTCTGAACGCTGTCGAGGCCCGTCTTGCCAGCTATCCACCACTGGTTTTCGCCGGTGAGGCACGCAAGTTGAAACAGCAGCTTGGCGCTGTCAGCCGTGGCGAGGCCTTCTTGCTGCAGGGTGGGGATTGTGCGGAAAGCTTTGCCGAATTCGCAGCCGATGGCATCCGCGATACCTTCAAGGTCCTGCTGCAGATGGCGATGGTCCTGACCTATGGCGCCAAGGTGCCGGTGGTCAAGGTCGGGCGGATGGCGGGCCAGATGGCCAAGCCGCGCTCGGCCCCGACCGAGACCATCAACGGCGTGGAACTGCCCAGCTATCGCGGCGACATCATCAACGGCTTCGATTTCACCGCCGAAAGCCGGAACCCGGACCCTGAACGGATGCTGCAGGCCTATCTTCAGGCCGCGGCGACGCTGAACCTGCTGCGGGCATTTTCGACAGGCGGGTTCGCCGATGTCCATCAGGTCCACAAATGGACGCTGGGCTTCACCGACGCCAACGAGGTGAAGAAATACAGCGATATGGCCTCGCGGATCAGTGATACGCTGGACTTCATGGAAGCGGCGGGTTTGACATCGGCCACCAACCACGAGCTTCAGACGGTCGATTTCTACACCAGCCACGAGGCGCTGTTGCTGGAATATGAAGAGGCGCTGTGCCGGCGCGACTCGACCTCTGGCAATTGGCTGGCGGGATCCGGTCACATGATCTGGATCGGCGACCGGACGCGCCAGCCCGACGGGGCGCATGTGGAATTCTGCAAGGGCGTTCTGAACCCCATCGGTCTCAAATGCGGGCCGAGCATGACCAGCGGGCATCTCAAGGCGTTGATGGCGGCGCTGAACCCGAAAAACGAGCCGGGCCGTCTGACGCTGATCGCGCGATTCGGTGCAGGGACCGTGGGCGAGCATCTGCCGCGCCTGATCAAGGCGGTGCAGGAAGAGGGGGCGAATGTCGTCTGGTCCTGTGACGCGATGCACGGCAATACGATCAAATCCTCGTCCGGCTACAAGACGCGGCCTTTCGAGAGCGTGTTGCGCGAGGTGAAGGAATTCTTTGCGATCCACAACGCCGAAGGCACGATCCCCGGTGGTGTGCATTTCGAGATGACGGGCAAGGACGTGACCGAATGCACCGGTGGTGTGCGCGCGGTGACGGATGAAGATCTGTCGTCGCGCTATCACACGGCCTGTGATCCACGCCTGAACGCCTCGCAGTCGCTGGAACTCGCTTTCCTTGTCGCCGAAGAGCTGTCCGCACGCCGCGTGGGCATGACGCAGGCCAAGGCGGGCTGATCAGCCGTTATTGACGACCAGCTTGAGGGCCGGGCGCAGGGCTGCGTCCGGCCTTTCGCTTGGCCGGACGAGGTGGGGCATCAGGCTGACAAGCTCTGGCCGGGGCGCACCCAAGCGGTCATGGCGGCGCGGCAGATCGTTTCGGATCGCAAAGCGACGTGGTTTGTGTGATGTGGTGTTAGGTGTGACGATCGCCCCGAGGATCCGCGACATCTGGCCAGAGGTGTCCCGCATCGGCAGCAAAAGCACCGATCCCTCCAGCGAAGGGCGCAGCAGCGTGGCGGCGGACCGGACCTGCAACCCGATGATTGCGGGGTCGGCACAGACCGCCTCGATCACATGCCGCACATCGCTGTGGCAGTCCTGATCGAAGAGGGTGGAAAACGGCATCCCGCGTGGATCCATCTTCAGCAGATCATGCAGCCGCTGTCCCGCAACACGAAACCGTGCCGTTCCGGCCGCGACGCGCTGCAGGATGAAAGTATAGGGCAGCACATGCTCGATCCTTGCAGGGTTGAGATCGGTCCGCGCGGGGATATCGCCTGCCTCGCGCAGTTTCTGCCAATAGGCCTCGAGCGTCAGAAGGTGCGGATGCGCCAGCGCATCGCACTGCCCATGAAGATTGGAATGATCGCCAAAACGCTGCATTTACTTGTTCCCTCTACACGACCGGCTGTTTCGCCGACCCCTTCACGCAGACATTTTTAGCAAAATCTTCGCGGATGATCACTTAACAAAGCGTTAAATGGTTAATGCCGTTCCGGCAGCCTTGCCCTGCGCGGGCATTTTCCAGTAGGTGCCTTCCAACAGACCAAAGGAACGCCGATGATCCAATCCATGACCGCATTCGCCAGCCGGACAGGCGCCACTGGCGCGGTTTCATGGGTCTGGGACATGCGCGGGGTCAATGCGCGGGGTCTCGATCTGCGGCTGCGGGTCCCCGAAGGATTGCCGGGGCTGGAACAGGCGATGCGCACGGCACTGACATCGGCGCTGGCGCGCGGAAGTGTCGCGGTCAATCTGCGGATCACGCGCGAAGAAACAGCCCAGCCACTTGCCATCGACGAGGGCCATCTGGACGCTGTGCTCAGGGCGCTGGACCAGATCCAGGAACGCGCCTTTGCCCTTGGTGTGACACTGGCGCAGCCGACAGCCTCGGACGTCTTGGCGCAGCGCGGGATCATGGTTGCGCAGAAGCCCGACGATGATTCCGCGCGTTTGACAAAGACCCTGACCGCCGATTTCGCGCATGTGCTGGCGGATTTCGTGGCGATGCGTGAAAGCGAAGGGGACGCCCTGCGCGCGATCTTGCAGGGGCAACTGGCGCAGATCGCCAGCTTGGTTGCGGCCGCCGAAGAGGCCGCCGCCGCGCGGGCCCCGCAACAGAAAGAGGCGCTGACGAAGGCTCTGCGGCGGGTTCTTGACGATGTGGCCGAGATCGACGAGGCACGGATCGCGCAGGAACTGGCCCTGCTGGCTGTCAAATCCGACGTCACCGAAGAGATTGACCGTCTCAAGGCGCATGTCGCTGCGGCAAGGGCGCTGCTGGAGGATGACAAACCGTCCGGCCGCAAGCTGGATTTCCTCGCGCAAGAGTTCAATCGCGAAGCGAATACATTGTGTTCCAAGGCGCAGGCGGCGGCCCTGACGGCGATCGGGCTCGACCTCAAGGCGGTGATCGACCAGATGCGCGAGCAGATTCAGAACGTGGAGTGATGACGGTGGCAAGACGCGGACTTCTGATCATTCTGTCGTCCCCTTCGGGTGCGGGCAAATCCACGCTGGCGAAACGTCTGCGCGCCTGGGATGACACGCTGCAATTCTCGGTCTCTGCCACAACGCGCGCGCCCCGCCCGGGTGAGGTTGACGGCAAGGACTATTATTTCGTCAGCAAGGACCGGTTTTTCGCGATGGTCGCAGAGGCGGACATGCTGGAACATGCCGAGGTCTTCGGAAATCACTACGGCTCGCCCAAGGGTCCGGTTCAAGAGGCCATCGAAAGCGGCCGAGATGTGCTTTTCGATATCGACTGGCAGGGCGCGCAGCAGATCAACAACTCGTCGCTGGCCGAAAACGTCCTGTCGATCTTCATCCTGCCGCCCTCGCTGACCGAGTTGCATCGCCGCCTTGTGGCGCGCGGGCAGGACAGTGAGGCGGTCATCGCGGGGCGGATGCAAAAGAGCATCGAGGAAATCCGGCATTGGGCGGAATACGACTATGTTCTGGTGAACGAGGATCTGGAACGCACGGCGGCCGATCTGATCACCATCGTCCGCGCCGAACGGCTGCGACGGCACCGGCAGCCGCAACTTGTCGGTCAGGTCCGCGCCTTGGAAGCACAATTCGGAGAATTGATATGACACTCTACCGGCTTGGCGACAAAACACCGCAGGTTGCAGATGGCGCATGGATCGCGCCGGGGTGCCATATCGTCGGCGACGTGACGCTGGCGGAAAAATCGTCCGTCTGGTTCGGCACCACGATCCGCGGCGACAACGAGAACATCCAGATCGGGGCGGGCAGCAATGTGCAGGAAAACTGTGTGCTGCATACCGACATCGGCTTTCCGCTGGTGATCGGGGCAGGCTGCACCATCGGTCACAAGGCGATGCTGCACGGCTGCACGATCGGCGACAACAGCCTGATCGGCATGGGTGCGACGGTGCTGAACGGCGCCGTCATCGGCGAGAACTGTCTGATCGGGGCAGGGGCCTTGATCACCGAGGGCAAGACCATTCCCGCAGGGTCACTTGTGATGGGATCACCGGGGAAGATCGTGCGCGAGCTCGATGCCGCAGCCATCGCGCGCCTGCGCCTGTCCGCCCTGCATTATCAGGAAAACGCCACCCGTTTCGCGAACGACCTGACGGTCATTTGATCTCGATGACATCGAAGTCGAGGTCCGGTGCGATCTGTGCGATCTCGGCCATGATGACGGCCTTGGCGATCGTCGGATCGGACACGGCAAGGTAGCGTCCGCCAAACCGCGCTTCGTCCAGGATGGCCGCGACATCCAGGGCATCGAAACTGTCCGCGACAAGTGGGGACAGGACGATATCCGGATCATGCGACAGCAGCAGATCACGCGTGATGTCATCCACGCCCGCATAGGTGACATCTTCGGTATCGGTGATGTCGCGACCTTCGGTGGCCCATCTGGAGACATCACCAATGATAAGTATGCGCATAGAGACGTTGCGACCTTTGGTAATGAAATTGCCTGCCTTCGCGACGTTCGACATCGCTCTCTTCCAACTATCCTGTAAGTTGCATAACATATCTGGTAATTGATTGAAAAGGTTGCCGGTCGATGATTTGGGCTCTATGCGGGGCAAAGGGCCTGCAACAATGTCGCAGGCTACCCCGTCAGAGAAACAAAAGCCGCCGAATGCCATGAGTGATGAAAAAATCGCTTCCATCATCGATGCCTTCCCGGGGCCGGTCATACTGATCGGACCGGACGAACGTGTCCGCGCGGCCAACGAGGCGATTGGCGTGATTCTGGGCCCCAATCTGGTCGGGCGTCACTTCATCACCGCGCTGCGCCAACCGGCCATCCTCGAGGCCGTGGGCGAGGCGCGGACGATGCGTGCGCGACGGCTTGTGCGCTATACCGGCCGCGACGGCGCCAAGGATACCCACTACCGCGTCGTCATCGCCCCGGCTGGCGACGACATCCTGCTGACCTTCGAGGATCAGACCGCCGCCGAAGAAGCGGGCCAGATGCGGCGCGATTTCGTGGCGAACGTCAGCCATGAGTTACGAACACCGCTGACGGCCCTGCTGGGCTTCATCGAAACCCTGGGGGGGGCGGCCCGTGACGACGCTGCGGCCCGTGATCGCTTTCTGGGGATCATGGCCCATGAGGCGAACAGGATGACAAGGCTGGTCGACGACCTGTTGTCTCTCAGCCGTGTGGAAGAGGAGGAACGTATCCGCCCGCGTCAATACGTCGATCTTGCCGCCTTGCTGTCCTCGGTCATCAAGGGGCTGGAACCGCAAGCGGCGGATGCAGGCGTCACCGTGGTGCTGGACCTGATGGCCAGTGATGAAATGGTGCCCGGGGACGCGGGCCAATTGGTGCAGGTCTTCACCAACCTCGTCGAGAACGGCATCAAATACGGTGCCTCGGGCGGCGAGATCGTTGTCCGGCTGCTGCCACGGGTCATGAACATGCGGTTGCGGGGCGAGGCGGTGCAGGTGATCGTCGCCGACAAGGGCGAGGGGATCGCCTCGCATCACATCGCGCGTCTGACCGAAAGGTTCTACCGCGTCGACAACCATCGCTCGCGCGAGGTCGGGGGGACGGGCCTTGGCCTTGCGATTGTCAAGCATATCATCAACCGGCATCGCGGCCGTCTGGAAATCCGGAGCGAGCTTGGCCAAGGAACGGAAGTATCCGTCTTCTTGCCTGTCTAGCCGTTGTCCGCAAAACCTTTTCATCGACGTCACAAAAGCTTTGAAAGCCTTGCCTATAAGACCGGTCCGGGGTCGCGGTCGCGCCCCGGTGTCGTCAGTGCAAGGGCTTTCGCCGGAAATGTCGGGGTGTCATGTTCGATATCGGAACCGGACGGGCAGGGCAGGGCCGATCCGGCCTATGATCAAGGATCATGGGGCGGTAACATCGGTCGGGCGGTCTGCGTGATGGGTTCTGCACATCATCGCGTGCAACCGGCACCGCAAAACGGGTAGACAGGGCGCAAGATGATGGACGACTTGACACCGGGGGATCGCAAGATGGAGACGATGCAGGATCTGAAAATTCAGGCGCGTGGCGTGCAGGTCTACTATGGCACCACCCATGCCATCAAGGATGTGGATGTCGACATCGACCACAAGACCGTCACGGCCTTTATCGGCCCCTCGGGATGCGGCAAGTCCACATTCCTGCGGTGTCTCAACCGGATGAACGACACCATCGATATCGCCCGCGTCGAGGGCGATATCCGGATCGACGGTGAGGATATCTACGACCCGAAGGTCGACGCGGTCCAGCTGCGCGCCAAGGTCGGCATGGTCTTTCAAAAGCCCAACCCCTTCCCCAAGTCGATCTATGACAACGTCGCCTATGGCCCCAAGATTCACGGTCTGGCCGGGACCAAGGCGGCCCTGGACGAGATCGTCGAACAGTCGCTGCGCAAGGCCGCCTTGTGGAACGAGGTCAAGGACCGGCTGCAATCGCCCGGCACCGGCCTTTCGGGTGGCCAGCAGCAGCGCCTGTGCATTGCCCGCGCCATCGCCACCGCGCCAGAGGTGCTTTTGATGGACGAGCCATGCTCGGCGCTGGATCCGATCGCGACGGCCCAGGTGGAAGAACTGATCGACGAGCTGCGGCAAAGCTTCTCGGTGGTGATCGTGACCCATTCGATGCAGCAGGCGGCGCGGGTCAGCCAGAAGACCGCTTTCTTCCATCTCGGCAGCCTCGTCGAATATGATGAAACCGACAAGATTTTCACCAACCCACAGGATCCGCGGACCGAAAGTTACATTTCAGGCCGGATCGGATAAGGAGCCAACATGATGATCGACCAGCATATTTCTTCGGCCTTCGACCGCGATCTGGAAGGGGTCACGACACTGATCGTCCGCATGGGCGGTCTGGTCGAAGAGGCGATCCGCAAGGCCGCATTGTCACTGTCGCAGCGTGATGTCGAAATGGCCGAAGAGGTGCGCGAGGGCGACAGGGTCATCGATGCGCTGGAAGAGCAGATCAACGAAGAGGCCGCCCGCCTGATCGCCCTGCGCGCACCGGTTTCGAAAGACCTGCGCACTGTGCTGACCGTCCTGCGGCTTGCCGCTTCGCTGGAACGCATCGGCGATTACGCAAAGAATATCGCCAAACGCACCAGTGTGATCGCCGAGATGGGGCCTGTCTATGGCTCGGACGGGGCGCTGCGCCGGATGGCCCGCGAAGTCGAGCAGATGTTGCAGCAGACCCTTGATGCCTATGTGCGCAGCGACGTGTCGCTGGCCGAGGATGTCCGCCAGCGCGATCAGGATGTGGACGAGATGTACAATGCGCTCTTCCGCGAGTTTCTGACCTTCATGATGGAAGACCCGCGCAATATCACGGCCTGCATGCACCTGCATTTCATGGCCAAGAATATCGAGCGCATGGGCGACTTGACGACCAATATGGCCGAACAGATCATCTACCTCGTCACCGGTCACGTCCCCGAGGACGCGCGCCCGAAGGGTGACAAGACGGCCTATGTCACGAACACAGACTGATCCGATGGCACAGCAACCTCATGTTCTGATTGTCGAGGACGAGGCCGCCCAGCGCGAGGTTCTGGCCTACAATCTGGAGGCGGAAGGATTTCGCGTCAGCCGTGCCGAGAATGGCGAAGACGGGCTTGTCTGCGTCGACGAGGATACGCCCGATGTGATCGTGCTGGACTGGATGATGCCGAACCTGTCGGGGATCGAGGTGTGTCGCCGTCTCAAGATCAAGCCGGAAACCGCGCGCATCCCGATCATCATGCTCTCGGCGCGGTCAGAAGAGGTCGACAAGGTGCGCGGGCTTGAAACGGGTGCGGATGATTATGTGGTCAAGCCCTACTCGGTTTCCGAATTGATGGCGCGCGTCCGCACCCAGTTGCGCCGGGTCCGCCCGGCAAGTGTCGGTCAGGTGCTGACCTATGACGATATCGTGCTGGACGCCGAGACGCATCGCGTGACACGCGGTGATATTCAGCTGAAGCTGGGCCCGACCGAGTTTCGCCTGCTCACGACGTTCATGGAAAAGCCCGGCCGGGTCTGGTCGCGTGACATGCTGCTGGACCGGGTCTGGGGGCGCGACATCTATGTCGACACCCGGACCGTGGATGTGCATGTGGGCCGCCTGCGCAAGGTGCTGACCCAGAACGGCGGCAGCGATCCGGTGCGCAC
>NZ_DAIPIW010000069.1:0-4162 GCF_036770585.1 Yoonia sp. | reverse complement strand
GACGACAGCGCGGGCAGGGCGATCCCGTGCAGGGCCGCTTGCGCCACGACCTGCCGCAGCGCGCCATGTGTCTCGGTCAGAAGCTGCGCGAAATGCGGTGCCTTCATCAGGTTGCCTGCCGGATCGTCGCGCAGGGCCTTCGCCATGTCGTCCAGCATGTCCGAACGGATGATGCAACCCGCCCGCCACACTTCGGCGATTGCGGGCAGGGGCAGGGCCCAGTCGAACGCCAGCGAGGCCTTGTCGATCATGCCGAACCCCTGCGCATAACACAGGATCTTGCCCGCGATCAGCGCCTGTTCCAACGTGTCGGTCGACAATGTGTCATGCGGAATCCGGCGCGGTCCGGTCCCAAAGAGCACCTCTCCCGCCTTGCGTTCATCCTTCAGCGCAGAGAGGTTGCGGGCCACCACCGCCGCTTCGATTGCGGGGACGGCGGCGGCGAGGTGCTGGGCTTCGATCACGGTCCAGCGCCCGGTTCCCTTTTGCCCTGCCGCATCTACGATGACGTCCAGCATGGGTTTTCCGGTTTCCGGATCGACGGCCTTTGCGACCTTGGCGGAAATCTCGACCAGATAGCTGCGCAGCGGTCCTGTGTCCCAGCGGGCAAAGGTGTCACCGATCTGGCCATGATCCATCGCCAGCCCGTCGCGCATGATGCCATAGACCTCGGCGATCATTTGCATGTCGGCGTATTCGATGCCGTTGTGGACGGCTTTCACGAAGTGGCCCGCGCCCGCCTCGCCCATCCAGGTGGCGCAGGGCTGGCCGTCATGCCTGGCGGCGATGGCTGTCAGGATATGCGCGACGCGGTCCCAGTGCTCACGTTTGCCGCCCGCCATGATCGAGGGGCCGAACCGCGCGCCTTCCTCGCCGCCAGAAACGCCGATGCCGAGAAACGGCAGGTCGCCCGCTTCGTCGGCGCGGCGGTTGGTATCGTGAAAATTCGCGTTGCCGGCGTCGATGATCATGTCGTCCGGCCCCAGCAGGGGGCGCAGGGCCTTGATCTGCGCGTCGACGGCATCACCGGCGGGCACCATCAGGATGATCGTGCGAGGGGCCTTGATAGCGGCGACAAGGTCCTCAAGGGTCTCGGTCGGCGTGATCCTGGCCTGCAACGGGCCTGCATCCGCGTTAAAGGCCTCTGTCTTGCTGGTCGTCCGGTTCCAGACGGCGATATCGAAACCCTTGTCCGCGATATTCAGGGCAAGGGCCGCGCCCATGGTTCCCAGACCGATCAATCCGATTTCCGAGGTGGCCATCGCTGTCTCCTGCTTGATGTGTCGTTCTGACCTAATCGGAAGGCGACTTGATTGCAAACCGACGCCCCGCGCGCAGGATGTCCGCGGGTGCAGCGGCGCGCCTAGATAAACGTGAATTGGGCCCAGACAAAGCCGACATAGGCGATCATCATGATCACGCCCGTTGCGCGCGTCAGCCTGCCGATCGTCATCATCCAGACGGCGAAGGCCAGCGTGACCGCGATCATCGCCCAAAGATCCATTCCGCCCAGCAGCACGGGATCGACCGCAAGGGGTTTGATCATGGCGGTGACACCGATGATGGACAGGATGTTGAAGGTGTTCGAGCCGATGATATTGCCCAGGATCAGCCCGACCGATTGGTTGCGGGCCGCCGCGATGCAGGTCGACAGTTCCGGCAGGGACGTGCCGAAAGCAACGACTGTTATCCCGATCACCGCTTCTGGCACGCCGATTGCGGATCCGGTGCGCACCGCACCCTCGACCAGAAGTTCCGCACCGGCCGCCAGAAACACCAGCCCCGCCAGCAGAAAGAGAAGGGCAGTCCGGATTGACGATATCTTGCCTTCCTCGGCGTCATCATCATCCTGATCCTCGACCACAAGGCTGTCGGTCCGGTATTGGTAGGCCACGAACCCGACAAGGATGACGAACATCCCAAGGCCGAAGAGGCGCGTGAAGCCATCCGTCAGCATCCCGACCGCAAGGATGCCGGTGGCCAGCAGCATCATGCCCATGTCCTTGGCGATCTGGTCACGCTTTGCGGTGATCCGGAAGATGAAGGCGGTCGCACCCAGCACAAGCAGGATATTGGCCACGTTCGATCCCAACACGTTGCCAAGCGCGATCCCCGGATAACCCGAAAGGTTCGCATTCACCGAGGCGAAAAGCTCTGGCACGGATGTGCCGAAGGAAATGATCGTCGCACCGATGAAGAGGGGGGACAGGCCCGTCCGTTCGGCCACGAAGGCGGCGGATTCGATCGTCCAGTCACCGCCCTTGATCAGCAGGAACAGCCCCGCGACCATGGCGGCCACCGACAGGGCCAGAACTGCATTCGCGCCGAGTTCAGGCACGGGGGCCGCCCAGACCGGCGAAAGCAACCGATGAAAACGGCAATGCGGCTGCCGGGTTCGTGCAGTCTTGCGAGAGGCGCTGCGGCCTGCGGGCGACTTGACACACCATTTTTATCTTCAGCCCCGCTGACTTCACTTTCTTCATAGATAGGTATGACTTGGCCGTCACTAATACCAAGGGGCCGCATTTCTGCCGCCCCCTGGCACTTTTCTGGATCAGCCTTCGACGGGCCGTCGCGATGTCACTTTCGCCAGGAAGAACAGCGCGGCCGCGCCACCCAGTCCGACTAGATCGGTCACCAGACTGCCCTCGATCATGAAGAGGGCGATGACGATCAATGCCCCGCGCACCAGCGAGGATGCCCGCGCGCCGATCCACCAGCCCTGTATGCCCGCCGACAACAGGAACACCCCGAAGGTTGCCGTGGCACCGGCTCGGATGATCTCGGGCCAGGTGCCGTCCATCAACAAGGCCCCGTTGTAGAAGAACATGAAGGGCACGATAAAGGCCGAGATCCCGATCTTGAACGAGGCGACAGAGGTCGCCATGGGGTTCGATCCGGAAATCCCCGCAGCCGCATAGCTCGCCAATGCCACCGGCGGTGTGATGGCCGAGACCACGGCAAAGTAGAAGACGAAGAAATGCGCCGTCAGTTGCGGGATGCCCAACTGCACCAGTCCCGGCGCGACCACCGAAGCGGCGACCGCATAGGCCGCCGTGGTCGGCATCCCCATCCCCAGAAGGATCGCGATGCACATGGCAAAGAACAGGGCGAGCAACTGGTTCGTCTCGGCGATGTCCAGCAGCACGGTCGAGAAGCGCGCGCCGACACCGGTCAGGGAAATCACCCCGACGATGATGCCTGCACAGGCACAGACGGCGATGATCTGGATCGACATGATGCCCGCGATCTCGAACGCGCGGACGATGGACCGGATCCCCATGCGGTAGGGCGTCAGCCAGCTGACGACCGCCGCCGCTGCCGTCGCAAGGGTGCCTGCTCGGATCACCGAATAGCCCATGAAAAGCGCGCCGATCAGGATGATGATCGGCAGGAACAGGAACACCCGCCGGACCATGTCACGAAACTTGGGCAGCTCGTCCTCGCGCATGCCGCGCATCCCCAGCTTGGCGGCCTCGAAGTCGACCATGAAGTAGACCGACACGAAATAGAGCAGGGCAGGGATGATCGCCGCAATCGCGATTTCGGTATAGGGTATGCCCGTGACCTCGGCCATGATGAAGGCGCCCGCGCCCATGATCGGCGGCATGATCTGCCCACCGGTCGAGGCTGCGGCCTCGACCGCACCGGCGGTGGTGGGCTTGTAGCCGACCTTTTTCATCAGCGGGATCGTCAGCGAGCCTGTCGCGACCACATTGCCGGCCGATGTGCCGTTGATCATGCCCATGAGGCCGGATGCGAAGATCGCCACTTTCGCCGGACCGCCGCGCGCGCGGCCTGCGGCGGCGAAGGCGAAGTTCACGAAGTAATCCCCCACCTTCGAGGCCTGAAGGAAGGCCGCGAAGATGATGAAGAGGATGATATAGGTCGAGGAGACGGCCGTCGTCGGCCCAAGGATGCCCACATCGGAATAGACCGTCCCGAAGAAGCGTTGCCATGTGTAGGGCGTCTCGACCCGCAGGATCGACGGCAGCAGGTGGGCCGTGAAGGTGTAGATCAGGAACACGGCGGAAATGACCACAAGGGCCATGCCCGCGACGCGCCGTGTCAGCTCGAGGATCAGGGCCGTGCCCGCCGTTGCGGCGAAGGCCACCCCGATCGGCACCTGTGCTGTGCCCACGGCATTGCGCGCGGCGGTGCC
>NZ_DAIPIW010000127.1:0-3186 GCF_036770585.1 Yoonia sp. | reverse complement strand
ACCACGCTGGGCATGGCGACCGATCAGGGCAAGCTGAGCAACATCAACGGTCTGGCGATCCTGTCGCAGTCGCTGAACGCCGATATTCCGCAAGTGGGCACGACGACCTTCCGCCCGCCCTACACGCCGATCTCGATGGGGGCGATTGCGGGTGTGGCGCGGGACGCGCTGTTCCAACCCATCCGCAAGACGCCGGTGTCGGATTGGTCCAACGCCAATGGTGCCGACAACGAACCTGTCGGCCAGTGGCGGCGGCCTTATGCCTATCTCCGCACGGGCGAGAGCCTGCATGATGCGGTCAACCGCGAGGTCAGGAACGCGCGCGAAAACCTCGGGCAGCTCGATGCCTCGACCCTTGGCAAGCTGATCGTCAAGGGGCCGGATGCGGGCCGTTTCCTCGACATGATCTATACCAACATGATGTCCACCTTGCCCGTCGGCAAATGCCGCTATGGCCTGATGTGTTCGGAAAACGGGTTCCTGATGGATGATGGCGTGGTCGCGCGCCTGTCCGAGGATAGCTGGCTCTGCCACACCACCACCGGCGGGGCCGAGCGGATCCACGCCCATATGGAAGACTGGCTGCAATGCGAATGGTGGGACTGGAAGGTCTATGTCGCCAATGTGACCGAACAATACGCGCAAATCGCCGTGGTCGGCCCGAACGCCCGCAAGGTGTTGCGCAAGCTGGGCGGGATGGACGTCAGCCCCGAGGCGCTGCCCTTCATGGGGTGGGCGCAGGGAAAGATCGGTGATTTCGATGCGCGGGTCTTCCGCATCTCGTTCTCGGGCGAGCTGTCCTATGAAATCGCCGTGCCCGCAGGGCAGGGCCGCGCCTTCTGGGAGGCGCTGATCGCCGCCGGAGAAGAATTCGGCGTCATGCCCTATGGCACCGAGGCGCTGCACATCATGCGGGCGGAGAAGGGGTTCATCATGATCGGGGATGAAACCGACGGCACGGTGATCCCTCAGGACCTGAACCTGCACTGGGCCTTGTCGAAGAAGAAGGACGACTACCTCGGCAAGCGCGCGCACCAGCGGTCGCATATGGCCGATCCGGACCGCTGGAAGCTGGTGGGGCTGGAAACCGTCGATGGCTCTGTCCTGCCCGATGGGGCCTATGCGATTGCGGATGGCACCAATGCGAACGGCCAGCGCAACACGCAAGGGCGGGTCACCTCGACCTACTTTTCACCGACGCTGGAACGCGGCATCGCGATGGGTCTGGTGCTGCACGGGCCCGACCGCATGGGCGAGGTCATCGCCTTCAACACCGTCGAGGGTGGCACGATAGAGGCGAAAATCGTCGATCCTGTCTTCTATGACAAGGAAGGGGAGAAGCAGAATGTCTGATGCCGTAAGCGCCCTGAACGGCAAGCTGGCCGCCGGAGAGGTGACGATCCGCGACGCCGGCCTGCAAGGCATGATCATCCTGCGCGGTGATCTGGCCGACAAGAAGCTTGCGGCGGTCTGCAAGGCGGTCACCGGTGTCGCGGTCCCCAGGCAAGGCAAGGCGAGTGTCGAGGGCAAATCCGGTCTCGCCTGGATGTCGCCGGACGAACTGCTTGTGCTGGTGCCCTATGAGAAGGCGGGGGATGCGGTCGCCAAGATCGACGCGGCGTTGCAGGGGACGCATTTTCTGGCCGAGAACGTCTCGGACGCGCGCGCGCTGATCCTGGTGGAGGGCGATTTCGGGCGCGAGGTGCTGGCGAAACTTGCGCCCGTCGATCTGCACCCCGACAGCTTTGGCCTTGGCGATTTCCGCAGGACCCGTCTGGGACAGGTGGCCGCCGCCTTCTGGATGATGGATGAGGATACATTCGCGGTGATCTGCTTCCGCTCGGTGGCCGACTATGCGTTCAACCTGCTGGCGGTTAGCGCCAGGGCAGGGCGGGTCGGGCATTTCTGACGCCCGGCACCGGCTGCTCATTCTTGACCATCAAATATAAGCGAACACACATATGTGCCGACTCACATGCAACCCTGAAGTGTGTCGAGAAGGTGGCGCTTTTGCCAAATCCCCCTGAAATGAGGCGGAAAGGTTTCGTCAGAGTGTCAATACTTTGTGGTTGCAGCCCTTTGCCTATACAAAAGGTGAGGTAGCATCCGACGGACATACTGGCGTATTCGGTCCCTGTTAACAGTGGCTTACCGGTTTGGCGGTAGATGGACAGGATGGACGAAAGACGTGTTTGATATTGTTTTGGTTGGTTTGCTTTTGGTTGTGTTGTTACTGGGTTCTCCGAAGTCGCCCAAGAAGAAATCTACCGCCGCCTCGCCTTATGGAAGTTCACGGTTGACGCCTCGTCGGCACTGCGAGGTCTAGGCTTCGGTTGTGGCCACGGTGCCTGTTTGTTAGTCAGGTAGGGCAAGGGTCCCGACTGAATAACCGCCACCGTGTCAGATGAAGAGTCCATTCTGGAAAAGATCAAGGCGCTGACGGCACAGACCGCAGCGATGCTTGCTGGTGCCGTGCTGTTCGCGATCGGCTTGTCGGGACGGTTGGGGTTTCCGCTTTATCCTGTGCAGAACCTGTCTTTCCTGATGCAGCCGATGCCGGTGTCCACGCCCGTCAACAATATCTATTGGACTGCGCTTGTGGTTGTCGGGGTCTGACTGGTCCTTTATGCCGCCGTGCGGCTGGCGGCGGCGGTCGCCCTTGCCCTGATCGGCTTCAAATGGGCTGTGCTGCAGGGATACTTCGTGGATCTGATCGAGCGTGGTATCGTCTCGCTCTAGGCCATCGCCAAAGGGCGCATTGCGGGGCAAAAGGGGCCCTTTGCAGTGCGGCCATGCAAATGAAAGTGCAGCGGAAATGCCGGTCTGGCAGGCGACGGATTGCACCATTCCCCTTGACCTTGTCGCCTGAGATGACATCTATCCCTGTAACCGAAATGCTAATTGAAAGAGGTCCGAAATGGCTTTCTCACTACCCGATCTTCCTTATGCGCACGACGCTCTGGCCAGCAAGGGCATGTCGGCCGAGACGCTGGAATACCACCACGACCTGCACCACAACGCCTATGTGACCAACGGCAATGCCGCAATCGCGGGAACCGAATGGGAGGGCAAGTCGCTGGAAGAGATCATCGTCGGCACCTATGACACATCGGCGGTCGCACAGAACGGGATCTTCAACAACATCAGCCAGTTGTGGAACCACAACCAGTTCTGGGAGATGATGGG
>NZ_DAIPIW010000068.1:0-13997 GCF_036770585.1 Yoonia sp. | reverse complement strand
GGGCGGGCACCGTCGCGGATCACGAAGGCAAAGATCGTTTTCGATCCCGCCGTCAGACGTGTGACCGAGATATCGACCGGGCGCGGGCTGCCATAGTCGCCCGCCATCTTGGTGGCATAGTTCCGCATCCGGCCTGCACGGGCGGCGTTTTCGGCCATCACCTTGAAGTCGACGGTGCCGCGCTGAAGGAAGTCGGTAAAGCTGCGGCCCCTCAGGCTGATGTCATGCCCGACATGCAGGAGATCGAGAAAAGCGTCGTTCGCGGACAGGATATCGCCACTGTCAGAAACAAAGACGATGGCTTCGGGGCAGTCGTGATAGAGGTCCAGCACATTGCGGCGCAGATCGTCGTCGCGCGCGTTCGCTTCGCCGACCGGGACCAAACGGCAGAGCAGCATCCGGTCACCTGCCGCGCGATAAAGCGAGGGGTGGATTTCGACGGCACCGCCCTTGTCCGGCAATTGCGCGGTAAAGGGCTTTTTCGGTGGCGACACCGTCTGCGCGACAAGTGTCTCGACGATCTCGCCCGACTTTTTCTGATCAAACAACGACTGAAGGCGTTTTCCGATGGTCCGTTCGTGAGGCAAACCAAACAGCGTCGCCGCCGCCGAATTGGCATCGAAAATCTGCCCGTCCTCGACCGCGACAAAGATGACGGCATCGTTGATGCTTTCCATCAGCACCCGAAAGCGCGTGTCGAAGCTGCGGTTTTCTTCGTAGTCGCGCTCCAGCGCCAGCTGTGCCTCGACCAGTTGCTGCTGCATGTCGGCAATCGGCTGAAGATCGCGGCCCAAAAGCAGGATCGCACCGTCGGGGCCGATCCGGTGAAAGCTGTAGCGCACGGGCGAGCCGAAAAGCTGGCTGCCATCGGCGTGGTTCAGTTCGATCGGGCGGACGGCGCCCTCGTTCTTGAGAAACTGCTCGATGCGGGTTTCAAGCTTGCGCACGCTTTCCACGGTCAGGAACTCGCGGATATCGTGCCCTTCCCATTTTTCGAGACCACGGAAGGTCGTCGTGCTGGGATTGACGAGCACCGAGAGAACCTTGCCGTCCTCGTCGATGACGACACCGACATCGGCAACCTGCGCAATGATGTCGCCAAGGATTTCCGGCGCAATCAGGGGGATTGCGCCGCTGTTCCAGTATTTTGTGCCACGGGAGGTCATGGCCGTAACATTGGTTGACGGGCCATTGTCATGGCTCAACCCCTGCAACTCGTCGGCGCGTCTTCTTGCGTGGTTAGGAGGAGGCCGCAATGGCGTAACGCCTCCTCTGCATTTCCTGTGGCAAAATCTGCCCCCGTCCTTGCGGTTACTGTATTGGCAGATTCGACTTCAAGGAGTGCGCCACCGATCACGATCGGGGGGGCCACGGTAGTCGCTGCGATGACAGCATCGATAATTAGTTTCAGCGATTCAAGAGAGTCACTCTGAGAAGCCGAGATAAAAATAGCGTCAAATTTTTCGGTACTCAATTCTTCACGGACAGATTTCGCGTTGCCGCCGATGGACATCTTCACAGAGATGCCTTTGCGCCGCAGTTGCCCGCTGAGAACGAAAGCGCCGAGCGTGTGAAAGACATCGCGCGGATTGATCAGCAGAACCGAGGCATTCGATTGCCCATGGTCGCGCAGGCGGGGCCAGTATGCCTCGAGGTCCCTCAGAACGGATTGCAGCCGAGAGACGGCAATCGTCACTTCACCGAATGTCAGTTCGTCCTCGCACCAAAGGTGGCCGTAACCGCGTGCCAGCGTCGGGACATAGAGGTCGGCGATATCCTCGGCCCTGACACCGGTCATGACGGCCTGTCTGACCGCCGCGCGCCCGTCCTGCGAGCTATGGCTCAGCATGGCGTTGTGCAGGGTGGCCAGGATCGTGGGATCGAGATGGTCGGTGATGTCTCCGACGAGGGCGGCGGCGGTTCCTTGTGCAGCCAGCAGCGCCTGCATCCCGTCAGACCGTGCCCTTATTTTCGTATCGACGTTCCGATAGTCGGCCATATGCCGGTCCTTTTGGTTTTTTCTCTTCTGGGTCGCCTGATCGTCAATGCATCTATTTTCATTTGTGACCGACAGATTGTCAAAGCAAATTGACAGTCTGCGTTGGGCCGAACCCCTTATCTGCGCTAAATCATTGTTAAATCGTTATAAATATGCGTTACCAGTGCCTGCGGGCCAAGCGCCAGTAAAAGTGTCGCACTCTGTAAGTTAAAGTTGACACTTTGGTGAAGTGGACAATATTCTTTACATATGACGTTGTCAGGAAAGACTTACATGACCATCGCCACCAGCAATACTTCGGCGATCCGGGACGGTGGTTCACGCCTCTATACGGATGCCGAACGTGCGCGCCGTGACGGGACCAAGTGGACCATGGTTCAGGGTATCCTTGCGCCTTTGCAGTTCCTTGTCTTCCTGGTCTCGCTCGGGCTGGTGATCCGCTACCTTTCGACCGGTGCCGGATACGAGGCGGCAACCCTCTCGATCGTCGTCAAAACGGGTGTCTTGCTGGTCATCATGGTGACCGGCGCGATCTGGGAAAAAGTGGTCTTCGGCCAGTACCTTTTCGCGCCTGCCTTCTTCTGGGAAGACGTCTTCAGCTTTGCGGTTATCGCATTGCATTTGCTGTATGTTTTCGCCCTCTATGGCGGTTGGTACGGACCGAGCCAGCTGATGTATATCGCGCTGGCGGCCTATGCTGCCTATGTCATCAACGCCGCCCAGTTCGTCTGGAAACTGCGCATGGCGCGGCTGGATGCGGAGGGGCGGAAATGAACGTGCCCCTGACCCCGTCGAACGGCGGTTGCCGCACGGCCCCTGTCCTTAAGGAACGCGGCCAGCGCGAGGTCTTTTGCGGCCTGACGGGAATCATCTGGCTGCACCGCAAGATGCAGGACGCCTTCTTCCTTGTCGTCGGCTCGCGCACCTGCGCGCATCTTCTGCAATCCGCCGCCGGTGTGATGATTTTCGCCGAGCCGCGATTCGGCACGGCGATTCTCGAAGAACAGGATCTGGCCGGCATGGCCGACGCCCACCAAGAGCTCGACCGCGAGGTTGCGCGCCTGCTCGCGCGTCGTCCGGACATCCGCCAGTTGTTCTTGGTGGGGTCATGCCCATCGGAAGTGATCAAGATCGACCTCGCCCGCGCCGCCGAGCGGCTCAGCAAGGTCCACGCCCCCCATGTGCGGGTGCTGAATTATTCCGGTTCGGGGATCGAGACGACCTTTACCGAAGGCGAAGATGCCTGTCTGGCCTCGATGGTGCCGGTGCTGAAAGACACCACCGCGCGCGAATTGCTGCTGGTCGGCGCGCTGCCCGATGTGGTCGAGGATCAGATGCTGTCGCTGCTGGGCGAGATGGGCATCGGCCCGATCCGCCTGTTGCCGGCCCGCCGGATCGACGAGACAACGGCGGTCGGTCCGAACACCGTCTTTGCGCTGACCCAGCCTTTCCTTGGTGAGACCCATGCGGCACTCGAACGCCGTGGCGCCCGCCATATCGCGGCCCCTTTCCCCTTTGGCGAGGAAGGCACGACAGCATGGTTGCGGGCCGTTGCGATGGAATTCGGTGTCAGCCAGGAAAAATTCGACGACGTCACCGCCGCCCCTCGCGCCCGTGCCCGCAAGGCCATTGCGCAGGCCGCAGAAGTGTTGCGCGGCAAATCGGTGTTCTTCTTCCCCGACAGCCAGCTTGAAATCCCGCTGGCCCGTTTCCTGACCCGCGAGTGTGGGATGACCGCGGTCGAGGTCGGCAGCCCGTATATCCACGACGCGCTGCATGGTCCTGACCTCGAGTTGCTGCCTGCCGGTCCGCAGATCGCCGAAGGGCAGGACGTGGAAAAGCAGCTTGATCGCGCCATGGCCGCGCGCCCTGACCTGACAGTCTGTGGTCTTGGCCTGGCCAACCCGCTCGAGGCGCAGGGTCTGACGACCAAATGGGCGATCGAGCTGGTCTTCACACCGGTGCATTTCTACGAGCAGGCGGGGGATCTCGCCGGTCTCTTCTCGCGGCCCGTGCGGCGCAAGGCGCTGTTGCATCTGGAGGCAGCAAGACCTTCCATGGAAACGCGCGAGGTCGCGCGATGAAGCTGACCGTCTGGACATACGAAGGTCCGCCCCATGTCGGCGCGATGCGTGTCGCCACGGCGATGAAGGGTCTGCACTACGTGCTGCATGCACCGCAGGGCGATACCTATGCGGACCTGCTCTTCACCATGATCGAACGCCGCAATCACCGCCCGCCGGTGACCTATACGACATTCCAGGCGCGCGACCTTGGGGCCGATACGGCGACGCTGTTCAAGTCCGCCTGTCACGATGCGGTCGACCGCTTCAAGCCCGAGGCGATCATCGTCGGCGCATCCTGCACCGCCGAACTGATCCAGGACGATCCCGCCGGTCTGGCGGAAACGATGGGGCTGACCATCCCCGTCATCCCGCTGGAACTGCCAAGCTACAGCCGCAAGGAAAACTTCGGCGCGGACGAGACCTTCTACCAGATCGTCAAGCACCTTGCCAAACCGCAAGAGCGGACGGCGCGGGTGACCTGCAACATCCTCGGCCCCACCGCGCTGGGCTTTCGTGCCCGCGACGATGTCGAGGAACTGACCGGTCTCTTGTCCGACATGGGGATCGACGTGAATGTCGTCGCGCCCCTGAACGCGACGCCTTCGGATATCGCGCGTCTGCCCGCGGCACATTTCAATGTGCTGCTCTGCCCCGAAACCGGCGAGGCCGCAGCGCGTCTGCTGGAACGGGACTTTGACCAGTCCTTCACCAAGACCGTGCCCATCGGCGTCGGAGCGACCCGCGATTTCATCCGCGAGGTCGCCGCGCTCGCCGGCGTATCGGCAAGGATCGACGAAAGCCGCCTGCGCCTGCCGTGGTGGTCGCGCTCGGTGGACAGCACCTATCTGACCGGCAAGCGGGTCTTCATCTTCGGGGACGGCACCCATGTCGCCGCCCATGCCCGCATCGCCCGCGACGAGATGGGGTTCGAGGTGGTGGGCATCGGCTGCTACAATCGCGAAATGGCGCGGCCGATCCGGCAGCTTGCCAAGGACTACGGCGTCGAGGCCCTGATCACCGATGATTATCTGGAGGTCGAGGCCGCGATCGAGCGGCTGTCGCCCGAGATGATCCTCGGCACCCAGATGGAACGCCATATCGGCAAGCGGCTGGGCATTCCCTGCGCTGTGATTTCATCGCCGGTGCATGTGCAGGATTTCCCGGCGCGGTATTCCCCGCAAGTCGGTTTCGAGGGTGCGAACGTCATCTTCGATACGCTGATCCATCCGCTTGTCATGGGTCTGGAAGAGCATCTGCTGACCATGTTCCGCGACGACTTCGAATTCCATGACGATGCCGGGGCAAGTCATCACGGCGGCAAGGCCAAGCCGCTGGTCGAGGATGCCTCCGGCGGGAGTATTTCGAGCAAAGCGAGGCAAGAGGATGCGCCAGACAATGTGATCTGGCTGACGGATGCGGAACGCGAGTTGAAGAAGATCCCGTTCTTCGTGCGTGGCAAGGCGCGGCGCAATACCGAAGCCTTCGCGCTGGAAAAGGGGCTGCATGAGATCAGCCTCGATACGCTTTACGAAGCAAAGGCCCATTATGCGCGATGAGGTGATCCATAAGCCCTACCGCGTGGTCATCGTCACGCTGGACAGCCATGCGGCCGGTCCGGCGCTGCGCATGGCCGCGCGTCTGGCGCCGGATTTCCCCGGGTTGGACGTGCAGGTCTTCGCCGCTGCCGAATGGGCCGAAAGCCCCGAGGCGCTGGACCATGCCCGCAAGGCCGTGGCCGAAGGCGATATCGTCATCGCCAACCTGCTGTTCCTCGAAGAGCATGTGAAGGCGATCCTGCCTGCCATGAAGGCCCGCCGTGACCAGTGTGACGCCATGCTCGGCGTCATTGCCGATGGCGAGATCGTCAGACTGACCCGCATGGGTGATCTGGATATGTCCAAGCCTGCCAGCGGCGCGATGGCCCTGCTGAAAAAGCTGCGTGGCGGGTCCAAGCCGTCGGCGGATTCCGGTGCCAAGCAGATGCGGGTCTTGCGGCGTCTGCCGAAGATCCTACGCCTGATCCCGGGCAAGGCGCAGGACCTGCGCGCGTGGTTCCTGGCGATGCAGTATTGGCTGGGCGGGTCGGACGACAATATCGAACAGATGATCCGCTTCCTGATCGGTCGCTATGCGCGGCGCGCCGACTGGCATGGGGCGAAGGCGGCACTTCCGGTCGAATATCCCGATGTGGGTCTTTACCATCCCGACCTTCCGGGTCAGGGGATCGTGACCGACCTGCGCGACCTGCCGCGTCCTGCCGCACCTGTGGCGACCATCGGTATCCTGATGTTGCGGTCCTATATCCTTGCCTCGGACTGCGCGCACTACGATGCCGTCATCCGCGCCTTCGAGGCCAAGGGCATGCGCGTGATCCCCGCTTTCGCCGGCGGGTTGGATGGCCGTCCGGCGATCTCTGCCTATTTTCAGGGTCGCGTGGATGCCATGGTCTCGCTCACCGGTTTCTCGCTGATCGGCGGGCCTGCCTATAATGACAGCGCGGCGGCGGTCGAGGTTTTGGGCGACCTGAATGTGCCCTATATCGCCGCGCAACCGCTGGAGTTCCAGACGCTGGGTCAGTGGGCTAACAGCGGTCAGGGCCTTGGCCCGATCGAGACAACCATGCTGGTGGCCCTGCCCGAGATCGACGGCGCGACCAATCCGACGGTCTTTGCCGGTCGCCACGGGACCGAGGGCTGCACTGGCTGTGCGAAGGCCTGTCAGACCCTGTCCGACTGCAAGGCGATGGCCCCCTGCTTTGAGCGGATCGAAAGCCTTGCCGAAAAGACCCTGCGCCTAGCCACGCTGCGCCGCAAAGAGAATGCCGAAAAGAAGGTCGGTGTGGTCCTGTTCGGCTTTCCGCCGAACGCGGGGGCTGTGGGTACGGCGGCCTATCTCGGCGTCTTTGAAAGCCTTTTCAACACACTGACCCGCATGAAGGCCGAAGGCTACACCGTCGATGTGCCCGAAACCGTGGATGACCTGCGCGCCGCGATCCTTTTGGGCAATGCCACGCAATATGGTCAGCAGGCGAATGTCGCGGCCCATGTGGATGCCGATACGATCGTCCGCACCACTCCGCCGCTGCAGGCGATCGAGGCGGTCTGGGGCCCCGCCCCCGGCAAGATCCAGTCCGACGGGCGCGGCGTCTATGTGCTGGGCCAGCACTTCGGCAATGTCTTTGTCGGCGTGCAGCCTGCTTTCGGTTACGAGGGCGACCCGATGCGGCTGCTCTTTGAAAAGGGCTTTGCGCCGACCCATGCTTTCGTCACCTTCTATCTGTGGCTGCGCAACACCTTCTCGGCGGACGTGATCCTGCACTTCGGGATGCATGGCGCGCTGGAATTCATGCCGGGCAAGCAAGCGGGCCTTGGTGCGCGCGACTGGCCGGACCGGCTGATCGGCGAGATGCCGAATGTCTATCTTTACGCCGCCAACAATCCTTCCGAGGCGACTTTGGCCAAGCGCCGGTCCAATGCGGTGACGGTCACCCATCTGACGCCGCCGCTGACGACTGCGGGGCTTTACAAAGGGCTGGCCGAACTGAAGGACAGCCTGACCCGCTGGCGCGAGATGCCCCCGACCGATGACCAGCGCGACGAACTGGCTTTGCTGATCCGCGATCAGGCGGTGGCGGTCGATCTGGATGCGCGCGATCTGGACCGCCTCTGGCTGAAACTGCTGGAGACCGAGGGCTCTTTGATCACCGAAGGGCTGCACGTCGTCGGCAAGCCGATGAGCGACAAGGCGAAGGCCGAATTCATCGCCCTGATGCCCAAGGGCGAGGCGACGGATGCCGCCGCAGCGCTGCTGGGCGGGGATCATGAACTGGCGGGGCTGATGGCGGCGCTGTCGGGGCACTTTGTCCCGCCTGTGCCCGGTGGTGACCTGATCCGCTCGCCCCAGATCGTGCCGACGGGCCGCAATATCCATGCCTTCGATCCGTTCCGGATGCCGACCGCCTTTGCCGTGGCCGAGGGCAAGAAGCAGGCGGACCTGCTGCTGGAAACCCACAAGGCGATGCCCCGCACCGTGGCGCTGGTGCTTTGGGGGTCCGACAATATCAAATCCGATGGCGGGCCGATCGGTCAGGCGCTGGCGCTGATGGGGGCTTTGCCACGCTTCGACAGTTTTGGCCGCCTGTCGGGGGCTGATCTGATCCCGCTGGCCGCCTTGGGTCGCCCGCGCATCGATGTCGTGATGACGCTGTCGGGGATTTTCCGCGACCTGCTGCCATTGCAGACACGGATGCTGGCAGAGGCCGCGCTGAAATGCGCCACCGCCGATGAACCGCTGGACCAGAACTTTGTCCGCGCCCATGCGCTGGCCTATGCCAAGGACATGGGCTGCGGGATCGAAGACGCCGCCTTGCGCGTCTTTTCGAATGCCGAAGGCGCTTATGGATCGAACGTGAACCAGCTGGTCGATAGCTCGGCCTTTGGTGACGAGGATGAGCTGGCCGATGCCTATGAGGCCCGCAAAAGCTTTGCCTACGGTGTCAACGGCAAGGCAACGCAGAACCCCGCGCTGTTGCAGAAGGCGCTGAAGGATGTGGACCTTGCCTATCAGAACCTTGAATCCGTCGAACTTGGCGTCACCACGGTTGACCATTACTTCGACACGCTGGGCGGCATTTCCCGGGCGGTGAAGCGCGCCAAGGGCGGGCAGGCAGCCCCCGTCTACATCGGCGATCAGACCCGTGGCGGGGCCAAGGTGCGCACGTTGCAGGATCAGGTGGCGCTGGAAACGCGCAGCCGCAGCCTGAACCCGAAATTCTACGAGGCCCTGCTGACCCACGGCCACGAGGGTGTCCGCCAGATCGAGGCGCATGTGACCAACACGATGGGTTGGTCGGCGACGACCGGCGAGGTCGAACCTTGGGTCTACCAGCGCCTGTCGGAAACCTTCGTGCTGGACGAAGACATGCGCAACCGGCTGGCGGCACTGAACCCGCAAGCCTCGATGCGGATGGCGAACCGGCTGCTCGAGGCGTCGGACCGCGCCTACTGGACACCGGACGAAGCGACTTTGGCGGCTCTTCAGGATGCAGCGGATGCATTGGAAGACCGGATGGAAGGGGTGGCAGCGGAATGATGCGATCCCCAATGACGACAAATGAAAGGAGGCTCTCATGAGCCCCAGAGACGAGATCCCGAACCTGAAAGGCCTTGATGGCGAAGGCTCGGTGCAGGTGCACCAGCCGGATGACGCGAAGATCGAGGGCGCCAAGGTCTTCTCGGTCTATGGCAAGGGCGGGATCGGCAAATCCACGACCTCGTCCAACCTGTCGGCGGCGTTTTCGATGCTGGGCAAGCGGGTCTTGCAGATCGGCTGCGATCCCAAGCATGACAGCACGTTCACCCTGACCGGATCGTTGGTGCCGACCGTGATCGACATCCTCAAAGAGGTGGATTTCCATTCCGAGGAACTGCGCCCCGAGGATTTCATCTTCGACGGCTTCAACGGCGTGAAATGCGTCGAGGCCGGTGGCCCGCCTGCGGGCACGGGGTGCGGCGGTTATGTCGTGGGGCAGACGGTCAAACTGCTCAAGCAGCATCACCTGCTGGAAAACACCGATGTGGTGATCTTCGACGTGCTGGGTGACGTGGTCTGCGGCGGTTTTGCAGCGCCCTTGCAGCACGCCGACCGCGCGCTGATCGTGACCGCCAATGACTTTGACAGCATCTATGCGATGAACCGGATCATCGCGGCGGTGCAGGCCAAATCCGCCAACTACAAGGTGCGTCTGGCCGGCTGTGTCGCCAACCGCAGCCGCGAGACCGACGAGGTGGACCGCTATTGCCGGACCGTCGGTTTCAACCGCATCGCGCATATGCCTGACCTCGACGCGATCCGCCGCAGCCGCTTGAAGAAAAAGACACTCTTCGAGATGCCCGATGACGAGGAAATCGTGCAGGTCCGCAAGGAATACATCCGGTTGGCGGAAACGCTCTGGAACGGGACCGAGCCATTGGCGCCCGCCCCGCTGCCCGATCGGGAAATCTTTGAACTGCTGGGATTCGATTAAGTGACCAACTACGCCGCCACACGTGACAGGGTCGAACACTATTTCGACCGCACCGCGACCAAGGTCTGGGAGCGGCTGACATCTGATGCCCCGGTCTCGGGTGTGCGGGCGACCGTGCGCGCGGGGCGCGACCGGATGCGCGCGCTGATGCTGGCGCAACTGCCCGGCGATCTGCGCGGCGCACGGGTGCTGGATGCAGGCTGCGGCACCGGCGCGATGGCAATCGAACTGGCCCAGCGCGGGGCCGAGGTGGTGGCGGTCGATATCTCGCCTGCACTGGTCGATATCGCGCAACTGCGGATGCCGCCGGACCTCAAGGACCGGATCACCTGGGTGGCGGGCGACATGCTGGACGATACCCACGGCCGGTTCGACCACGCGCTGGCGATGGATTCGATGATCTACTACAGCGCCGCCGATATCGCGGGCCTTCTGGGGAAGGCCGCGCACCGGGTGGACGGCAAGTTCGTCTTCACCATCGCACCGCGCACGCCTGCGCTGATGGCGATGTGGCGGGTGGGCAAGCTGTTTCCGCGCGCCGACCGCAGCCCTGTGATGATCCCGCAGACCACTGGTGCCATCGCCTCGGCCTTGCGGGATGCGGGCGTGAAGCGGCGGCTGGCCGAAGTGGATCAGGTCAAGTCGGGTTTCTACATCTCGAAGGCGCTGGTCTTCGGCGGAGTTCGCGCATGATCTTCAAGGCATCATCCCTCAAGCGCTTGTCGGTCAACCTCTTGCCCTTCGCGGATGCGGTCAGTGAAGACCTGCCGCTGAGCCAGCTTTTGCGCCTGTCGCTGTTCCAGGTCTCGGTCGGGATGGCGGCGGTGATGCTTTTGGGCACGCTGAACCGCGTGATGATCGTGGAATTGGGGATCGGTGCCACGCTGGTGGCGGCGATGATCGCCATTCCGGTGCTGGTCGCACCGTTCCGTGCCCTGCTGGGGCACAAGTCCGACAACTACAAATCCGCGATCGGCTGGAAGCGTATTCCCTACCTCTGGTTCGGGACGATGTGGCAGTTCGGGGGCCTTGCGATCATGCCGATGGCCCTGCTGGTGCTGTCGGGTGACCGGACGCTCGATTTCCCGATTGCGGGATATGTAGGGGCGGGTCTTGCCTTCCTGCTGACCGGGATCGGGATGCACATGACCCAGACGGCGGGTCTGGCGCTGGCCGCCGACCGCGCGACGGAAGAAACGCGGCCCAAGGTCGTGGCGCTGCTTTATGTGATGAACCTGCTGGGGATGGCCTTTGCCGCGATCATCATCGGCGCACTGCTACGCGATTATTCGCCGTTGCGGCTGGTGCAGGTGGTGCAGGGCACCGCCGTGATGACGCTGCTGTTGAACCTGATCGCCCTCTGGCGGCAAGAGAAGGTCACGCCGATGACCAAGGCGCAGCGCGAGGAAGCCTCGCCCACGTTCCGCGACGCGTGGAACGATCTGGCCGCAGGCGGCGATGCAGGGCGGCTGCTGGCGGTGGTGTTCATCGGGACAATGGCCTTCAACATGCAGGATGTGCTGCTGGAACCATACGGCGGCGAGATTCTCGGTCTGTCGGTCTCGGCGACGACGATGCTGACGGCGATGTGGGCGATGGGCGCGCTGGTCGGTTTCGGGTTGGCGGCGCGCTGGCTGAAGACGGGGCTTGATCCTTACCGGATGGCCGCACGCAGTCTTCTGGCTGGGATCGTGGCCTTCGCCACGGTGATCTTCGCAGCGCCGGTGAATTCGCCCGTTCTGTTCTACGCCGGAGCGACACTGATCGGTTTCGGCGGCGGTCTTTTCGGGGTCTCGACCCTGACGGCCGCCATGACGATGCCCGCAATCGGCAAGGCCGGTCGCGGTCTGGCCCTTGGCGCATGGGGGGCCGCACAGGCCACCGGTGCGGGGCTGTCCATCTTTATCGGGGGCACCTTGCGTGACCTCGTGAACCATGCCGCTGGGACCGGCACCTTGGGAGAGGCGCTCGCCACGCCTGCCACCGGCTACTCGGTCGTCTACCACACCGAGATAGCCCTTTTGTTTATCACCCTGATTGTGCTGGGGCCGCTTGTGCGGCTGCGGCCCATGACCACCGGGGACACTGCCAAGCTGGGTTTGGCAGAGTTCCCGACCTAACCACCGAAAGGACAAACCAATGGTTGGTGTAGAATTCTTTGGCAACACGGATCTGGCGAGCATCGCAATCTGGCTCTTCTGGATCTTCTTTGCAGGTCTCGTCTATTACCTGCAGACCGAAAACATGCGCGAGGGCTATCCTTTGCGCGACGACGGCGACGGTGTGCCGGCGAATGAAAGCCTGTTCCCGCTGCCCAAGGAAAAGACCTTTATCCTGCGCGATGGCAAAGGCACGCTGACGGTGCCAAGCCGTGACTACGAAGACAGCAAGATGCGGACCGATCTGGCGCTGGCGCAATCCTCGCCCAGCACCGGTTCGCCTTGGCTGCCGACAGGTGATCCGATGGTCGATGGTGTCGGCCCCGCAGCCTGGGCACCGCGCCGCGATGCGCCGGAACTGGACGCCCATGGCCACGTCAAGATCAAGCCGATGTCGATGCTGCCCGACTTCAAGATCTCGGCCGGGCGCGATCCGCGCGGCAAGGCGGTTGTGGGCGGCGACGGTGAAGTCGTCGGCCGTGTCACCGACATGTGGGTTGACGTGCCCGAGGCTCTGGTCCGCTACATGACGGTCGATCTGAACCCCGAAGGGTCGGGCAAGACGCGCCTGATCCCGATCAACATGGCCCGTATCCTGCCTGACCGCGTGAAAGTGAAATCGCTCAAGGCCGGCAATTGGGACAACGTGCCAGCCACCAAGAGCATGGAGCAGGTCACCCTGCTCGAAGAAGACAAGATCACCGCATACTACGCGGGCGGCACGCTTTACGCGTCCTGATCTTGTGACACCAACCTTGTGCCCCCGGCCAGCCACCGGGGGTGCGCGAAACGCGAAAGGGAACGCGCCATGAGCCACGACGATTTCAATTTCGAGCCGATCAGGGGGCTTCCAGAGAAGCTGCCGGAAGGCGAACATATCCTGTGGCAGGGCGCCCCTGATCCACGACACCTTGCCCGTGAGGCCTTGGCTCTGCGGTGGGTGGCGGCCTATTTCGCCTTGTTGACGCTCTGGCGTGTCGGGGCGTCAGCCGCCGAGGTGCCTTTCAGCGTCGCTTTGCTGCATGGCGTGCCCTTCGTTCTGTCGGGGCTTCTGGCCTGCGGGATCCTTTACGGGATCGCCTATGTGCAGGCGAAATCGACGGTCTACACACTGACGAACAAGCGTGTGGCGATGCGGATCGGTGCAGCGCTGACGATGACGCTGAACCTGCCCTATACATGGATCGGCACCGCCAAGCTGGACCTGAAGCCTTCGGGCCACGGCACGCTTGCGTTCGAGCTGATCGGGGAAACGCGGATATCCTACCTGATGTCCTGGCCGCATGTGCGGCCGTGGCGCATGGCGCGGACCCAGCCCGCCCTGCGCTGTATCCCCGACGCGGCCAACGTCGCCCGTATCTTTGCCGAAGCCGCCGAGACGCGGATTTCGGAACCAAAGGTCGAGAGGGTCAGCCAATCTGACGGCAATGCCGTCGCAGCGGAGTAAGGCATCATGTCACAACTTGAACAGCAAATGCGCCATCGCGACAAAGAGATGGTTCCGCGGATTCTGGTGCAGGCGATGTTCGCGCTGATGGTCGCGAGCCTTGCCCTGGTCGCCTATGCGCAATGGTTCGACGTGCCCAATCGCGGCGTTCTGGTCGAGGCGCCTGTCGTCGCCTCGCGCGATATCGTCATGACCGGTGACCGGAATGGCACCTACGCAGTCACCACGCCCGACGGTGGGCAGATTGCCTCGTCCTCGGACGATCTGGGCGGGTTCATCGGTGTGATGGGCCGCGTCATCG
>NZ_DAIPIW010000067.1:6223-14343 GCF_036770585.1 Yoonia sp. | reverse complement strand
CTAGGCCAACGGGCGCTTGCGCGGGTCGCGCTGACGGGCTAGGCAAGCCTTCATGCGCGTGATCCGAGACATTGCCTTCATCGACCCTGCCGATCGCGGCGCGGCTGCGGCCATCGGCAATTTCGACGGTGTCCATATCGGCCACCGCGCCGTCATCGACCTGACGCGCAAGGCCGCCGATGCTGCCCATGCGCCCCTTGGCATCATGACGTTCGAGCCCCACCCGCGCGATTTCTTCGGCCGCGCCGACGCCCCCTTCCGCCTGATGAACGCCGAGGCCAAGGCGAACCGGCTGGCCAAGCTGGGGGTCGAGAGGCTCTATGAGGTGCCGTTCAATGCCGCCCTTGCCGCACTGACGCCGCGCGCCTTCGCGCAAGAGATCATCGTCAACCAACTGGGGCTGGCCCATGTGGTCGTCGGTGCGGATTTCTGTTTCGGCAAGGACCGCAAAGGGACGGTCGAAGACCTGACAGCCTACGGGGCCGAGATGGGGTTCGGCGTCACCATCGCGCCGCTGGTGACAGTGGATACGGCCAGTGTTTCCTCTACCGCCATTCGTGCCGCGCTGAGTGACGGCAAGCCGCGCGACGCCGCCGCGATGCTGGGCCATTGGCACCGGATCGAAGGCGCGGTGATCAAGGGCGACCAGCGCGGGCGCGATCTGGGCTATCCGACCGCCAATATGTCTATCACCGGCCTGCATCCGCCGAAGTTCGGCGTCTATGCGGTGAAGGTAGATGTGCTGGGCGGCCCGCACAAGGGCGCCTACAACGGCGCCGCATCCATCGGCGTGCGCCCGATGTTCGGCGAGAATATCCCCAATTGCGAAACCTACATCTTTGATTTCAAGGGCGACCTTTACGGCACGCATCTGTCTGTCGCGCTGGTCGATTTTCTGCGGCCTGAATTGAAATTCGACAGCCTTGATGCGCTGATCACCCAGATGGACGCGGACTGCGATCAGGCCCGCGCGATCCTCTCGCATGTCCGCTGAGATCCCGCGCGAGGGGCTGGCCGACCGGTTCTGGGAAACCAAACCGATGGACGAGATGACCCGCCCCGAATGGGAGGCGCTCTGCGACGGTTGCGGCAAATGTTGCCTCAACAAGCTGGAGGACGAAGAAGGCACCGTGGAACTGACCCGCGTGTCCTGCCGCCTGCTCGACGTCGGGACCTGCCTTTGCAGCAATTACGGCAACCGCCACAAATACGTGCCCGAATGCATCGTCCTGACACCCGAGACCATCGAACGGCACCTCTACTGGCTGCCGCGCACCTGCGGCTATCGGCTGATCTACGAAGGCCGCCCGCTTTATGACTGGCACCCGCTGATCTCGGGCGATCCCGAGACGGTCCACCGGGCTGGCGTCTCGATGCGCGGCATGACCATATCCGAAGAGGCCGTCGACGAAGACGACTGGGAAGACTTTATCATTCAGGAGCCGCTTTGATGTTCTTTGCATCCGACAACGCCGGACCCGCCCATCCCAAGGTGATGGAGGCGCTGGTCAAGGCGAACGCAGGCTACGCCATGGGCTATGGCGCGGAGCCCATCATGGACGAGGTGCGCGCCTCCATCCGCGAGATTTTCGAGGCCCCGGATGCGGCGGTCTATCTGGTGATCAACGGCACCTCGGCCAATTCCATCCTTCTGGGGACCATGTCGCAGCCGTGGCAGACGATCTTCTGCACCGATTGCGCCCACATCCACGAGGACGAATGCAACGCGCCCGAATTCTACACCGGCGCCAAGCTGACGCTGGTGCCGACCGTGGACGGCAAGATGACGACCGACGGGCTGCGGGCAAAGATACTGGCCGAACAGAACCGCGGCGTGCATGGCCCCCAGCGCGGGCCGCTGTCGCTGACGCAGGTGACGGAGAAAGGCACGATTTATGCGCTGGATGAAATCCGTGCGCTGACCTCGGTCGCGCGGGAATATGGCCTGAAGACGCATCTGGACGGTGCGCGCTTTGCCAATGCGCTGGTCGCACTGGACTGTTCGCCTGCCGAGATGACGTGGAAAGCCGGCGTCGATACCGTCAGCTTCGGTGGCACCAAGAACGGTGCGATGGGGGTCGAGGCCTGCGTGATCTTCGACCCTGATCTGGCGTGGGAGTTCGAGCTGCGGCGCAAGCGCGGCGGGCATCTTCTGTCCAAGCACCGCTACCTGTCGGCCCAGATGCAGGCCTATCTGGAAGACGGGCTGTGGCTGGACATGGCGCGGGCCGCCAATGCCCGTTGTGCGCAACTGGCCGCGGGGCTGGCGGCGCATAATGTGGCGCGGATGCTTTACCAGCCGCAGGCCAATATCATCTTTTTCGAGATGCCCCGCGCCGAACACAAGCGGATGCTGGACGCGGGCGCTGTCTACTACGTGATCAGCGGCGACCCGCAGGTCGGTGATCCCGATGAACCATTGATCGGGCGGCTGGTCACGGACTGGTCGGCGTCCGAGGATGCGGTCAACGGGTTCCTGTCTCACTTGCGCGGATGATCGCGGCTATGTGCGGCAGGTAGGTCTTGCGGATCGGCAGCATGTGGCCGGCACCCGCGATGACGTGGTCCGTGGCGTGGGGCAGACGTTCCACCAGCCGGGCATGGATGGCGGCAATCACGGGCTGCGTGTTCTGGCCACGGATCAGCGTGACGGGGATGTCGACCTTTGCAAGCCGTTCGGCCGATGTGATCCCCTCGGCGTCTTCCTCGATCTCGGCCCCGCCCGCGACGACGAGGTGGATACGCTTTACAAGGGCTGCCTGCTGGTCCGGCGGGATCATGTCCCATGGCGTCTCGCCCCAGAGGGTGTTGAAGACCTGCGCCGCGCGCACCTCATCCCCTTGCAGCATGGCGGCGACAAAGGGGCGAAAGGCCTTGCGGTGGTGGTCGTGCACCCCGGTCCCCTTGGCGGCGGCGAAGAAGACAGGCTCGATCAGGGTCAGGTGGCTGACAAGGTCGGGATACTCGACCGCCAGACGCAAGGCGACCGTCGCCCCGAAGGAATGGCCGATGAGATGGGTCGGGCCATTGCAAAGCGCCGCCGCGATGCTTGCCGTCTGCGCCTGATAGGGCGTCTTGCCGTCCCAATCCGCGCTTTGCCCGTGGCCCGGCATATCAAAGAGCGTCCCGCCCCCAAGCGCACGGGAAAGCGGCAAAAGCGTCTCGTGCCGCGCCAGCATGCAGTGGATCAGCAGGCGTGACCGGTCGTCGCCGGTGGTGACGTGGTGGATGCCGGACAGGGCCACCCTAGATGCGGCCTGCCAGATGTGCCTCCAGATCGTCGATCCGGTCTTCGCCCCAGAAGACCTGCCCGCTGTCGACCACGAAGAAAGGCGCGCCAAATGCCCCCGCGCCCACCGCATCTTCGAGATTGCGGGCGAATGTGTCCGCCGTCGTCAGCATGTCCTTGTCGGCCAGCGCCGGATCAAGCCCGCAGGCTTCAAGACAGGCGCGCACGATGTCGTCCTGGCTGATGTCCTTGTCCTCGGCCCAGATCGCGGCACCGAAGGTTGTCACCAGTTCGGCCACGTCATGCCCTGCGTTCTGCGCGGAAATGATCGCATAGGCCGAAGGTGCGCCATTGGTGGGCCAGAACATCGGCTTGGGGTTCAGCGGCTTGCCCAGCAGCTTGGCCCGCCGTTCGATGTCTTGCAGCCGGTAGGCCTGCCGGTTGGGGTGCCGGTCCTTGGGCGGCAGGCCGCCCGTGCGCGCGAACAGCGCCATGATATCAAGCGGTTTGTAGCGAAGCGTCGCGCCATGCCGTTTGGCGACCTCTGCCGGGCGGGTGCCGCTGAGATAGGTATAGGGGGACAGGGTGGCAAAGTAGTAATCAATATGCGGCATTTGGTGGTCCATCGGCTGCGGAAATCTTTGCGCGACGGTAAGCTTGTGCTAGGCGGTGTCAACGCCACGAATCTGTTACATGCGTACCCGTGCCCTTCTGCCAGAGGACCTTTCCCATGCCGACGATGATTGAACCCAAGCTGATTGCCGGCAATGCGAACCAACCTCTGGCCAAGGCGATCGCACGGCGCATGTCGATGCATCGCGGGATGGACACCAAGCTGGTGGATGCGCGGGTCGAACGCTTCAACGATGGCGAGGTTTTCGTCGAAGTTTTCGAAAACGTGCGCGGCGAGGATATGTTCATCATCCAGCCGACCTCGAACCCCGCCAATGACAACCTGATGGAGCTGTTGATCATCGCCGATGCCCTGCGCCGGTCGTCCGCCGCGCGCATCACCGCCGTGATCCCCTATTTCGGCTATGCGCGGCAGGATCGCCGATCCAAGGCCCGCACCCCGATCACGGCCAAGCTGGTGGCGAATATGCTGGTCGAAGCCGGCGTGGAACGTGTCCTGACCCTGGATTTGCATGCAACGCAGATTCAGGGTTTTTTCGATATCCCGGTCGATAACCTCTATGCCTCGCCGATCTATGCGCTGGATGCGATGCACAATTTCCGTGGCCGGATGGATGAGGTCATGGTCGTCTCGCCCGACGTCGGCGGCGTGGCCCGTGCGCGCGATCTGGCCCAGAGGATCGATGCACCGCTCTCGATCGTGGACAAGCGTCGCGGCAAACCCGGCGAAGTGGCCGAAATGACCGTCATCGGCGAGGTCAAGGACAAGGTCTGCGTGATCGTCGACGACATCGTGGATACCGCAGGTACGCTGTGCAAGGCGGCCGAGGTGCTGATCGAGAACGGCGCGAAAGAGGTGCACGCCTACATCACCCACGGCGTGCTGTCCGGTCCTGCGGTGGACCGCGTGTCGAAATCGGTGATGAAGACACTGGTGATCACGGATACGATTCAGGCATCCGACGCGGTGAAGGGCTGCCCGAACATCCGCATCGTGCCGACAGCGCCGATGTTCGCGCAGGCCATCCTGAACACATGGAACGGCACCTCGGTGTCGTCGCTGTTCGACCACAAGACGCTGGGGCCGATCTACGAAGGGCTTTACGCGGCAGAATAGCCGCCGCGCCCCTGTCAGTCCAAACCTGCCGGTTCCAACTGCCCTGAAAGCAGTCTAGCCTTGGCGCATGCCGTCTGAACTTGTCCAGATCTTCGTCTTGTTGGGGCTGGTCTTTGCCTTGCTGCTTTGGGGGCGGATCCGCTACGACCTTGTCGCCTTCGGCGCCCTGATCCTTGCGGCCGTTCTGGGGCTTGTGCCGCAGGACGAGATATTTTCCGGCTTTGGTCATTCCGCCGTCGCGATCATCGCGCTGGTGCTGATTGTCAGTCGCGGGCTGTCCTCGTCAGGTGCGGTCGAGATGGCGGCCACGCGGCTGATCGATGCGGAACGACCGTTGCCGTTGCATATCGCGGTGATCTCGGTCTTTGCGGCGGGCCTTTCGGCGATCATCAACAACGTCGCGGCCCTGGCCCTGTTGATGCCGCTGGACCTCGAGGCCGCGCGGAAGGCAAAGCGTGGCGTGGGCAAGACCCTGATGCCGCTGTCTTTTGCCGCCATCCTTGGCGGGATGATCACGCTGATTGGAACGCCGCCGAACATCGTGATCTCGGAGTATCGCCAAAGCGCGCTGGGCGAGCCGTTTGCTATGTTCGACTTTGCCCCGGTCGGGTTGATAGTGGCGATGTCGGGTATCGCCTTTGTCTCGCTGATCGGGTGGCGCCTGCTGCCGGCGCGGACCTCACTGGTCGATACGGAAAAATCCGTCAGCAAGGGACGTTACATCGCCGAACTGCGGATCGGCGAGGCCGCTGCCGAAACGGGAGCGGTTGTGGGCGATCTCTATGCCTCTGCCGACGAGGCGGACGTGCATCTACTGGGCCTGGTCAGGGGCGGGAAGCGGCTTGCGGGCATGGCGCGCAGCAGACAACTGCGGGCGGGTGATTTTCTTGTCGTCGAGGGCAATCCCAAGGCGATCGAGGCCTTCATGGGGCAGGCCGATCTGGAATTCGCAGGGTCGGAGAAACATGAGGGCAGCGTGGTCGCGCAAGGCCTGACCCTGGCCGAGGCGATCGTGCCCGAAGGCGCGCGGATTGCCGGGCGCACGGCGCGCAGCCTGCAACTCTTGCATCGGCGGTCTGTGACGCTGTTGGGTGTTGCCCGCGCGGGCGTCAGCTTTCAGGACCGTGTGCGTCTCTTGACGATCCAGCCCGGTGACGTGCTGCTGCTGCTTGGCACACCCGAGCGCGTGTCCGAGACGATAGACTGGCTGGGCATCCTGCCGTTGGAGGGGCGCCGGACCGAAGTCATCCAGCGTGGCAAGGCGGGTATGGCAATCGCTGTTTTCGCCCTTGCCGTGCTGCTGGCCATTCTTGGTCTGATGCCCCTGTCGGTGGCGCTGGGCGCGGCGGTCATCGCCTATGTCGCGCTTGGTCTTGTCTCCGCAGGCGAGGTCTACGCGTCGGTCGAATGGAAGGTGATCGTCTTGCTGGCAAGTCTGGTGCCGCTGGCCGAGGCTTTCGAGCACTTCGGCGGGGCTGACCTGATCGCGGGGCAGATCGTCGGGCTGGGCGGCGGCTTTCCGCCTTGGGTGACGCTGTGCCTGCTGATGGTGGTCACCATGACCCTGTCGGATTTCCTCAACAATGTGGCCACAACGCTGCTTGCGGCGCCCATCGCCTTATCGGTCGCGGCAGCGACGGGCACCAATCCGGATACCTATCTGATGGCTGTGGCCGTGGCGGCATCCTGCGCCTTCCTGACCCCGATCGGGCACAAGAACAACACGCTGATCATGGGACCGGGGGGCTATCAGTTCGGCGACTACTGGCGCATGGGCCTGCCGCTGGAGGTGCTTGTCATTCTTGTGGCGGTGCCTGCGATACTGGTCGTCTGGCCGCTTTAGCGGGGTGGTCGCCTAGCGGCTCTTCGCACCATAGCAAGCCTTGTTGCGGTTGGGCATCCTTGCGCGGATCAGGTCCATCAGGTCGGTGTCCGGCGTGGTCTTGGCCTGACAGGGGCGCGCTGGCCTTGCGGTGGCGGCGGGGCGCTTGCGGATGGTTGCTGCCTGTTCTGGGACGTCGTTGGCACAGTCACCGCCCAGAAACTCCAACAGGTTCCGGGGCCGGTCGAAGACGAAATACTCGACCCAAAGCTCACCGTCCTGATTGGTCCGCAAGAGTGGCATGAGATTGCGGTCGAAGCCGGACCCGAAGGTGAAATGTTCCCACGTGCGCGGAAGAAAGTCGTGCTTGACCAGATGGTCGCTCAGCGCGTTCAGGATGACCATCGATTGTGTCAGGTGGACATAGAGCGTCTTTTCATCGTCCGACAGATCGGTCGCAGCTTCGTAACGCTGCATGACCGCGCGGGTCGATTTGCGCTGCTCTTTCAGTTCCTTCACGGCCCTTGCACATCGCAGAGGGGCGCGTCGGTTCGTCACTTCGACCATCATCACACTCGTAAACGGTCAGCCAACATCATTTGACTGCTTGGCCTTGCTATAGGCCAACGGGTAAAGAATGTCTTAAAATTTTTGGCACAGTGGTTACCTTACGGGCCATGCCGGCGACAATCAGACAGCCGCTGATTCATTGGTTGGACTTCCGAAAATATCGCGGCAATCCTCCGGGGGCGGGGGTGCGGCGGCTAGGACAGATCCCAGTCATCGGCGTTGGGAAGTTCACCGATCGCCGTCCACGCCACCCTGATCCGCGCGACCTGCGTGTCGCTCCATGTGCGGAAGACAATCTCGAACCCTGTCGTCGAGATCGTTTCGGCCTGCACATCGGCGCGGATATTGGTCTTGTTGGAAATATCCCACATCGAAATCGAGACCTGCACATGCGGCACCGATCGGAAGGCAGAGGCGAAGCGCACGGTTTCGCGTGACTGACGCGGCCCGTCCCCCCGCCACATCTGGCCGCCATCCTCGAAATCCGAGAACATCACGACCTCTCCGTGGTCGATGCCCACCACGCCACTGTCCAACCTGATCATGCGACTGAAATCGGCCCTTGTTCAATACCGCCAGAGCCTAACGGAAAATTCGATCTTCCCACAAGCCTGTCCCCACTTCCTAAGGTTTGGTTAACAAATTGGCTCTAATTGTTTTCGAATTGGTTAACCCCGTTTGGAGGCATGTGCGATGTTTCACTGGTGTTTGCGGTTTCTGGCTTTGCTGTCGCTTGTTCTGCTTGTGGC
>NZ_DAIPIW010000067.1:0-6123 GCF_036770585.1 Yoonia sp. | reverse complement strand
GGCGGCGGCGGCGGCAGTGGCGGCGGGCCGACACCCACGCCAACGGCGCTTTATGTTGCGACGCCGAGCCAAGCGGCCGTCTATCAGTCCACCTTCCGGCCTGCGGTGACCGCCACGGGCCCGCAATCCGTCATGGGTGGCGTGACCATGACATATGCCGATATGCCGGACATGGGCAGCATGAGCTATGCGGGGTATCTGGAACTTTTGGTGGCGTCAGCCGCAGCAAGCGCCAATGTCGCTGGAAATGCGACGATGACGCTGTCTCTGTCCGACCTGTCGATCACGGGCAGCGCCCAGAACTTCATGGGGACCGCGATTGATGAAAACCTTGAAGAACGATTGGTGAACTATGCGGGCACCATTTTGATCAGCAATGGCCAGGTGAAGGCGGGCGGGTCTGGTCAGGCCGTGGTGACACTCGACATTGACGGCACCTTGGACAGTGGCCTGCATCTGTTCGGCATCGATGGCACCCTGGTGGGCGGTCTCTACGGAACCGGTGGCGAAGGGATGCGGGCGCGGGGCAGCAGTACCGGACTTGATGGAAGCATGGTGACGACCGTCGACGGGGCGCCGGGCGTGATGGGGATCGGCACCCTGAGCGCGCTGTTGACACCACCGTAAAAGCAAAAGCCCCGCACAGGGCGGGGCTATCGGTCAGGCTTCGGCAGGGCCTAGGACTTGGCCGAAAGTCCGATCGTTCCACCGATCGCGACCATGTCCGACAAAAGCTTGGCGGCATCGTCGACCGGACCGGGTTCGTTCTTGAAGTTTTCCTGCGCGCGGCCGAGGGCGGCTTTGGCCTCTGCGACCATGGCGTCGTAGACCTCTTGCGTGACTTCGGCTTGTGGCAGGGCCCGTTCGGCCAGCACCGAGACGCTGTCTGCGGTGATCTCGGCGAACCCGCCGGACACCACATAGCCGTCCGTGCCACCACCGTGCACCACGGTCAGGACACCGGGGCGCAGGGTCGTGATGGTCGGCGTGTGACCGGCCATGGCGGTCATGTCGCCTTCCATCGCAGGGATGCGGACCTCGGTCGCCTCGACCGAGGCCAGACGGCGTTCGGGCGAGACCAGATCGAAGTGTAGGTTTGCCATTGTCGGCTCCTTCGCGAGTTACTTAGGCAGCGGCGGCGGCCATCTTTTCGGCCTTGGCCTTCACCTCTTCGATGCCGCCGACCATGTAGAAGGCCGCTTCGGGCAGGTGGTCGTATTCGCCGGCCACAACGGCCTTGAAGGAGGCGATGGTGTCTTCCAGCGGCACCTGCACACCGGGCGAGCCGGTAAAGACCTGCGCCACGTCGAAGGGCTGCGACAGGAAACGCTCGATCTTGCGGGCGCGGGCGACGGTCAGTTTGTCTTCTTCCGACAGTTCGTCCATGCCGAGGATCGCGATGATGTCCTGAAGCGACTTGTAGCGCTGCAGCATGTTCTGCACGTCGGCGGCCACGCGGTAATGCTCTTCACCCACGATGGCGGGGTCCAGCAGGCGCGAGGTGGAATCGAGCGGGTCAACGGCAGGGTAAATCCCCTTTTCCGAGATCGCACGGTTCAGAACGGTCGTTGCATCGAGGTGCGCAAACGAGGTCGCAGGCGCAGGGTCGGTCAGGTCGTCGGCAGGCACGTAGATCGCCTGAACCGATGTGATCGACCCGTTCTTGGTCGAGGTGATGCGTTCCTGCATCTGGCCCATGTCGGTGGCCAGCGTTGGCTGGTAGCCCACAGCGGATGGGATACGGCCCAGAAGTGCGGACACCTCGGACCCCGCCTGCGTGAAGCGGAAGATGTTGTCCACGAAGAACAGAACGTCGGTGCCGGACTGGTCACGGAAGGATTCCGCCATGGTCAGACCGGACAGGGCGACGCGCATACGCGCCCCCGGAGGCTCGTTCATCTGACCGTAGACAAGGGCCACTTTGGACTTGGTAAGATCTTCGGCGTCGATGACGCCGGAGTCGATGAATTCGTAGTAAAGGTCGTTGCCTTCACGGGTCCGCTCGCCCACACCGGCGAAAACCGAATAGCCCGAGTGCACCTTGGCGATGTTGTTGATCAGTTCCTGAATGAGAACCGTCTTGCCCACACCGGCACCACCGAAGAGACCGATCTTGCCGCCCTTTGCGTAGGGGGCCAGAAGGTCGATCACCTTGATGCCCGTGACCAGAACTTCGGACGCGGTCGACTGCTGTTCGAAGGTCGGCGCGTCAGCGTGGATCGAACGGCGCTCTTTCTCGCCGATGGGGCCTTTTTCGTCCACAGGCTCGCCCACGACGTTCATGATCCGGCCAAGTGTTGCATCGCCGACGGGCACGGTGATCGGGCCGTCGGTGTCGGTCACTTCCTGACCGCGCACCAGACCTTCGGTGGAGTCCATCGCAATCGCGCGGACAGTGCTTTCACCAAGGTGCTGGGCCACCTCGAGGACAAGGGTCTTGCCGTTGTTGTCGGTTGTCAGAGCGTTGAGGATCTCTGGCAGGTGATCGCCGAACTGCACGTCGACGACGGCGCCGATGACCTGCGTGATCTTACCTTTTGCGTTTGCCATAATGGTCTTCTCCGGGGTCTAGAGCGCTTCAGCGCCCGAAATGATTTCGATCAGCTCGTTGGTGATGACCGCCTGACGGGAACGGTTGTATTGGATCGTCAGCTTGTCGATCATCTCGCCTGCGTTGCGGGTCGCGTTGTCCATCGCGGACTGGCGGGCACCCTGTTCGGACGCGGCGTTTTCCAAGAGCGCGCTAAAGATGGCCGTGGCCACACCTTTGGGCAGCAGATCGGCGAGGATTTCCTCTTCGCCGGGCTCGTAGTCGTAGAGCGTGGCAGCGCCCGCATCTTCGGTGCCTTCGAACTCGGCGGGAATGATTTGCTGGGCCGTCGGGTGCTGCACGACCACGTTTTCGAAACGCGCGTAGAAGATCGTCGCAACGTCGAATTCGCCAGCGTCAAAGCGGTTCAGGACATCCTTGGCGATGCCTTGCGCATCGGCATAGCCGACACGCTTGACGTCCGTCATGTCGATGTGACCGACGAAATGGTCGCCCAGATCGCGCTTCATCGAGGCGCGGCCCTTCTTGCCGACGGTCAGGATCTTGACGGTCTTGCCAGCGGCCAGCAGCTTTTGCGCATGCTGGCGCGCCAGCTTGGCGATGTTGCTGTTGAAGCCGCCGCACAGACCGCGTTCAGCCGTCATGACCACCAGCAGGTGCACATCGTCCTTGCCGGTGCCGACCAGAAGCCGCGGCGCCGTTTCGCTGTTGCCCACCGATGCCGCCAACCCTGCCATCACCGCGTTGAAACGCTCGGCATAGGGGCGTGCGGCTTCGGCTGCATCCTGGGCGCGGCGCAGTTTGGCGGCCGCGACCATCTGCATGGCCTTGGTGATCTTGCGGGTCGATTTGACCGACGCGATCCGGTTTTTCAGGTCCTTAAGACTAGGCAAAGCAAAGTCTCCTTTGTCTCAGGGATTTAGGCGAAGTCTTTGGCGAAGGCTTCGATCGCGGCCTTCAGTTTGTCTTCCGCCTCACCTTTGATCTTGGGGTCTTCCTTGGTGATGAAGTCCAGCACGTCCTTGGCGTTGGTGCGCATGTGCTTCAGCAGACCGGCCTCGAAACGACCCACGTCCTTGACGGCGATCTTGTCGAGGAAGCCCTTGGTGCCCGCGTAGATCACGCAGACGATCTCGGCGTTGGTCAGGGGCGAATACTGCGGTTGCTTCATCAGTTCGGTCAGACGGGCACCGCGGTTCAGCAGTTGCTGGGTCGCGGCGTCGAGATCAGAGCCGAACTGCGCGAAGGCGGCCATTTCGCGGTACTGGGCCAGTTCCAGCTTGACCGGACCGGCAACGGATTTCATCGCGTTCGTCTGCGCCGAGGACCCAACCCGCGAAACCGACAGACCGGTGTTCACGGCGGGGCGGATCCCCTGATAGAAGAGTTCGGTCTCAAGGAAGATCTGACCGTCGGTGATCGAAATCACGTTGGTCGGAATAAACGCGGACACGTCACCACCTTGGGTTTCGATGATCGGCAGGGCTGTCAGCGAGCCTGCGCCATTGTCCTCGTTCAGCTTGGCCGACCGCTCCAGCAGGCGCGAGTGGAGGTAGAAAACATCCCCCGGGTAAGCTTCGCGGCCTGGTGGGCGGCGCAGCAGCAGGGACATCTGACGGTAGGACACGGCCTGCTTGGACAGGTCGTCATAGATGATCAGCGCGTGGCGGCCATTGTCGCGGAAGTATTCGGCCATCGCAGTCGCGGCGTAAGGGGCCAGATACTGCATCGGGGCCGGATCGGATGCGGTTGCCGCCACAACGATCGAATATTCGAAGGCACCGGATTCTTCCAGACGCTTCACCAGCTGGGCAACGGTCGAGCGTTTCTGACCAACGGCCACGTAGATGCAGTAAAGCTTGTCATACTCTTTCTCGGCGGCGTCGTTGTAGGACTTCTGGTTCAGGATCGTGTCCAGCGCCACAGCAGTCTTGCCGGTCTGACGGTCGCCGATGATCAGCTCGCGCTGGCCGCGGCCGATCGGGATCATGGCGTCAACGGACTTGAGGCCGGTCGCCATCGGTTCATGCACGGACTTGCGCGGGATGATGCCGGGGGCCTTGCTGTCGGCGACAGCGCGTTCTTTCGCCTCGATCGGGCCCTTGCCGTCCAGCGGGTTGCCCAGCGCGTCCACAACGCGGCCCAGCAGCGCGTCACCGATCGGCACGTCCACGATGGACTTGGTGCGCTTGACGATGTCGCCTTCCTTGATGTCGCGGTCAGAGCCGAAGATAACCACACCAACGTTGTCGGATTCAAGGTTCAGGGCCATCCCGCGGATCCCGCCGGGGAATTCGACCATCTCGCCGGCCTGCACGTTGTCGAGACCGTAAACGCGGGCGATACCGTCGCCGACGTTAAGCACACGGCCGACTTCAGCCACCTCGGCCTCTTTGCCGAAGTTCTTGATCTGGTCCTTCAGGATCGCAGAGATTTCAGACGCTTGGATCGCCATTTATCCGACCTCTTTCATGGTGTTCTGGAGTGCGTTGAGCTTGGAGGCGATCGAAGTGTCGATCATCTTCGAGCCCACTTTAACGATGAGGCCGCCGATGATGCTTTCATCGACGGTTTCCTTGATAATCACGGATTTGCCCACCTGGGCCTTCAGTGTCTTCGCCAGCTTGTCGGACTGCGCCTTGGTCAGCGCCTTGGCGGTCGTGACTTCGGCCGTCACCTCGCCGCGTTCTTCGGCAAGACGGTCGCGCAGCACGGCGACAAGCTGTGGCAGCACAAACAAACGGCGCTTGGCTGACAGCAGCGCCAGAACGTTTGCGGTTGTTTCGGATAATTCCATCCTCTTGGCGATAGCACCGATTGCGGCACCCTGCTCTTCGCGGCTGTAAAGCGGCGAATGCAGAAGGGTGCGCAGGTCGGCGCTTTCGGCCATCGCTGCATCGAGCGCAGCAATATCAGATTCCAGAGCCTTGATCGCCTTGCCTTCCTTGGCGAGGTCGAACACGGCGGTGGCATAGCGCGTGGCGATGCCTGTCGAAATACCAGCGGTTTCGGACACGTGTAGCCTTCCGATATTTGGGCCCAGACCTGCCACGCCCGATGGTGTCGGGCAGCAGATGGACGACTTCTGTTGCCCTCACGGATGCGAGAGCGGCAAAATCAGGCGCGATGTAGCAGAGGGGGTATGAGGTCGCAAGCACTCTGGTCGAAGATTCCGCGACAGAATGGCGCAACACAGGGGGCACCGGGTGACTGTGTGCGCTAACGGGCGTGGAACACTTGATTTTCCTGTGTTTTGTCGGGCTGACACAGAAAAACGGGCAACCCGGCGGGCTGCCCGTTTTTTCGGCGTTTGGTGCTGCCCGAGGTGCGAATTTCGGCCCCGCACCGGGTATTGCAACAAGATTCGTCGGGAATTGCCGCGATCAGAGCGCGGCAAGCACCTGCCAGCTACCACCCGAACGGACCCGCAGCGTGGAATCGCCCTTGCACCAGGCCAGCCATCCATCCTGCGGCGCGATGAACATCCAGCCGCCCCCGCGCCAGGCGGCGATGGTGCCACCCCGACCCGCCCAGACCCCGCTGGCCGAAGGCCCGACGCCCCAGCTTTGTCC